>JAFIGE010000023.1 GCA_020831585.1 Opitutales bacterium | reverse complement strand
ATGCTTTTTCAGAGAGCGGATCGCTGGATGGAGACGTCTGCGTCTTGCGTGGGCGCCGTTGAAGCCCTCGGCCAATCGATTCGAAGCCGTTCCTTTATCCGATCCGGAGGGTTCCTTGTTGGTGAAGGAGTTCGGCGATTTGGACGGCGTTGAGGGCGGCACCCTTGAGGAGTTGGTCGCCGACAATCCAAAGAGCGAGGCCGTTGGGAAAGGCGGCATCGAGCCGCAGGCGGCCAACGCCACAGGGGAATTTCCCCGCGTATTGCAGCGGGGTGGGGTAGCCGTTTTCGGCTGGTGTGTCGTTTAGCTCCGCGCCGCTGAATGAGCGAATCGCGGCGCGTGCTTCCTCCAAATCGACGGGTTGCTCAAACTCCGCATTTACCGCAATGGAGTGCGCCCGCATCACGGGCACTCGCACACAGGTAGCGGAGACAGCCAGTTCCGGCAGACCGAGGATTTTTCGGCTTTCCTGGAGCATTTTCAGCTCTTCCTTGGTGTATCCGCCGGGGGTGAAGCTATCGACGTGCGGGATGAGGTTGAAGGCGATCGGGTGCGGATAGGTGGCGGGCGCGCTTTCCCCGCCGCCCGCCCAGGCAAGGATCTGGTTGTTGAGCTCCTCCATGCCTTCCACGCCGCTTCCCGAGACAGCTTGATAAGTGGAGGCGAAGAAGCGCTTGAGGCCGAATTTGCGATGGAGCGGATAGAGCCCCATGAGAGTGATGGCGGTCGAACAATTGGGGTTGGCGAGAATGCCGACGTGCGCGCGGGCGGCGTCGGGGTTCACTTCGGGGACAATCAGCGGCACATCCCCGTCCATGCGAAAGGCGGAGCTGTTGTCGACCACGACACATCCACTCGCCGCCGCGAGGCGCCCGAAGCGGCGGCTGGTGTCGGCCCCGGCGCTGAAGAGGGCGAGATCGAGTTCACTGAAAATCTCCTCGCGGGTTTCCTCCACGGTGTAGGCGTGTGAACCGTAAGAGAGCGTTTTACCCGCCGAACGGGCCGACGCGAAGAGCCGCAGAGACGACGCCGGAAAGCGCCGGTCATGCAACAATTGGAGGAACTCTTGACCGACTGCGCCGGTCGCACCGATGATGCCTACTCGATATGCCATGGGAGAAAACGAATAACCGACACCCGCTCAACCGCACGCTGCGGGCTCTCGGCTTAAACCCCTCACTCCATGTGCTCATCGCCTCCCTTGGCGAGCAAAAACTCACTCATTACCGGGCGGGTGCGCCGGTGAGTGAGATTCCGCTTTCCTGGAGCCGTCGACCGCCGTGCTGCACGGAAAACAGCGAAGGCACCCCCCTCGGTCTGCATGTGGTGGCGGATAAGATCGGTGCCGGTGCTCCGGCGGGCCGGGTCTTTGTGGGGCGTGTGGACACCGGTCTCCACTTCTCTGAACGCCCAGACGCCGGCCCCGGGCAAAGGAGCCTGGTGACTACGCGCATCCTGCGTCTGCGGGGTCTCGAGGAGGGCCGAAACGCCGGTCCCGGCGTGGATTCCTTCGCCCGCTTTATCTATATCCACGGCACCAACCGCCCGGACGCTTGGACGGCGAATGTGAGCGCAGGGTGCCTGCTCCTTCCGGATCCCGAGCTTATCCGCCTTTTTGAGGCCGTTCCGGAGGGGTCGTTGGTCTGGATTGATCATCGCGTGCGTTGATTCGATTTTGGCAGGAAAACATTACTTTGCACGCTTTGACAATTCCGGTCGGGCCGTCTTTTAATGGAGGAATGACCCAACCGTTATCCAACACAGAGATTGAGGTGGTTTTGAGTGGCTTGCCGGACTGGACAGTCGAAGACGACTACCTCGTGAAAACTTTTGTTTTCGGCTCGTTCCGCGAGGCCATGAGCTTTGTCGTGCGCATCAGTTACGAGGCCGAGGATATGAATCACCATCCGGAGATCACAAATGTCTACAATCGGGTGGCGATCCGGCTAACCACTCACGATGAGGGCGGCCGGATAACAGAAAAAGACGCCAAACTCGCCCGAAAGATCGAAAACATCTGCTGGCTTACCTAATTTTGCGGAAGATAATCTTGGCGTGGAATACTTTGGCACGATCTGGGCTCAATCTTGTTAACCCCGCTAACTAACAACGATCACAAACAGACTTTTTTGATGGATTTCTTGCTCAGGCAAACATTCCTTCGCCTCACTCTTGCGGGGGTCGGGGTTCTTCTTCTCGCTGCTTGCGGAGATCGCGATGCGACGACCGAATCTACTTCCAGCGGTTCGCCGGCAGCTCGTGGCCCCTGGGGCGGAGGCCCGGCCATGACGCCCTTCGTGGAGGTCGTCATGGCTGAACAGGGGCGATTGCCTCTGGAACAACGACTCAACGGCATCGTGCGCGCCCGAAATGAAGTTGTTGTCAACCCTGAGGTATCCGGGCGGATCGAAGAGGTCCTTGTCGACGATGGAGATGCCGTAAACCAAGGAGATCCTTTAGTGAGGATCCATTCCCGCACACTGGAGGAGCAACTTCGACAAGCGCAGGCAGCGCTTCGCCTGCAAGAAGCGACAGCCGCTCAGGCCGAGGCCCGTTTGCGTGAGCTGGACGCTGAGTTGGGGCTCACCACTCAATTGGCAGACCGCAACTTTGTGAGCGACTTGGAGCTAAATCGGCAGCGCGCTCAAGTCGATATTGCGCGGGCGGAGAAGTCGCGGGCTCAGGCGATGGTGGAGTCTGCCCGATCCAGTGTCGCGGAACGGCAATGGCTGCTGGATCAAGCAACGGTGCGTTCCCCCGTAACAGGGGTTGTGGGTCGCCGGATGGCCGAACCGGGAATGCGCGTGGATGCAAATACCGCCCTGTTTATGGTTGGGGATTTGACCGAGGTGCGGGTCGTTGTGAACCTGTCCGAGCGCATGGCCGGGCGAATGCAGCCAGGGCATCCGGTGGAGATTTTTTCTGATCATTTTCCAGACGACGTTATCCAAGCCCGTTTGACGTCTATCTCTCCCTTTCTTTTGCAGGGATCTTTTTCGACAGAGGGGACAATCCGCGTATCGAATCTGGAGGGTCGGTTGCGCTCGGGCATGTTTGTTGACGTGAGCATCTTTTTCGGGGAGGCCGAGCCATCCACTCTGCTTCCCTCCAGCACATTGTATGAGGATCCACGCACCGGTCGAATCGGTGTTTTCGTTGCAACGGAAGCGCGCGCATTGCTCTCCAACCGGGAGGGCGGCTCTGGCGACACATCTCCTCTGGAATTCCGGAGCGTTGAGGTCCTCGGTCGCGGGCGCCACACTGTTGGCGTGAGCGGGGTGCAACCGGGTGAATATGTTGTGGCTATCGGGCATGATCTCGTTAGCCGGGGTAGGGGACGCGTGGCGGAATCCGTGCGCGTGCGTGAAATCAAATGGGATCGCCTTATCGGAATGCAGTCTTTGCAGCGTGATGATGTGGTTTCCATGTTTATGGAGCGCCATCGGCGTTTGGCCGCCGCTCGCGAAGAAGGCCTTTCTCCTTCATCTTCTTCCCGTTAATCCCCGACAGGCATCCTCATGGGTAACCTCACCGACCTGTCCATCCGTCGCCCCGTGGCGACGACGATGGTTTATCTGATCATTCTCACTCTGGGTATTTCCGGCCTTCGCTTCCTGCCCATTGATCTTCTCCCTGAGATTGAGTTCCCGACCCTAGCCATTCGCGCGGTTTATCCGAATGTTGGGCCGGAGGAAATGGAGATCCTCGTGACGCAGCGCATCGAAAACGCGGTTGCCGGTATCCAGAATCTTCGCCGGGTCACCTCCAACAGTTCCGAAGGTGCTGCGATTGTTCGTCTGGAGTTTCCCCGGGGGACCGATCTTTCTGACGCTGCAAACGATGTCCGTGAGGCCATTGATCGGGTCACCCGATTGCTCCCTCCGGATATGGATACTCCGCGAATCTGGCGGTTTGATCCGAACCAGGTTCCGGTCATGAGTGTGGCAGTGAGTTCGCCAACTCACGACCTTGAGGCCCTCACGCGTATCCTTGAGCGCGACTTAACCCGCCGATTTGAGCAACTGCCCGGCGTGGGCAGCATAGATGTTCGGGGAGGGATCAACCGCGAAATCCGGGTGGATCTCAATCGTGAGCGCCTGAGGGCCACGGGCGTTACGGCAAGGGAGGTGCAACAAGCCATCAGCCGGGAAGGCACCGTCGCTCCGGGTGGAGTCGTGAAAGACGGCTTGCGAGACCTCTATGTGCGAGCCTTTGCGGAATACGAAAATATCGAGCAGATTGCAGACGTGGTCATCCGGCGTTTTGATGGTGTTCCGCTGCGCGTACGGGATGTCGCCACCGTGGAGACGGCATTTGAGCCCTCCACCGGGCTCATCGAGGTGGACGGTGCACCGGTTGTGATTTTCCGTGCGCAGAAGCAGGCCGATGCAAACATTGTGGCGGTCGCGCGGGCCATTGGCAGAGAGGTCGACCGGATCAACGCCGAGCGGGCGGATGTCTCGCTGCAGGTTGTGGCCGACCAAAGCGAGTTCATTAAAAGTTCGATCAGCAATGTCCGCACCTCCGCGCTGTGGGGCGGTCTCCTGGCTATAGTCGTGCTCTATTTCTTTCTAAGGAATGTTTCCTCGACCGGCATTATTTCGCTTTCTATCCCCATCTCTGTCGTCGCCACCTTCGGACTGCTTTTCTTCTCTGGTTTATCCTTGAATCAGATGACTTTTGGGGGCCTGGCCCTCGGCATCGGTTTGATTGTCGATAATGCAATCGTGGTCTTGGAGAACATCGTGCGCCGACGAGAGGAGAATAAGGAAGACCCGCTCCGGGCCGCGTCGGTGGGAACGCGGGAGGTGGCCGGGGCGATTGTGGCCTCCACGCTCACGACTTCGGTGATCTTTTTGCCAGTGGTGTTTATGACCACGATTACAGCCGTGCTGTTCATGGCCTTGGCTTTGGTGGTCGTGTTTTCGCTTGTCTGTTCGCTCTTCGTTGCGCTGACCCTCGTCCCGATGTTAGCCAGCCGGTTCCTCGTCCTCAAGAAGGAGAAGGTTGCCGCTCCCAACTCAAAGGTGCGTCGGCGGAGTTCCTTCCGTGAATGGTTCGCCCGGGTCGAACACCGGTATGCCCGCTTTGTCGGAGTTGCCTTGCGTCAACGTCTGGTGGTTTTGGGGACAACCGGTGCCCTTATTGTCGGATCCATCTATTTGTTTCGTCTTGTCCCTGTAGAGTTGGCACCGGAGACGGATGCAAACGAAATTCGTGTGACTTTGCGAATGGACCAGGGGACCAATGTCGCTGTGGTCCGTAGTTACCTCAACGAACTGGAAGAGGTCGTCATGGCGGCTCTGGAGGGTGTTCGCGTGGAGAATGTACTCAGCGATATGCGCTGGGGGATGGCCCGGATCGATATTGCCCTTCCCAATCCGGAGGACCGCACCATCCGCAGTGCGGAATTGGCCGACCGTATTCGCGATGCTGTAAGCGGTGTGGTACCGGGCGTGCAAGTGCAAGTCAGGGCGCAGTCCGGGTTATGGATTTTGCGACGGCTTTTCAGCGGAGGCGATAGCGACGAGGCCGTGCAGATTGAGATTGCGGGTTTTGATCAGGAGTTGGCTGTCGATATTGGCCGGGATATCCGCGATCGTATCGAAGGCATACCCGGTGTGCGCGACGTGCGCGTGGGCCGGGAAGAGGACGTCGGCCAACCCGAACAGCGTATCCTCATTGACAGGGATCGTGTAACGGCCATGGGCCTGACTGTCCAAGAGGTCGCTGAAGCAATTCAGTTGAGTGTGGGGGGAGGTCGGGCCGGCGTTTTCCGCGAGCAGGGCGAAGAATTCAACATCCTTGTAAGGCTGCGCCCGGATGACCGCCTCACCACTTTGGATTTGGAGAACATCGCAGTGCGCACGGCAAATGGATCCACCATCCCGCTTTCCGCTATAACGACTCAACAGAGGGCTCGGTCGGCTGCCGCCATCAGTCGCGTGAACGGTCAGCGTGTGAACTATGTTACGGCCAATTTGGAAACTGGCGTCGTCCTGAGTGAAGCCGTCGGAGCCATCCGCGAGTCCTTACGCGACCTTCCGCTGCCTCCGGGATTCTCCATCTCTTTTGGCGGGGAATACGAGGAGCAGGAACGGGCGCGGCGCGACTTTACGATCGCGATACTCCTCGCAATGGCCTTGATTTATATGGTCATGGCCGCCCAATTCGAGCGTTTCCTCGATCCTCTGATCGTCATGTTCTCCGTCCCCGTCGCCCTCGTGGGCGTGGCCCCCATTCTATGGATCACCAACACGACCTTCAATATTCAGAGCCTGATGGGGCTGGTGATGTTGATAGGAATCGTCGTCAATAATGCCATCGTTTTGGTGGACTACATCAACCTCATGCGTCGGGAGCGTGGATTGGAATTGGTGCCAGCTGTGATCGAAGCAGGCCGCTTGCGCCTCCGCCCGATTTTGATGACCACGTGCACCACCATCCTCGGGCTGCTACCTTTGGCCATCGGTTACGGAGCTGGCGGCGAGATCCAGGCTGCTCTTGCGCGCACAGTCATCGGCGGTTTGGCGGCGTCAACCCTCATCACTCTCCTCCTCATTCCAGTTGTCTACGTAACCACCCATGGGGCTGTATTGCGCGTGCAGTCCTTCCTGGCACGGCAAGCCGTCCAGCCCCGTGGGGAAATGGCCACCAGCAAAAGTTGATTGATTGCCCGAACCTCGCTGAGCTAAAAGGATTCCGTTTTGTCGCTTATAGAGGCGAGGAAGATGGCGGCGAACTCCTCCATGAGTTCAACATCCGTCGGCTGAAACCTGTCAGCAACCGGACTATCGATATCGAGGACACCCAGTAGGCGACCCTCTTGGGTAATCAGGGGCACCACGATTTCAGAGCGGGATGCGGCATCGCAAGCGATATGTCCGGGAAAGCTGAGCACATCTCCCACCACTTGGGTCTTGCGCTCTCGTGCCGCTTTTCCGCAGACACCCTTGTCCAAAGCAATTTCCACGCACGCAAACTTTCCCTGAAAAGGACCGAGCAAAAGCCGCCCGTCAACCAAACGGTAAAACCCGGCCCAGTTAAGCAGCGGAATATTCTGAAAGATGAAGGCGCTCAAGTTCGCTGCGTTAGCAATGGGATCCTGAGTGCCGGCCAAGAGGGCGCGAGCTTGGTTCGAGAGGGAATCGGCGGAGTCGGGTGTTATCATCGAAACGGATTCAGATTGGTTTCCTTGCCGATACATTACACGGTAAAGCGGAGAAGGCGTCCTTCGAGCGCACCATTGTAAAGTGTCCAGACTTTGTCCGGTTGGACATCGAGCGACTTTAGTGCGGGGCGGTTTGCTGAAAAGACCGCCGCCGTTGAATCGGGGCAACGCTTTTTCAAAAACTCGCCCAAATCGCGGTGAAGCTCCTCCGCCTGGGCGGGTGAACCGAGGCGATGCCCATAGGGGGGGTTGGTCACCACAAAGTGCCCGCTCGTTCGGGGAGCAGGCTCGCGGAAGTCTCGCTTCTCTATGTGGATGGCTGCTTCCGGAAAGTTTTCCACGAGGATTTCACGGGCAATTTGCTGGGTTTCCGCATCCCGTTCGTAGCCGGAGAGACGCAAGTTGGGCTGAGTGACCATCTCAGCTTTACGCAGTTTTTCGCGCTCGGCCTCATGCAAAGCGGGATCGTAATCAAAATGAGATTGAAAGGCGAAGCATCGGTCGAGATTCGGTGCACGCCGTGTCGCGATCATCCAACCCTCAAACAAGAACGTCCCGGAACCGCACATGGGATCCAGGAGGGGTTGATTTCCGTTCCACTCACTCAGCATCAAAATGGCGGCTGCCAAGTCTTCTTTCAGGGGGGCACCGCCGTGGCGGGTCCGGTAACCTCTCTTGAAAAGTGGGGCTCCGGAAGTGTCCAAAGCAAGCGTGACCTCTGTTTCATCAAGGTGGACCACCACATGAACATCAGGGTTCCGCTTGTTGATCGAAGGGCGGACTCCATCGCAAAGTTTTCGGAAGGTGTCGACGATTCCATCCTTTACGCGGTGAACAACATACTCCGAGTGATTGAGTGTGTTTGAACCGCCATTTACATCGATGCGGATGGTTTTGTCTACGGAGAAAAGTTTGTGCCAGTTTGTCTTACGCGACTGGTAGTAGAGCATGTCATAATTTCGCGCATTGAAGGTTCGGATGGGGATAAGGACATTCAAGCCGGTCCGCAGGGCCATATTCATTCGGTAAATGCCCGCTTTGTTGCTTTGAAAGAAAACCGCTCTTCGTCCCACGCGATCAACCGTTATGCCCAGATCTCGCATCTCCTGTGCGACCAAATCTTCCAACCCGGCGCGACACGGCACCAAACCTTCATAGGGAATCTCGCCAGCCAGCCGTCCCGGGGCACTCTTAGTTTGTGACATTGGACCAAACTACCTTGCGGATAGTGGCTGACGAGAAAAAAAAGTTTCTGAAACTTTTTATCGACGGACGACTGAAATCAACTAGGGTTGAGATTATGTCCAAATATAATCAAAGACCTTTGATCGATGGGGAAACGTGTCTACATGTCATGTCGCGTGTCGTCCAAAAACGTTTTTTGATCGATGACCATGGAATGAAAGAGTTGCGTCGAATTCTTCGCACGCAGGCGGCATTTGCTGGTTTGGACGTGATCACCTTCTGCTTCCTGAAAAACCATTTTCATGTTTTGCTTCACATTGATCCGGAGCGGGCGAAGGAAGTCGTTTCTGATGAAATCCTTATTGAACGATTTCTGGCGCTCTATGGCACGCGACGGTCTTCGACGTTGGGGGTGGACGCCGATCAGCTGACAATGGTTTTGGAACGAGGAGGTGACCGGGCCGCCGTTATTCGCGCGAAACTTACGGCGCGCATGGGGGACATCTCGGTTTTTATGCGGGAATTCAAGACCCGCTTTACTTTCTGGTACAACAAGCACTACCAGACCGTCGGGACCTTTTGGGCGGAGCGGTTTCGCAGTGTGCTTGTCGAACCAAAGTCGTCTGCGCTGAAGGTTGTGGCAGCCTACATCGACCTGAATGCGGTGCGTGCCGGAATGGCCAAAACTCCCCAGGATTATCCCTACTGTGGTTTCGGAGAAGCTGCAAGTGGACAGATCTCAGCCCAACTAGCATATCAGTGGTTGCCGCATGATCGCCCGCATGATTCAGGGGCCAATGTGCCTTCGCGAAGGGCTTTCTCCGAATATGAGTGTTTTGTGAATCGGCTAGTGGCGACGATGTCGGGGACGAAACGTGTATCGGATTTAGCCTAGCCTTTGCCGTGGGAATAATCTTACCTCCCTCTGGTTCATTGATATGAATTTTAGCGAAAGGAAATTCCATGAAAGGTATAATCATTTCCCTGTTTGTCGTTGGTTGTCTCGCAATAACCCAGGCTCAGTCCTTGGTGATTGAATTTGAGTCACCGCAAGATTTCCGGGATTTTCGCCTGAACTCGTTGACAGAGGAGCGGACCGCGCGGGTTTTCGAGCGGGAGGTTACGCGGGCTCTTGACTCGACTGTGGAGCGGTTTGTCGGCGAAGGCCGTCTTCACCTAACTTTTACCGACATTGATTTGGCTGGAGAAATTCAACCATGGCGTACTCGAACCGGACAGGATATTCGTTTCGTTGAAACGCTTTTTCCGCCCCGTTTGGATTTTCGCTACGTCGTTAAAGATGCGAATGGTGAGGTTGTCCTTGAGGGTGAAACCTCTCAGCGTGATCTTGCCTTCATGCACCGCTTAGGGGCGGGTAGGTCAGGCAGCTCGTTTTTCTTTGAAACTCAATTGCTTCGGGATTGGATCCGCAGGGAACTGCAAAGCCATTTGGGCGAAAGCCTTTGAGTCAATGGCTTGGAGCTCTCCCATTCCGGTCGATCTACACTCAATAGAGTGTGCTTGACCGGAGCTTTGGGGGCTCAGAAAGCGACATCCAGGCTGGTTCGAATCGAAAAATCGCTTCCCCAATCCGTAACTCCGTGTGCGACCACGGAATATTGCCCAGCCGAAGGAAAAGAGAATTCGAACTCATTTCCGGCGGGTCCTTTTGCAACCGCCACGCCCCCCGGTCCGACCACTTCCCACCGTGAGACTTGGAAGTTGCCGGAGTGCAGACGGTCGGTCAGGCGAAAGCGCACGGTATAACCATCTACACCGACATTTTCAGACACCTGCTGGATGCGAAGCGACCAATCCCTTGCTTCAACCACGCGGGGGCGGAACACGCTGGTGCCGCCCGACCCCGGGACTTCTTCAAGGGTTTCCCGGGCCTCTTTCACAAGGCGCTCGCCCCGGTTGCCAATGTAGCCCGCATTGACACCGGAAAGGTCGCTGCTACGGAAAAAACGGATTTCGCCGGTTTCGGGGTCGCGAACAGCCATGTATCCAGCTGGTGTTCCCGGATGATCGCGAATGACATTCCCCGCTCGGGCACCACCGGGGGCTCCACTGCCTGGCTCACTTCTTCTGGGCAAACCGGTCGTGATCAGGCGCTGTAGGCGGTCGGTGTCTCCTGAAGCCAGCGCTTGGGTAATCTCCCGCCGGAGTTGTTCGAGCCGGGCTCGCTCGTTCGGGCTCAAGTTTGGGTCGGCGAGACGTGCGTCAATTTCTTCGAGAAGGCCGCGCGCAGATTGGGATGAGCTTCCTTCAAGCCCTTGGCTGCGGCGGCTTTGAAGCCCATCCCGCACTTCTCCTGAAACGGCGGCAGCGGCTCCGGCATCCCGCGTCATGCCATCGCGAAGGACGCGCTCGCCCTCGGCCACCGCCTGGGCAAACGCCTCTGCGTTACCGGAACGGACGGCGGCTTCTAGGCGCGCGATGGTCGCGTCCAATTGGGCTTTTAGCGCGGGATCGGTCGTTGCATCCCGCATACGCTTGAGGGAGTCGAGAAGAGTTCGTCCCCAAGTTACGTCGATCCCAAGCTGCTGGCCGATGTCCCGTTCCATCGCAACCACGTCTCTCTGAAGGCGATGCCACTGTGCGTGGAGGTCGCCAAAACCCTCGCGAAGGCTCCGTCGTGTACTCTCGCCCCCTCCGAAAAAACCGGAAAATCGCTCAATGCGCTGGGGATGTCCGTCGAGGAGTCGTTTGGCATTGTCGTGCTCAATGCCGGCTGCACCTACGCCAATCCAAGCTTTGTTAAAGAGGCCAACGGAGTAATCCGTGCGCGCTTCGGAGAGTTCTCGAACGGCCGTTGTCAAGTGCGAGTTGATGAGACGCTGCTCTTCCTGTAAATCCCTCAGGCGGGGCGGGGCGGCGTCTTCGGCGCACGCAAGCAAAGGAAACGCAGAGCTAGCGATAAAGACGCACAGAAGGCAACGTAGAGCCACTAATTTGCAGAAAGCGGAAGGAACAAGCTGAAGCATTCGACTCAGGCACATAATTGATTCTCTTTGAGCAAATAGGGGAACTACTTCGATTTCAGAGATTTCTTTGACAAGATACTTTGGAGTCTATTTGGCAAGCAAAAATTCTGAATCTGAATTTACAGGAATTATATAGTTGAGTTTCTCATGATAGGGATTTTAACGGGGGGAAGTATTTGGGGTTTTTCTTTGAACCGGTTTGTGCTTGCTTAGGGAATTCATGCTTACCCGAAAGAATGTCTGGAAATAACGCTAACCTGTCTGAAACTAAACTGGAAGCTCTCCCGTTGCTGACTGATGCGCTCGACGACTGGTTCTGGCGGCACGGGCGTGAGCGGGAGGGGAAATATCAGTTACCACCGTGGGAGTGGGCCTTTCGTCTGGCGACTCTGCGGCGGCGGGTGCATACAATGATGGATGCGCGCCGACAGGAGCGGCCGGCTATGGCTGTATGGGGACCCTCGCAAACCGGCAAATCCACCTCTGTTTCGGCTTACATGGATGCGGGGGCTCGTTTCTCGGGGGATGCGCAAACAGATGGCGAGGGCTCCGGCCTGTATTGGCCAGGCGGATTACCATTTTTCTTCATGGCTCCGCGAGTGGCGGACACCGGTTCGTTGCCGCCGCACATGAACGGGCGCGTGCTCAACCCCTTTAATAAAGGCATGGACGGTTCGGCCTGTCTAAGCCGCTTCACCGCCGGGAGCCTGAAGGGGGAGGGCGGGCGTTTGCCCGTGCCCGATCCGCTCCATCCGGTTCGCCTGGAGTGGGTGGCACCTTCTGACTTGATGCATGCCTTGGCCTGTGGCTATGGCTCCGAGTGTCTTGGGCCGGATGATGCCCTTCCGACTCAGTGGAATGCAGAAAAACTCCGAAAACGCATCCAAACCTTCAAATCGAGGAACGCCTCTGGGCGCAAAGGCCCGCCTGATCGCGCCGCCTTCGAGCGCCTGCTTGATCTCTGCGGTGTCGTGGAGAGCCTCGCAAACTCTGAAGACAGCCCTTTTACCGGGCTGGCGGAAAGCAGCACTGCGTTGCAGTCGGTTTTGGAGGGCCTTTTCATGGAGGAGTGGTTGCTTGCCGACCCCACCGTCGTGGACCACCTTGCCTATGATATTTTGTGGGATGGTTGCGGGGCGCTGACGGAGTTGTTTGAGAAGATGCGCCACACCTATGAGGCGCACCTCGGGCGCGGCGGGAACTGGGCGGGCAAGGAGTTGTTTTGCTCCCTTGAGGCGGCCGGTCTCTTCCTCAACATGGGGGCTTGCGTGGTCGCCTACAAGGCACCCGAAACCAATCCGGATTCGCCCGAGGCGATTATCCAAAACCTCATCCGAAAACTTTCCTGGCGGGAGGAGGGAGGACGTATTCTCATTTCCTGTGATTCGGCGGGTGGGCAGCTCCTATCCACTGATGCCGAGGCCTTTTCTGTGATTCAGGGCCTGGTCTGGGAATTGGTCATACCGGTGAACCTGGAAAATCTCCCGGAGCATCCCTTCCCGGAGGCTCCAGAGCGTCCGAATACCCTCCGCACCTACTTAGGCCGGGCCGATTTACTGGACTTCCCCGGGGTCGGTAACGACCGGCGGAACAAAGAAAACAGAATCATTCTCGATCCCGCGCGCATCCGCGAGGCACGCACCAGCGCCGGTTGCCCGGACGCCTCCCCCCAGGACCGCGCAAGGGCTGAGCGCTGTTTCACGCCAGTGCTTTTCTTCAAGCAGATTGTGAAGCGTGGCAAGACGGCTTCCATTGTCAATACCTACGCCAAGCGCCTGAACATGGACGGCTTCGCCCTTTTTCAGGGCCTGCGGGGATTTGCCTGCCCCAACGCCGACCAGCTAATCAGCGGTGTGCGCATGTGGTGGCGCTACATGTCGCCAGAATACTACCGTGATCCGGAAGGGGAGAGTCCCCTGCCGCTTAACCTCATTCTCACCTGGTGGGCCAAACAGCTCAACCATGCGCGCAACCCCAATGATTCCAACATTTACGGTGTCATCGAAGAGATTGTCAGCGCACTTGGGCCGGTGCGCGATCCCGACGTGTGCACGACCTTTGCCCTCCACGATCACAAGTCGCCCGATCCAAACGATGCCGAAATGAAGGAAGATTTCAGCCCTGGTTCGGTGCGCTATCTTAACATTCTCAGAGAGAAGGCGTTCGCCCGTCAGTTTCAGCGGGAGACGAGCCTGCGTTCCTTCCGCGAAATGCTCACCGACCGGGCGACGGGCGGTGCGGAGTTTTTCTTTGCCACGGCAGCGGAGCAGATGCGCCGCGTGCGGGAGGACCCAAAGACCAATCGTCTGCTGCTTCTCGACGCCCGCCTTGCAGCTCTCGGATGCGAGATACGGTCGCTCCTGCGGGAACCCGATCTTTATCCCGATCCGCGCCCCCGCGACGTGCGCCGGGAGCACCTCAAGCGTTTCCAAGGCGATCTACAAAAGGCTTTGGCGGGGACAAAGGGAGAATCGGAGGCCCTTCGCAATCTCAACTACTCCTTGCGCGATCTCCTGAACATAGACGCCGGGGACTTCGCCCCGGTTACCGCCCACGCAGTCGCGCGGATTGATGCCGCCTTTATCGAAAATCATTTTCATCAATGGGTCAGCCGCCGCAAGGCCCTATTCGGTAACGAACCAACGCGGGCCGCGCTCTGGGGTTCGCTCGGGTTGACGGATGCCACCCTCCTGGAGGAGACGCTCTACGCTCTTGTGCGTTCGGTAGCGCCCGATTTTGCAGGGGTGGCGACTTGGTTGCGCACCATTCTCCAACGGCAGGAGAGGGTCGACGCCGACCCCCGCCGGTTTCTGGCGCTGCGTCTCGGCAACCTTATCCTCTACGGCCGCCGCGGCCCCTCACCACTGGCCAAAGACGCCGACTCCATCGATTGGGAAACCTTTGGTGAAGGCCGCGATGGCGTGCCCGAAGAGGCTCCCTACTACCGCTTTTTCCTCGAGCCATTCATGGGACCAGGCGGCCAACTCGAGTGGCTCGCCGAGCGGGAGGTCGTGCCTGTCCGGCGTCCTCCGCAGCCTGGAGATGACGCGCTCGTGGCCCTTTGCGAAAAATTTGGGGTCGTGCCTGGCACCGCCTCCAGCCCCTCCGCCTCATGAAAAGAAAACAGGAACCTGTCCGCATCGCCGTTTTTCCCGATTCCGGGCACCAGTTTTTCGAGATCCCGCTGAAACGGCTGGTGCCGGACCGCGAGGAGGAGTTTCTGCGTGCCTTTGCCGTGCGCAACCGGGCTGCCTGGGCACCGTGGAGTGAGTTTACTCCTTGGATTCTTTTTCAATACGCCATCGATACCCACGACGAGCCTATCCTCCGGCTCGCCGTGGAGAGCAACCTCGGTCCACCCACGCGCGGCCTGCTCTTTGATGTGGACGATACGCCTCTCCGCGAACCACCCGACGAGGATGAGGTCATCAGCGCTTACGCCTCCTCCGAAGAAGCCCAGATTGAGGCTGATTTCCGCGACCGGCTCATTCCCTTACGTAACCTCCCGAACAAGGAGGGCAAGGTGGTCGACATTCATTTGGAGATTTTCTGGCCTCGGCGGGGCGGTTTTGAACCCGTCGATGTGGATCTTATCGTCGACTTGGGCAACACGCGCACGGTCGCCCTGCTTTTGGAAAGCCCCGGGCAGGATCCGCTGACCCATCCGCTCAACCGGCGTATTCGCATTCTCCGTTTCATCCCGCGGGGGACGCCTTTCAGCCTCACGCCATCGGTCGCGGGCGCGGGTGTGCTGCAGGACGATTGCGCCATCATTGATTCTTGGATGTTGCTGCACCGACCCCTCTTTTATCACCTAGAGCCCCCTGTCAGCGAGGGTAAGTTATCGACGCATTACGAACGCGATTCCACCGGCGAATGGGTCACGAAACGCTATTTGCCGCACGCCTTCGTGGAACTGTCGCCGGCCCTCATCGGCGGGGGGCGGCACTCGCCCGAGGGCGTCTACAAGGTATTTGCGGGGGTGTCGCTCGACACCGATGCCCGCTTCTATCTCAGTTCGCCCAAACGCTACGCCTGGGACGATGAACCCCAGGGTCTTGGCGGGGGAACTTTTTGGCGGCAGATTCCCAATCCAACCGACGGCACCCCACCGGATAAGTTCGACCGCCTGGGCGGCCTGGTCCGTTATTTCATGGATCCCGGCGGCGTCGATTGGGATATTGATGCACCGCCCGATCCGGATGATTTCCGTGGCCTCCCGTTTCCCGGAGCCGATCCTTCTTATCCGCGCCGTGACGCCATTTGCTGGTTTGCCCTGAGCGTGATTGAAGCAGCTTACCGGCAGATCAATGCACCTGAGCATTTGCGCGCGGCCGGCCGGGAGGACCTGCCCCGCCGCCTCCGCCATATCCGCGTGACTTATCCCGCAGGGTGGACAATGGAAGAGCGCCGTCGCTATCTCGATCAATGGCAGCGGGCCATCAATCTTTTCACACTCACGCGCTTCAACGACCACCGTCCACTCAACTCCAATAATCCCAGGGCAGGGGGACGACGCCCGCAACTTGCCCAGCCCGAGTTGGATGAAGCGGTCGCTTCGCAGCTCCCCATTATCTATTCCGATATTGCCGCTCTCGGCGGGGCCGACGCCTGGTTTGCCCTCATGGGGCGGGATGACGCTGTGACGGTCATGAATCTCGATATTGGCGGGGGCACTTCCGATCTCTCCATCATCCGCTACACCCCCGACACCCCCGATCAGCGCGGTGGCGGGAGCCGCTTACGGAGTGAGTTGCTTTTCCGCGACGGCTACAACATCGCGGGGGATCGCCTCGTACGGCGCATCATCGAGACCATTCTCCTGCCCGAGTGGCTGCGTGCCTCCGGCCTCGACCAGTTTGAAGGGTTCCCCGAGGCCCGTCGCTGGATCGCGCGCTTCTTTCTCAAGCCCGGGCACAGCGAATTTCTTCCGGTCGATCCGAAAGCTCCACGTAAGCTTGCCCGTATTGTCCGTCTTGTCTTCGTGCCCTTGGTTAATTTCTGGCTTGCACGCTTTTCCGATCCCAACCCGGACGCCCCTTGGGAGAAGCTGAACATCGCCGAGCGGTTGGAGGAGGGCCTCATCGACCGCAATGTCCTGAACGATCTGAACGACCTGATCACCCGTGTCATCCGCCTGAAAACGCCCCGCGGGACCTTTTGGGAGGGCACCGCTTTTCGTGCGGATTCAGACGTGGCCCTACACTGTGAGCGCCGGGATATCGAGGCCTGCATCGATGCTGTTTTCGCCCGGTTTTTTGAGAATATCGGTTCGCTCGCCGGGCGTTTCGATTGCCAGATGGTCATTGTTTCGGGCAAGCCCTCGGAGTTGCCGCGTATCCGCGACCGCTTGCTGCGCGCCTTTCCCCTGCCGCCCCAGCGCATCATCCACGTGAAAAATTTCCCCGCTGGCGACTGGTATCCATTCTCCACCTTCAGCGAGGGCCGGATTGTCGACGCGAAGACCTGTACGGTGGTGGGAGCGGCGCTGTATCAAGATATCGCAAACGGCAATCTTCAGGGTGTTTCCATTCGCGAGGCCAATCTTCTTCGCGCACCGCGCCAGTGTTTTTGGGGGATTATTCCGTCGAACGGCCCAGCGGAAGACTTCCACCGAAACCTCCTTTTCACGCCCGCAGATTATCCCGCTGACGGTTACGCGGCCACCTTGCAGACTCCGCCCAAAACGTTCGATTTGCCACTTCCCTGCCGCATTGGGCGTCAGCTTGTGAAGATGCCGGGAGTGGACGCGGATCCGGTATACGAAATCCGCTATGAGCCCGGCACTCAGCCGCCGCCGGTCGGAGCCCGAATTCGCGCAAAAATGCGTTGGACATCCGGACGCACCGAAGGAGAGCGATTGGAGTTCATCGAAGCCGTTCCGCATCCGGATTTTCCTGAGGTAAATTGCGATCTCGTTATCATGAGGCTCAACACTATGTTGGAAGATAGCCACTGGCTGGACGTTCCTTCATTCAATAGCCCGAAACTCTGTGAAGCCAATGAGTTCCAGCATATCTGAAGCCAGGCTGCGGTGCCGGAGAGTTCTTTTCCTTGGGCTTATCCTGCTTTTTAGTGGAAGTCTTTCAGTCCACGCCGAAGAAAGCGCGTCTGCTTCTCTGCAAGAATTCACCGCGGTCCTGGAGCAGTTTCGAGTGCAGACCGACCAACTCTTCAACGAGGTTATGGATCTGCGGGATCAAAGTGCGCAGGATTTTAATGCGCATGGAGAACGGCTGGAAAATATCGATCATGCCGTTCGCCGCCTTTCCAACCGCTTTGGCACTGATGAGATTCTCACGCTCGGCAGGTTTTTGGGCGGTGGTATGGTTCTGCTTTTTGTTCTGCAGGTGGTTATTGTTTTGAGCCAATTTGCCGCTGTTCGCAACCGGGGAGCTGCCCAGGACTTTGGACCCCTATATGAGCAGATACGGCAGTTGGAGGAGAAGATGACAGCCTCACCCGCAGCCCGTCGGGGAGGGGAGGGTGGAAAGCCCGACGGCGCGCCGGATCGCCTGCGGCAAGCAGCCGAGAGCCTTTCCGCTACGGCCGATGAAGTTGGCGTTTCCCTCAGCCGCTTTCTTGAAGACATTTTAGACGCGGGGAAAACCTTGCGTTCGCGCTCAGAGCCCATTCTCGCTCAGTTGGATGAGCGGGCGCGCGAGTTGGAAACCCGTGCGGAACAGACGCGCGCCTCAGAGAAAGCACTTCGGGAAGAAGCGGAGCGAATTGAGGGCGAACGCGCAACGCTGGAGGCCAGGCTGGGTGCCGAGGACGAGGCGGCAAGTCGTATTGACATCCTCCTCCCGGAGTCACTCCGCGCCGGTGGGGGACTCGCCCACGCGCAATGCTCCATTCTTGCCGCTCTCGCCGATAACTCGGTGGAGGCGCGACGCTTTCTCCGCTCGCTGGCTGAATGGGAAGAGTTGACGGTCGGCATTAGTGAAGACGAACGGGCGGATGCGCCTGCTCAAATTTCTGCTTTGGGGGCGCGCGGACACGCATTCATCAACAAACATCTGCCGCCTGACGCGGATGCTCACTTGGAAATCGGCCAAGCTCTCCTGAAGTATGTCCGCGAAGGGGTGGCCCGGCTTTGTCCCCACATCGAAATCAAACCCGTCTTT
Source organism: Opitutales bacterium (assembly GCA_020831585.1). Taxonomy (GTDB): domain Bacteria; phylum Verrucomicrobiota; class Verrucomicrobiia; order Opitutales; family Oceanipulchritudinaceae; genus JAFIGE01. Next base: position 29,494 of record JAFIGE010000023.1, on the reverse strand, counting down.
CCGGGAGACCGCTTTGATAGTGACCGCATGGAATGTGTGGCCAGCGGGTCGGGTAATCGCCTGACTGTTCAGCAGCCACTTTCTTGGCTCATTCTCGACCGGTCCGGCGATCAGGCGAGAATTCTTTATCGTGCCCGAGTGCTCGCGGACTGATCCGCCATCCCTTTGTCTGCCATGTCTGAAGCTCCCTTGTTCGCCAATTTTCAAGCAGCCGCGCGGCGCGAGCTGCGCAAACCGTATTTTCTTCTGCGCACGCCCGACGGCCTCAGCGACTACTTTACCCCTCAGATTTATCGGGTGGTGAAGTCGCGCCGAGAGCCCATCAGCCGATTCCTCGCCAACGCCCGCCTGGCCCCTGCCGGGGATGACGGACCGGCCGCAGTGGAGTATGATGTGGAGGAGTTCGCCGCGCTCGACCCATCTCCTCTCGAGTATTTGACACAAGCCGAGGTGGAGGCATTCGCTGCGGCGGTTGAGGCTTTTCTGCGTCCGGAAAAGGAAGGGCGTCGGGTGACGCCGCATGAGCAAAACTTGCGAGCTCGCTTGCGTCTTCCAGACCCGGATCTGGAACCGGATGCATACTGGGTCTACGGACCGCCCGAAAGCCGCGCTCTTCTCATTCTCTGGGGGGTGGAGGCCGAGGCGGGTAGTTCCCTTCCTCTGATCTCAGAGACAGGAGATGCCGATTCAATCGTCGGTCGCCTGCGAGCCCGCGTGATGGATTGGGCAGCCCGCCAGAAGGAGATGCGGCGCCTTCTTGAGCGGCGTTCCGACCCTTTGCTTGCACCCTATGTTGCTGTGGGCGAGCGTGGACCATCGGGTCAAATTGAAGCTTGGCGAGTAGCCGGGCAATCCGTGTCCGTGAAAAAGATGGGCTCGCCCAAGCGATTTCTGGGAAAGGGCCTCAAGGGTTTTGCCGCTGCTTCGGCAGCCTTCTACGCGGCGGCGCGCCCCGCTGCCTCAACCAGCTCCGTAGAAAAGGAGTTGCGGTGTGCCTTCCAGATTCCCGATCCCGTGCGCAGGCCCGATCTTTGGAGGAAGATTGAAGGTCGCCCGGTTGTGCGGCTTGATGAGATTCCCCGGCGGGAGGAGGCCATTTATCTGTGTGCGGATGCCGAAATTCCGCTGCCGCCAACAAGTCCCGGAAATGTGCCCCCTCCGACTGCTGTTGATCGCCTGACCTCCCTGGCGGCACCTGTCTTCCTCTATGCCGGTGCCGCCGCCGCTACATTGGTGGTGTTTATTGCGGCGGCTTTGCTCCTCGAGGTTTTTGCAGACCGCAGCCCTTTGCGTCTGGAATCAGTGATCGCGCTGGACGACCCTCAGCAAATTACAGCCGTCTTCTCAAAGCCGGTTTTGGCGGCCTCGCTTCACGCCGGGTCGGTTGAGGGTGTGCCGACCTTCCGGATACGGGCGGAGAGTGGTCGACCGATCGAAATTCATGAGATCCGCCGATCAACAGAAGATCCGGCTCGTGTTTACCTGCAGACTGACCCCCTGCAGGATGGTGCTGCCTATACCCTGGGGGTGGCCCATCTCCTTGATGACACCCGCAAGCGCAATGCCCTGATTCCGGACGCCCGCGCCGACTTCACTTTTTTGGATACCGTTCCACCGGCGGTCCTCGAAGTTTCCGCAGAAGGATCGGATGATCAGAAGTTGCTCGTTCGATTCAGCAAGCCGCTCGATTCCGTTACGGCCGCTCAGCGAATCAATTACCGCATACCCGGATTCCGTATTCTCAACGTGGAGTTGCTCGATGATGAGGAGACGGTCGTGCTCACGGCCGAACGTTCCGACCGCGCGGCCGAGCCCCGGGGCTTTATTCACGAGGGTATCTATGATCTCACGATTCAGGGTGTGGCCGATGCCACGGTGAGCCGCAACGTTCTGCCTGCTCCGGTAGAGTTGCGCGAGTTTCGCTACGTGGATACAATTCCTCCCCGGCTCGTTACGATCTTCGCCGATCGTAATCAAATGGAATTACTCCTTGTCTACAACGAGCCCCTCGACCCCGCAAGCGCGCAGACACCGGCGCACTTCCGTCTCTATGGCGAGAGCGATCGACCTCTTCCCCGAGTGCGCCGGGCCGTCCTGCGCGATGACGAGCGGAGCGTGCTCCTTACCCTCGACCCGGTTATGTTTAATGGGATCGAATACACCCTCACTACGCCGGGCGTGGCCGACCGCGCCCGTCCTCGCCCGAATGCCAAGGATGGTGCGCGCGAACATGCTTTCTTTTTTGTGGGATTGGAGGATACCGAACCGCCCGCCCTTCGCGAAGCGCGAGTCACTCCGGACCGTCGTGAGATCATCGTTACCTTCTCTGAGCCCGTACGCGAGGATTCGTTCGCAAATCCGGCAATTTGGTCGGTTGACGACGGAGGAGAAGTCGTCGTCGAGCGAGCCGCCGCGCTCGGTGCCGACGGTCGTCAAGTAGCCCTGGAGTTGAACCGTAGCCTGGCGGCCGCCCGCACCTATGAGCTTGTCGGAGAGGGCCTCACCGATGCGGTCGGCAATATCGCCGACCGGGCCACTATACCCGTGACCGCGCCCGGTCTGACTAGTTTTGGCGAGGATCTTGCCTTGATCGAGGCTACGGCCCTCTCCAGTACCCGCATTCGCCTGGTCTTCAACGAGGATCTTGTCGGCGAGACCGCCCGCGCTCTGGAGAATTACCGCACCGATCCGCCGCACCGGATTGCCCGGGTCCTTTTTGAAAATTCGGCGGGAACAGATGTGGTGCTTCAGCTCGATCCGGAAACCCCTTTGCAGTCCGGCCCGGTGACCGTGACAGCCCGTAATCTGCGGCTCCGCGCAGTCGACTTTGAAGTGCAACGCCCGGTTCATGATACTTTTCAGGTTGATTTCGGGGTGCCCATGGAGGCCTCGGAACCATGACGATCGAAGATTTGGTCAACTTGCTGGCGCTTGAAGGGACCCCCTCTCCCGAAGAGATGGAGAAGGCTTTTGCCACCCGTCTGGGGCGGTTCGAGCGGGAGGCGGCCAACGCCGGATCAAAGCCCGAGCGCCTCCTCGCCAAACGTGAGATCAAGCGACTGCGGGATGCCGCTGATGTGTTACGTGACCGTTTGGGGGAGATGCGGACACGCGATCTCCTCCGCCGTGCCCGCATCCGCCTCGAGGAGGGCCATCCGGCGGCCGCGCGCGCACTTCTGCAGGGGGCCGCCTCCCTTCTTCCGGGAGATCCGCTCGCTCCCATCGTCCTTGATTTCCGGGAGATAGAGGCCGAATGTGAGGCTGCCTCGAAGGAACGGGGCGGGTCTGCGGAGGGAGGGGCGATCTCCGAACCCGAGCCTCTTCCCGATACCCCGGTCATGCCCGAGCCCACTGCGCCGGAGTCCCCCCTGCCCGCAAAGGAACCCCACCCGCAGGAAGGCGACCGTCGTCCGGCCCCGGTCAACTCTGATCCGCCCCCCCCGTCAGTTTCTCAAGGTTCTCGGCCGGAGCGTCCGGTCGATGTGCGGCCTTCCACACCGCCTATCGACCGGCTTACGTGGGCTTCGCCTGCGACGGCGGGCTTCCGCGTCCATTTGCTGGCGAAGGATTGTGTGACCTTTGGACGGGATGACCGGACGGATGTTTTGCTCAGGGCCGTGAGCCCTGCCTCCGGCGGTGTTGATTGGCACACCACCAAGCATATTAGCCGCAGACACTTTTGTATCGAACGCCGGGGCGATAGTATACAGGTGGTCGATGGATACAGCTCTCCGGATGGTCAACGTGTCTTCTCCGGTAACGGCCTCTTTTTGAGCGGAAACCGGGTGAGCGAGGCAGTCATCCCCGCAGACCCGCCCGGCGTTCTTGCTGTGACCCATTTGCCCACCGGTCCCGCTGTGCCCCATTATCGGATTCATGCGCTGCGGTGGGCAACCCCGCCTTCGACTCCATCGGGGCCCGTCTCCGGGGAGGGTGTCGCCGGACTTTTCATGGAACGACTGGACGCGGTCAGGGAACACGTTCTCATTCTCTGGGGCACGGTGGCGATGAGTGCCCTTCCTCTTTCGGGCGTGCGCGCAAATTCCTATTTAGCACGCGTTGCCGGCGGCTTTCTTTACGCCGAGGGGGGCCGATGGTTTTGCGCGACAGCCGATGCCTCTCCGTTTCGAACCCTGGAAGCCGGTAAGCTCCTTTTTGGCCACCGGATTTAATTCTCCTTCTCCGCTCTGCCGTATGAAAAGATCCTGTCGCCACGCTGGTCTATCCGCGAAGGGACCCGTGCGGAAAAACAACGAGGATGCCTTTGCCGTGCACGCCCCGGGAGAAGACCAGGCTCTGCCGGATGCGGGCACAAAGGCCATGAGTCTCGATGATTTTGGCCGTCTCTTTCTTGTCAGCGATGGAGTCGGGGGGCTCAAAGCTGGCGAGATCGCGAGTCGCTTGACAGTGGAAACGATTGCGCGGGAGGTGAGCCTGAATTGTGCCCGGGGCATGGGCACAGGTAGCGAGAGTGCCAATCGCGTGCTCTTCCGGGCGCTCCTCAAAGCCAATGAAATAGTCGGGGAGGCAGCCCTGGCGTCCCCCGAGCAAAAGGGGATGGCCGCCACGCTCACAGCACTTTGGGTCCTGCCCGACCGAACTTTGGTCGGACAGGTTGGCGACAGCCGTCTTTACCGGTTACGCGGGGGTCGGCTCTCGCAGATTACCGAGGATCAGTCGCGGGTGGCCCAGCTTGTGCGCGAGGGCAAGATTTCTCCTGATGAGGCCCATGAACATCCGGAGCGAAATGTCATCGACCAAGCCGTAGGCAGTGATCCCGCCTCCTTTCACCCGATTGTTTTTTCTCTGGATCTTTACCCGGACGACCGATTTCTCCTGTGCACAGATGGCGTTACGGACGGTCTGGACGAAAAGGCCATCGGCGCTTTCCTTGGTGCGGATTGGACGGGCAATTTGGCCGAGAGGGTCAGTGAATTGGTGCACGCAGCCTTGCGGGCATCGGGAAGGGATAACCTCACCGCTATCCTGGTCGAGGTCACTGGTGACCCTCATCCCCATCCGCCGCTTTCCGTGCCTCCCGAAAAGACCAAAATATCATGGGGGCTATCCTGGATTGGAATCGGTGCCAGCCTCGCCCTTTTCGTCTTCCTCTTTTTCAAAATGGAGGAACGCGAGCGCCACATGCTTGAACGCATGGAAGTCTTCACCCATCAAATCGAAGGCATCGGCATGTCCCTCGAAATGCCCGGTCCTCAATCCGAGTTTGCAGGGGTTTGGGAAGATCTGCGCCAGCAGGGAGCCGATTTGGACGATATTCAACTCTGGCGAAATCGCGTGGAAACCCTCCTTGGTGACCTTTTGCTGGAAGCGGCCGATTTTCAGCGCCGCCTGCCGGAGACTGCGGAAATTGGCGGGGAGGAACACGAGTTGCTCCGCGCCCAACTAGCGCAGGCGCGGATGCTGGCCAGCGAAGCCCGCCATGAGGTCGATCGCACCCGTCAGCGATTGGTTGACCTTATGCGCCAAGTCGAGCGGTTGGAGGGAGATTTCGAGTTTCTGCGGGATCGCTTCAATGCGCGTTTTCCACTTCCCTCTGAGGGGGATTCACCTTAAATCAATCTTATTTGCGATTTACATTATCAACCATTCATCGTTTCGTTCCTGCTATGTCTATCTGCCGAACCCTCTCTATTTGTTTGCTCGCTGTTTTTTTTCTTGGATCGACCGCGAAGGTGTCCGCCCAGCGCGGTGCGATTCGGGTGGAGTCCGATCCACCGGGTGCCACGGTGACGGTTGTCTCCGGTCACTCCAGTTTAGTGGGGCAGAGAATCACGACCCCGGGCACCTTTAGTCTGCGAAATAGTCGGGATCCTTATGTTTTCGAGTTTAGCCTGCCCGACCATCAAAGTGTGCGCGAGACCCATGAATGGTCGGACTTGCGAAACCTGAATGTTCTGCGTGCCACTCTGCCGGCACTGAATATTCACCGCGCCTTTTTCTTCACTTCCGATCCTTCCGGCGCAGAGGTTTTCATCGATGGGCGCTCCCAGGGATTCACGCCGCTGCAGGCTCGCGTGACCTTTTCCCGGAGCAGTAGCAGCCAACGCTGGCCCTCCAAAAGTGTCATTTTCCGGCAGCGTAACTACCAAGAGCAAAGTGCAACTCTGGAGTATAATTCTCCGGAGCAGTTTCCGGCCCCCCGCCTAACTCAAATCGGCGCGACCCGGACTTTTCAGCTACGTGCGACAACGGAGGACGGACTCCCGTTAGAAGCGAGTCTCCAAGTAAATGGGGAGGATCGTGGGGTCCTTCCGCAAGCGTTGACCCTTCCCTTTTCCCGTGGAGGAGCCGGTGCCGATTGGACCACCTACACCCTTCGTGCATTCATCGAAAATGAGTTTGTCCCTGCGGAGGTCACCGTTTCCGTCGATTCCGCCGAACGCCAGACCTTCGTGCTTTCCGCCGTCACGGAGCTTCCCGTACCCCGCTTCTTCCCGTCGGTTCAATCCACTGCCCGGGGGCCTCGTCCGGGCATCGACAAAAGCGCTCCGATTGGCGTGCTGGACCGACGGGATATTAACAGCCCTGCCGTAGATATCCGTCCGATAACCAATTTCGGCCGCGAGCAACTCGTTTTGCAGGCCGTGAACTCGTTTTGTATCACACCGGACGGTCAAAGCATTATTTATAGCGTGACCATGCGCACCGATGACGGGGGATACTATGCCAATCTCTTCATCAAGAATGCGACCGATCAGTCATTTGCCTTCCAGCAACTCACCCGTGGATCGCGTTTTCTCGATACCCGTCCCTCCATGGGGCGCGAGGAGGATTCCAATCTCGTTGTTTTCCAATCTAATCGCGGGCCGGTCGACAGTTGGGATATTTCAAGCCTCCGGCTGAGGGACGGTCGGGTCGTCGGGGGTATTCAACAGCTCACCCGCGAGGGTCGTTTGAACTACCTTCCTTTTATTTCGAGCGAAGCCCAGCCGGTTTACTTTTCCTCTTCGGAGACCTTTCCCAATGCGCTTCCATTCATCAGTCACACGCGGACGGACGGATCCTCTTTTACGAATCTCGGGGAGCCGGGCGAACAGATTCACCGCGCCCCGGATGGCACGATCTATTTTGTCCGCCGCGCCGAGGATACCGGCAACCTGCAGATCTTCTCGGTCACCAGTGAGGGACTCCAGTTTTCATCGGTCATCAACGATATCGAATTTGCCCGAGCCAATGTGCATAGCCCCAATGTGAGTCCGGACGGATCGCGCATTCTCTTCGTCTCCGACTATCACGCAGACGAAACCGGACGCCGGAACAACAACATCTACATTTTCGACCGCGAAACCAACCGAATTCAACAGATCACGGACAATGGGTCTGACGACATCCAGCCGCAGTGGTCGCCCACGGAACCGGGTGTAATCTTCTTCTTATCCAACCGGGAGGGTGTCTACAATATTTGGCGGGCGCGTCTCCCGGCCCTCGATTGAAGGAACCGGTTACGAGAGACTGCCGATGCCAATGGAATTTGATCAGGACAGGACGATCATTGGGGCAACGGCCCAGAGTTCGGGCGGAGTTCGTCGATTGGGCAACTACGAGCTGCAAAAGTTCCTTGGTGAAGGGGGCATGGGGCAGGTTTTCCTGGCCCGGCACGAGACCATGCGTCGGCTCTGTGCGCTCAAAATCCTCCCGCGTACTCTCGCTGCCCAATCCAGTTTCGTACGCCGATTCCGCTCTGAGGCGCAGCTCATGGCGAGCCTCAACCATCCGCACATCGTCGGTATCCACAATTTTGATCGCTCGGATGGTGAATTCTTTATCGAGATGGAGTTCATCGACGGGGGCGATCTACAGCAGAAGATCCATGCCCATCGGAAAGGCGTCCCGGCTGGCGAAGTTCAGGATATTCTCAGGCAAATCCTCGAAGCCGTCGCCTACGCCCACGAACAGTCTGTTATCCACCGCGACCTGAAACCATCCAATATCCTCATGAACAAGGAGGGGGCGGTGAAAATAGCCGATTTTGGTCTCGCTGCGGTCGTCGGGGAGTCCTTCCAAAACAGCCTCATTGAGAAGTCGATGACACAGTCGCGCCTGAATAGCGCGAACACCATCGTCGCCAACTCCCAAAACAGCGCAAACAACATCAACGGCACTCTCGTCTACATGAGTCCGCAGACTTTGCGTGGCGAAAAGCCATGTGCCGGGGATGACATTTACGCCGTCGGTGTGATGGCCTATTACATGATTACTGGTCGCCTGCCCAGTGTGGGATACAAGCGCCCCAGCAAAGTCGTGCGGGGGCTCGACCGGCGATGGGATGGATTTATTGCCAAAGCCCTCGAAGAGGATCCGACACAGCGCTTCGCTTCAGCTAACGAAGCCTTGGCTGCCCTCAACGCGATTGGACGGACCCGCAAGCTGCCTTACTTTGTCGGAGCCGGTTTGCTTCTTGCGGCGGCTGCGGCGGCCGCTCTTGCATTTATGCCGGCACTTTCGCCGGTCCGGGAGCAAATTGAAGAAATCGTTTCGCCCTATATCCAGAGCATGAGCGGTCCGCAGCCAAGCGAAGATACTCTGCCGGTCCCGGCGATTTTGCCAACATCATCCGGCGCGCCCGCTCCCATTGGCAGTGTTTCCATTCCGAGCGGAGCGGCCTCGGTGGAAGTGTCGCTTGAGGGAACTCCCCGGTCTGTCGAACTCCGGATAATTGGACTCTCTGGCTCTGGGGCTGTGCAGTCCCTGACTCTTCCCACATCAATCCAGCTGCCGATTCGGGAAGAGCCCTATGAGTTGCGTTTTTCCAGCAGAGGACACGAAGCGCGGACGTATCGCTTTGATAGCGAGCGGGATAATCCCCGTCTTCCCCGAATCGATCTTCCGGCTCTCGTGCGGGAGCGACCCTTTAGAATCACCACCCGCGCGCCGGAAACCGAGGTCTGGGCCGGAGATCGGTTTCTTGGGCAAACTCCTTTGGAAACAAATCTCATTTTCGAGCGTGAAAGCGGGAGCGTACCTTGGAATCCGATTCTCCTCTCTCTTCGCCATCCGGACTACGAGGAGGTTTCGCTGCAAGTTGGCGTCTCCGACGGTCCGGTTCTCCCGACTGTTGACCAGCGCATGCTCAGCCGGGAGCTGACGCTTCACCTCCCCGGAGGTGTTCCTATTCGCTTCGTAACCATTCCTCCGGGCACCTTTATCATGGGATCGCCGGAAACAGAGTTTGGTCGGCAACAACACGAGGGCCAGCGTGAGGTGCAGATCGAACGTCCCTTTCTCATGGGAGTAACGACGGTGACACAGGATCAGTTTCGTGCTCTGATGGGTCGGAATCCCAGCTACTTCCGCACCGGTGGAGGCAGTCGACCGGTCGAACAGGTCAGTTTTGCCGATGTCGCCGGCCCGGGCGGCTTCATCGAGCGCATCAACCAGTATTTGCGGGAAACCGGACAGACCCGATACACAGCCGCCCTTCCGACCGAAGCCGAGTGGGAGTATGCCTGCCGTGCCGGCACCACTACCGCTTTTAATAATGGACGCGATTTAGAAAGCCGCAGTGGTGACAGGGAGCTGGACCGAGTGGCCATTTATCGCCGCTCGGAGTCCGCACCAGTCGCTTCGTTGGCTCCAAATCAATGGGGACTCTACGATATGCATGGCAATGTTTGGGAGTGGACGGAGGAAGGTGTGCTGCGCGGCGGCTCTTGGTTTGATGGTGCCACCTCCCAGCGGTCAGCCTCCCGCCTCCGCGGACAGCGGGAAAATCGGGGCGAAAACACGCGCGGATTTCGGCTCATTCTGCGCGAGAATTGAGTTCGGTTTCTCGCGATGCCCGCATTAGCCAGCAATCTAGTATGGTTGTTTGGAGACCATTTTTTGCCACTCATGGAAGGCCTCCTTGGCGTTCGGTTGTGGCAGGTGAAGGAAGGGTGTTTGCCGGTCAGCCAGTGGGCGGGCAATCTCCTCATAGATGAATTGATCGGAAAATCCGGCCTCCGCAGCATCCGCTTGGGTATTTGCGTAATATACTTTTGAAATGCGTGCCCAGTAAGCGGCCCCTAAGCACATGGGGCAGGGCTCGCAGCTGGTATAGAGCACGCAGTCATGCAGATCGAAGCGCCCGAGTTTTGCTGTTGCCCGCCGGATGGCCGTGACTTCCGCATGAGCCGTTGGATCATTCGTCTTGAGCACTTCATTCCACGCGGAAGCCACGATTTCTCCGTCTTTTACCACGACGGCCCCGAAAGGACCGCCTTCGCCGCGGCGCATTCCCTCAAGCGATAGACGGAAGGCCTCTTGCATAGCGGATTCATCAGCTGCGGACCAACTTTTCTTCGGCATTCCAATCTGAAACCGGAAATTTGAATCGGAAACAACCTTCTTTTTTGCGCTTGGATCGATCTCAGTCGTCTTGCGCCAGCGGGAATGCCCGTGAATCGATTGACTCTTTCCGGCATAGGTATTTGCTGAGGAGGAAGATGGTTCGTTCCCTTTCCCGCCTGTTTTCATTATTCATTTTTTCCGCTACCGCCGGTCTGCTTTTCTCCATGTCCTCCGCATCTTCCCCCATGTCACCCGACCCGGACAGCTGTGGTCCGGTCTCGGACCAGCCAGCCGCCTGCTCGCTCCCCTCGCATGTGACCATATCGGAGGAGGGCCTTCGCGTTGTTCGCACCGATGAGGAGTGGCGCGCGCTCCTCACGCCCGAGCAATACCACGTGGCCCGCGCGCACGGCACGGAACCGCCCTTCCGCAACGCCTACTGGAATAACAAGGCCACCGGCCTTTACCGGTGCGTGGGCTGCGGCGCGCCGCTCTTCAGCAGCGAGGACAAATTTGACTCCGGGACGGGCTGGCCCAGCTTCACCCGTCCTCTCGTTAAGGAATTCATCGGCGAACAGGTCGATCGGAGCTACGGCATGGTGCGCACGGAGGTGCATTGCGCCGTATGCGGCTCGCACCAGGGCCATGTTTTTCCCGATGGCCCGCGCCCCGCCCGCACGCGCTATTGCATCAATTCCGCGTCCCTCGTCTTTGAGGAAACGGAGTCAGTCGAAGCGATCGCCGAGCTCGTCCGCGCCTGGACGGAGCCTTCAGGGGAGTAGGTAGTCCATGGGGGATCAACGATCATGACCTTATGATCGCCAAAGGGGAGAAGGGGCCTCGGGCGGAAACGGATAAGCGGGCGATGTGTTCGCTTTCCGATCAGACAGCTTTTTTCCTTGCCGCCATGTTTCTTATGCTGGCTTTTGGCGGAGGGGCTTTTCTCTTTGAGCGGGCGGATTTGGCGGGCGTGCAAAAGCGCGAGAACGAGTTGGTCGTGCGCGAAGCGGCAATTTTGGGTACCCACCTGTCGGCGGAGATCAACTCTACCTTTTATCTTGTGCAGGGCCTCGCCGCGCTCTTCGAGTCGAATCCGGATCAAACGGAAGCGCAGTTTCATGATTTGGCTGGTCGGCTCTTTTCGGCCCGCCCGGGTTTGCGGTCCATCGCTTTCGCCCCGGATTTTGTCATTCGGCATATCTACCCGGTAACCGGCAACGAAGCAGCCCTGGGGTTGGATTACCGCGACACCCCCGCGCAGTTTGTCGGGGTCGAGCGGGCCAGCCGAAGCGGAAAGCCGGTTATTGCCGGGCCCCTCACTCTTGTTCAGGGAGGTGAGGCCATCGTGGGCCGCTTTCCGGTCTTCCGCACAAACGAAAACGAAGAAGCGGAGCGCACGTTTTGGGCGATGCTTTCCACTCCGGTTGACCTGGCCGGCTTATATGAGCGCGTGGGTTTGCGCGAAGCCGAAACGCGTGTGCGGGTCGCGCTGCGGAGCCCGGATGCCGTCGGCCTGGAAGGCGGCGTCTTCTACGGCGATGCCCGGCTCTTCTCCGAGCCTCGGGCGGTTTTTGAGGTGCCTCTGATCTCCGGAGGGTGGGAAATCGCCGCCGAGCCCTTGGACGGGTGGACGGCGGCATCACCCATGCGTTGGGTTTATCGGGGTACCGCCGGGGTGCTCGTTCTTCTTCTCCTCGGCCTCATGGGGGTGCTCTCGATTCTGAACCAGCGAACGGCTCGATTGCGCGACGCGGAAATTCTCAGTGAGCAGGTGAAACACCGTTTCCTCACCAACATGAGCCACGAGATCCGCACACCCTTGAATGGCATTCAGGGGCTGGCCGGTCTTCTTGAAACATCTATTCCCGACGCCACCCAGCGCACCTATGCGCGCAACATCTTTCAATGTTCGCGCACTCTGGAAGTCCTTCTCGACGATATGCTCCAACTGAGCGATGTCTCCGCCGGAACCGCCCCCGTCCATCAGCCCGTGGAACTTGCCGCGCTCGTGGGTGAGTTACTGGAGCTCCTGCGCATTCAGGCGGACGAGAAGGGGGTCGCGCTACTCTGTGAAATTGATCCGCACACAAGCGGCTTTCGCTCCGATCCGCGCATGTTGCGCCAGATTTTTTGGAACCTGCTGTCCAACGCTCTCAAGTTCACCCCTTCCGGCCACGTGAGTTTTCAGGCAAAGGCGCGAACAGATGAGACGGGCGTTTGCCGTCGGGTCGTCGTGACGATTGCGGATAGCGGCGTCGGCATTGATCACGGGAAGGCCGGGGCGATTTTCGAGGCCTTTGTCCAGGAGGACAACTCGGACACGCGCCGCTTCGGCGGAGCCGGCTTGGGATTGGCCGTGGTGAAACGCTACGTCGATCTGCTGGGCGGCACCGTGAGTGTGGCGAGTGAGAAAGGGAAGGGGAGCCGGTTTACCGTGGAAGTGCCCGGAGGTTGATGGCACGGGGCAAATTTTTACCCCTCCTTCGCCCCGCAAGTCATGGCGCGGCTTGTCCAAAGCCCACCAGCTCGATCCCCATTTCAGCGGCCTTGGCAATAACCGCGTCCTTGTTGAGCATCACGACCCGGTCGGCTTCCAGAAGGGCTGTCGTCACGCCGCCGGCTTGCATGCTCTCGAGGGTCTTTTCGCCAAACACCGGCCAATCGAAGTAGGGGTTTTGGCGGGGCTTCGCGGTCTTCACAAAAATAAGGCGGTCGGTCTTGTATTTGTTTGCCCGCGCCAGCATGTCGTCGGTTCCTTCAAAGGCCTCAACCGCGAGCACCGTGCCCTTGCGCACCACCACGCCTTGTCCGATATCGAGCGCGGCCACTTCGCGGGCGATGCGGATGCCGTGCTCCCGATAGGCCTCCTCCGCACGTACGGCGCGGCCCGGCGTCATAAGCCCCTCCGTGGCGATATGGTTGTCGAGAAAGGCACGTGCGTCGAGCATCCGAACCCCCGCTTTTTCCACTTCGTTCACAATGGCGCTGAAGATTGTCTCCGCATTGCGCTCCCGCAGCATAGCCAGCATGGCAAGGGCTTTCAGGTCCGGGCGCAGGTCGCGGAAGAGGCGGCCGGGGGTGATTTGGCCGACGAAGATCGCGCGGCGCGCACCGAGTTTGCGCAGGGCTTTGAGCATGTGGCCGACTTGACCCACATGGATGCGCGCGCGCTCGCTCTCCGGAAAACTCTCCCAAAGGTCTTCGCGGGTCTCGCCGTGAAAGGCTATGAGGCGCACCGGAATACCCGCCGCCCGGAGACCCGCCACCGTCAGCACCGGATAGTCCCGTTGACCCGCAACCACGGCCACGGGCTCGTTTGGATCAAAATCCGGCGGAAGAAATCTCGATGCGCTGGCCACGGGTGACGATCAAGTGGCGACCAGGTTCAGGATCTTGCCCGGCACGTAAATCACCTTGCGGATGGTCTTGCCCTCCAAAAACGCCGCCACCTTCGGGTCGTTTTGCGCCAGGGTCACCACGTCCGCCTCGCTGGCATCCTTGGGCACGCGGGCTTCGCTGCGGGGTTTACCGTTCACGAGGAGGCCAATCTGCACCTCGTCTTCCACAAGGAGAGCGGGATCGTAGGTCGGCCAACCGCCATCCACCACACTGGTCCGGCCGCCGAGGCGCGCCCATAGCTCTTCGCCGATATGCGGAGCGATCGGGGCGAGCAGACGGGCAAAGGTGCGCGCCGTCTCATCCGAGATCACCGGCTCTTTGATCAGATGATTGAGCAAAATCATCATCTGCGAAAGAGCGGTGTTGTAACGGAGGCTTTCGAAGTCTTCCGTCACCTTCTTGATCGTCGCGTGCACAAGCTTTTGCGTGGGGAGGGAGTCGGTGGCATCGCTCCGCACCTTCTCCGCAAGCCCTCCGGTTTCTCCCGTGAATTCGCGCCAGACGCGCTGAAGGAATCGGTGCGGCCCCTCCAGTCCCTTGGTTTGCCAGGGTTTCTCGTCCTCCAGCGGACCCATGAACATCAAGTAAGCGCGGAAAGTGTCCGCCCCGTGGGTCTTGATGAAGTCATCCGGATTCACCACGTTGCCCCGGCTTTTCGACATCTTCTCCCCGTCTTCCCCGAGGATGATTCCCTGATGGAAGAGTTTGGGGAACGGTTCGCGTGTGGGCACGACGCCCGCATCGAAAAGGACCTGGTGCCAGAAGCGCGCGTAGAGCAGGTGGAGGACGGCGTGCTCCGTTCCGCCCATATAAAAATCCGGAGCCTTCCAGTATTGCAGGGCTTCTGGCGAGGCAGGGGCCACCGCGCAGGCGGGGTCCATGTAGCGCAGGTAGTACCAGCAGGAGCCGGCCCATTGCGGCATCGTATTGGACTCGCGTTGCGCCGCCACCCAGTCGGTGCCCTCCGGGCGGGGGAGGCTGGCCGAACGCGTCTCGCCCGAGCGCACGTTGAACCACACCGCAATCCAGTCCGTCGCCTTGGCCAAGGGGCTCTCACCATTCCCGCTCGGACGAAAATCCGCCAGATCGGGAAGCGTCACCGGAAGCTGGGACGGGGGGATCGGGAGCGCGTGCCAGGTGCGCCCGCCCTCGGCATACTGCACGGGTGTCTCCGGCAAGGCTGCGGCAACGTCCCCGGCCACCGCCCGTGCCGCTTTGTAGGCGGCCTCGTCCACCCACACCACGGGGAACGGTTCCCCCCAGAAGCGTTGGCGGGAGAACAACCAATCCCGCAGACGATATTGCACCATCGCCTGGCCCTGGTGGGATCCTGACAGCTCCTCAATAATGCGCTCCTTCGCCTGGTCGGTCGTCAGGCCGTCCAGCGAGCCGCTGTTGAAGGCCAAACCGTCGCCCTCGAAGGGGAGGGTGGGCTCGGTCGCTTCATCCGGACGCACCACCGGCACAATCTCCAAGCCGAAAGTCTGGGCGAACGCATAGTCGCGCTCATCGTGCGCCGGGACCGCCATGATCGCACCCGTCCCGTATCCGCCCAATACGTAGTCCGCCACCCAAATCGGGATTTCTTTTCCGTTCACGGGGTTGATGGCAAAGGCACCCGTGGGCACCCCCGTCTTTTCCTTGCTCAACTCCGTTCGCGCGAGGTCGCTCTTGGCGGCGGCCTGTGAGCGGTAGGCGGCCACCGCCTCGACGTGCTCCGGTGTGGTCAGCGAATCCACGAGCCCATGCTCCGGCGCGAGGACCATGTAAGTGGCCCCATGCAAGGTATCCGCGCGCGTCGTGAAAACCTCGATACGGGCATCTTGACCCTTTACGGGAAAAAATACCTGTGCCCCCGTGCTCCGACCGATCCAGTGAATCTGTTTGGACTTCGTCGAATGGGGCCAATCCACATCCGCGAGGCCATCCAGCAACCGGTCGGCGTAGGCCGTGATCCGCAATACCCACTGCCGCAGCGCGCGCCGTTCGACCGGATGTCCGCCCACCTCCGACTTGCCATCAATCACCTCCTCGTTGGCCAGGACGGTTCCCAGAGCGGGACACCAGTTCACCGGGCGCTCATCCACATAGGCCAATCCCTTTTGAAACAGCTGAAGAAAGATCCACTGGGTCCACCGCACGTAGTCCGGGTCCGTCGTATTGATTTCACGCGACCAGTCGATACCCAGTCCCAGCGCCTTCATCTGACGACGGAAGTTGTCGGTATTCACCCGCGTGGTCTCTGCCGGGTGAACACCGGTCTTCACCGCATACTGTTCAGCGGGCAGGCCAAAGGCATCCCAGCCCATCGGGTGAAGAACATTGCGTCCCTGTGCCCGCTTAAAGCGCCCGAGAACATCTGTGCCCGTGAAGTTCTCAGCATGTCCCGCATGCAAACCCGCTCCACTTGGATACGGAAACATATCCAGGATATAATAAGGCGCGCGCCCGTCGCCCGTCGGTGCCGCAAACGTGCCCGCCGCATCCCAGTATCCCTGCCAATGCCTCTCCAGCGCGGAGAAATCATACCCCGCGCACCCCTCTGCTCTTGCATATTCCATTTCCCCCTATCACTGCCCCCCGTCGCCCTCTCGTCAACCTCCCACTTGGGAAAATATTTTAAATTGAAAAATATAGTTGACGGATGAATGAGGCTATCGTGGGGTGGGGGGATGGAAGACAGTGTCGCGATTGGGTTTGCAAAGGGGCTTTTGCCGAAGCGGGGGCGGCGGCGGTCGAGGTCATTGGGGAGGCCGGGGAGGTCGGCGGTTTACCATGTGGTTAGCCGGACGTGTGGGCAGGAGTTTCTCCTGGGGGTGGTGGAGAAGGAGCGGATGCGTGATTTGATCGGACGGGTGGCGGCGTTTTGCGGGGTGGAACTCTTGACCTATTGTATACTGGACAACCACTTCCACCTTTTGGTGGAGGTGCCGGGGGAGGTGGGGGAGCTGTCGGATGCGGAGTTGATTCGGCGGGCGGGGTATTTGTATGGGGGGAAGGTGCGTCCGGGGCAGCCGCTGACATTGTCGATGGTGAAGGGTGCGCTGGCGGAGGGTGGGGCGACGCGGGCTTACATGCGGGATCTGTTGCTCAGGCGGATGGGGAGCTTGCCGATGTTTGTGAAGGTGCTGAAGCAGCGGTTTTCGATTGGGTATAACCGGTTGAATGAGCGCAAGGGGACGCTGTGGGAGGGGCCGTTCCGGAGCGTGCTGGTGGAGAACTCGCGGGAGGCGTTGGCGCTGGTGGGGGCGTATATCGACCTGAACGCGGTGCGTGCGGGGATTGTGGAGGATCCGAAGGATTACCGGTTCTGTGGCTACGGGGAGGCGGTGGGGAAGGGGAAACTGGCCGAGTATGCGTTGCTGGTGCGGTTGGCAGGTATGGCCTTTGGAGCGGAGTTGTTGGGGAAGGGCGTGAATCGAGCCGACACCCATGCGCGCCTGGAAGCGGCGGGGCGGCTGTATCGGTTGCTGATGTTTGAGGAGGCGACGGACGGGAGTGCTTCGGAGAAGGGGCGGGTGCTTGGCCGAGAAGCCTTTTGGAAGGTGGATGCGGTGGGTGGTGGGTTGTCGCGGGGACAATTGCTGCGGTGCCGGATCCGGTATATGACAGAGGGCGCGGTGATCGGGAGCCGGGCGTTTGTGGAGGACTGGTTTGCGGGAGTGCGGGAGACCTTTGGGCCGCGGCAGACGGGGGCGCGCCCGATGAGAGGGGGTAACTTCGGAGAGCTCTGTTCACTGCGCGATCTGCGTGATTCTCTAGCGTGATTTCCCGCTGAAGCTCGCTGTCTGATCAAACAAACTGCAGATGTGGCCGGAGGAGAAAAGGTATTTTCAAAAGCTTTACTTTGATTAGGCTCAGGCCGTGGCGATGTCCGCATTTAGGCTAGGGGCTTTGCGGGTGATTGTCGCTGCCGCCGGGATTTCCGCCGGAATTGGCAGGTCCGCCGGCGGAGAAAAGGCCGGGATTTGCCTCAATTGAGATGCGAAAGAAGGCGGGGGAGTTGCCGTTCCGTATGATTTCCCAGCTTAGGGGGCTCTCACCTTCAGGGTGCACGGCTGAGCCGACTGGATACCAGTCGGTAAGGTTGGTCGAGGTTTCAATCTGATAGCGACGGCCTGGAAGGCCGGGGAAGGAGACCATAAGCGTGCCGTCGGCGGCACGGCTAATGTGCTGGACGGGGCGGGTCTCCATTCTGAAGGGGTTTAGCCCCAAGAGAAACTTTTCAAGATTGGTCAGGCCGTCGTCCGCAGGGATGCCGGCGGCGAGATTGGCTGGGTCGTCGCTTAGGTTGTCGATACCGTGTTCGAGCTTCCACCAGTCGGGGATGGCATCGTTGAGGACGCTGGCAACGGCGGGTTCCCCGGTAGCGAGAGGTCCGGGAAAGGGACGCAGGTAAGTGATATTGAAAGGCTCGAACTCATCCATTCCGGGCTTACGCCAATGGAGGGTGTGGGGATCGGGAGCGACGTTGTAGGCGTTGATCGTCATGTGCCGCCAGTGATAGACTTTACCCGCTTCGAGGTAGACGGAGCCGTTGACGGTGCGGGGGTCGCGGCTAAGAACGACACCGGGATCCTGGAAGATCACGCGGGTCCAAAGCGGGGCATACCCGTTGGCGGGTGCCACTTCAAGGGCGACGCCGCGGAATGTCGTGATGAAAGCGAAATCATAAAAACCACTTTCATCGACCACCAGATAGCTGCGGTCCACCATGGCCGCGCTCATGCGTTGACGGTGGAGGCGGGGCGTATGCAAGGCCCGGTTGCCATAGGAATGAATGGAGCCGGGACCATAGTAGGGTGCCACGCGTTCCACATGTGTCGGCTGGGCGGGGAAGCGGGGGTCGTTGAAGAGATCGCTGAAGAACAGGCGGGCGTCGTCGGTGGGCGACAGGTTTTCAAAGACCTCGCGGACCACGGGCCAACCGCGGAAATTGGTCTCGTCGGCTTCGTAGATGCGGACGAGGTGAAAGCGGATGATGGCGCGGTCGCCCGAATCTTCGCGGGCACGGCCATAGAACGCGAGGTGCGAAGCAGGGCCGGTGTAGTAACGCCCGATGGGGATGCGGTAGGCTTGGCCGGGGGGAATCACTCCCCCGGGGTTCTTGCGGTATTGCAGGGTGTAGTCGGTGGAGTAAGCCGGAAACCCCGGGTTGTTGCTCTGGTGCACCCCGAATAGGCGGGGCGTGGAAAAGTCGTCCACATCCTCGACCAGGCCCACGCCGACGTAGAACCAGCGGCGATTGTCGTGTAACTCGTTGTTGCTGCTAAAAAACTCGATAACGGTGTGGGGCGTGATCTCATAATCGAGAGGCACGGCCACGCCTCCATGGCCGACCAAGTCGAAGCCCAAGCCATTTTCCACCACGCGGGCGGAGGATGCGGCCGGGCCGTAGGGCACAAAGGAAGCTTCGTCGAAGCGGACGATGGTCTCGCCCACGGCCGGGGTACGCCATGCATCCATCTCCATATCGAAGCGGGAGTGTCGCGTGACATACTGGGGATCGCCGAAGGTGAGCCAGGTGGGGCGGCTGAGTCCATCGGGATCGAAGAGGCCATCCAGATCCAAAAACGCGCCCTCTCCCAGGCCGGTCATGCGCAGCGGGAGGGTTTGGTCGTCCATCTCCAAACCCGTGAAGTAGGTGCCGTGGAAGGCGAATACATCATTGGAGCGGATGGCCCCTCCCGGCGTATTGAAAAATTGGATATTGGCGGCTTTGATGGTCTTTTGGCCACCCTGTCCACCGAAGATGAAGATACCGGAGGATACAGCGTTCAAGGCGTTTAGACGGCGCGGGGAGCGGTCGCGCACCAGCGGATAGTCGCTGCCGATGAGGTTGTCGGTCACGCCCACGATAAGTGAATCCTCGATTCGCCCCTGAAACATCATGATGCCGCCGGCATTGTCGGTGAGGATGGCATCACGAATGGTGTGGGTGTTGGACTCCACCCAGACGCCAAGCTTGTTCTTGAACGCGTTGAGTCCGGTGAACTCAAGATCGCCAACATTGCGGTTGCGGATGAAGACGGCCGATCCCACGGTCGCGGGCGGATAGAGGTCGTTGTTGATATTCAGGCCCGAGGCGACATCGGAAATGGCGTGGGCAGTGTTGTTGTGGAACTTAAAGAGAGGCAACCGGGGCTCGAAGCTACTGCCGCCGCCGATATCAAAGAAGTAGCCCATACCATCGCGCACACCGGCCACGTGGTTTCCCTCCAGGGCATTGATCACATTCCGCCCCCAAAAGCCGCTGGCACGCCATTCCTCCTGTTTCACCGGGTCGGGGCCGGTGCCGACCGCGTAGGAATAGGCCCCGCGGTTACCAAAGGCCATCGGGTGGACGGTGTGACTCTGGCCGGAGACGGCGATGGCCAGGTTGCCGATGATGCGGTTGCCGTGTTCGGTCTCATGGCCGTCCTCGGCCCAGACAAAGTTGTGGTTACGGACCTTGTAGGAGACGTTGTTTTCCACCAGCGTGTTCGAGGTGCGGTGAACGTTGACCGCCCGCTGAAAGGAGTGGTGGACTGAGTTGTTGCGGAAATACTGACCCGTGGCGTCACCCACCCAATGCCAGTGGAAAGTGTAGCGACCTTGCAGCGACATCTGCCCGGTGCGGGTAAACTCCACCCCTTCGACATAGGCATAAGCCGTGGGGCGGCCACCCAAGCCACCCATGATCATGACGTGCGCCCCAAAGTTCAGCGGCACGTCCAGCGGCAGCCCGTAGGTGTAGGGTCCATAACCGGGGAAATAAGCCATCTCCGAGCGCAGCAGGAGGGAATCCTCCGCCCCCTGAATGCGGATATTGCGTGTAAGGAGGCCGACGGGTGTGCGTTGGTCGACCGCGCGGCCACCGTATTCCTGTAACTCACCCCAGCGGTCGGCTTCAAGGGCGGGATTGAAAGTGATCGAGGCCCCGTCGATCGCGGTAATCGTCACATCCGCAGCCTCGTTGTAGTGGTAGCCGCTCGGGCCGATCGCGAGGCGGTCGCCCACCTGCCAACCAGTGTGGGCATCGGCGACCGTGATGGTGGAGTCCCCCGCGGAAGCGTTGGCGGCGAGCTTTGTCCACGATCTCTTCTCGCGGCTGACCCCATGTAGGGCGAGTGTGCCCCCATCCATGGCCATTAGGAACTTGGTGCCACTGGTCCACGGCGGAGCCTCACCGGAGACGTTCTCGTGGATCTTGGTGCCGTGAAGCGTGATATGCGTCTCGTTGACGAATGGTGTATCTTCCGCTCCGATACGCAGGGCGCTGCCTTCGTCCATGATCATGACCCAGTGTGCCGAGAGGCCTACTCCCGGTTTGTCTTCAAAAATCAATTCCCCGTGAATCATGACGCCATTGAGAACAGGCGTGTCGACATCAAGGAGCACGCGGGCGCCCATGGGGATGGTGACCGACTTTCCCTCGATCGGCACCATCGGCGGACACAGGCAACTTTCATCGTCGCAGGTGGCGACGCGGAAGCCGGGCTGTTCCCAAGTGGTGTGTTCACTCCACCGCAACAAAGGGGCTCCGGGGGTATCAACGCCACCACTGTGATGCCCGGTTGAACCGGTGAGTGGAGCGCTCCAAGGCAAAATGGCAAGCATCGTTGAGCGAAGAAGCCAGGCAACTGCAGATGGTGAAGAACGGAGGGTAAAGGGTCTTGGCATAACGCGGAAGTGTTGAGATACTAAGTAATATCAATTGGGTGTAAGTGCACCAGAGTTTGAAGGAGAGAGCGATTTCTCACTCAGAGGGGGCCGGTCTCGCAAAGCCCAATGTTTCTAATTCAAGAAATTAAAATTTCTTTAGCACCTGTCTCAAGCTCGTCGGGCGAGTGGGCTATTTTAAAGGACAAAAATCGTGAAAATCGGGACGGGTGAAAACAGGGAAATCGCGTGGATCGACGATAGCCTACGGACTCCTTCCTCCGGTGAAGCGACCTTGAGACTGCTTGGTTACACAACGCGTTTCATCCTTTCGCTGTGTGCAGCGCATCGTCCGTCGAAGCAGGGTGGCCATTCTGGCTTCCCTGCTCCGTGGCGTGCGAAAGGCGGCTGTTTTGGTCGCTATCTCTTCAACCCGGTGGAAGGTGCCCCAAGAGGCGGGCTCGTCTCAGAGCGTCGCGTTTACCGCTCGCTTGAAGCTTTCCGTAAATTTTGCGGATGTGCGCATGAGCGGTGTGAACGCTGATCATCAGATCGTCCGCGATTTCCTTGTAGAGTTTGCCCTCGGCAAGCATGGTCAAAACTTCGGTCTCCCGGTCGGAGAGGATAGAGTCGGCGTCGCGGCTGATTTGGGCATTTCGCCTGAAATCTTCAATGACCCAGCGGGCGATTGCGGGACTGATGCTGGACTCGCCTGCGGCTGCGCGGCGGATCGCCTCGATTATAGGCGGCAAACCGTCCGATTTCACGATGTAGCCACAGGCTCCCGCCTTGAGGGCGGCAAAGACGCTCCCCTGTTCCGCCATAGAGGTGAAAACCATTAGAGCCACCTCCGGATGAAGCGGACGGATCTGGTGAATAAGGTCGATTCCCGAGGCGCCCGGAAGGTCCAGATCCACCACGGCCACGTCTACTTTGTGCCAATCATCCCTTCCCAGGGCTGCTTCCGCGCTCTCAACGGCAAAAACCACATTAAGGTCATCCGTCTCCCCGGCAGCCGCAACGAGGCTCCGGAGTATACTGGGACTATCTTCAACGATGGCGAGGTGCAGCAGTTTCATGTCGGGAGGCACCTGAACGGTGGAGGGTTATTTACGCGTTTTTTTTAGGCTCACCGCAATTGAAATTTCGGTATTCGAATCAATTTTAACGTTCACGGGAATCGAGAATGAGGGTGACCGGACCGTCGTTGAGGGCATCGATGCGCATCATGGCACCGAAGACACCGGCTTCGACGGGGCCGGCAAAGGTTGTCCGGAGTTGGCGGAGGAAGGTCTCGTAGAGGGGAATAGCGCGCTCCGGCGGCGCGGCGAGGTGGAAGGAGGGGCGGGTGCCCTTGCGGATGCTTCCAAAGAGGGTGAATTGGCTGATCACGAGTAGCCCACCGCCTGCTTCGTCCACATTGCGCGCCATCCGCCCGGTATCGTCTTCGAAGAGGCGCAGCTTCGGTACCTTGTCGGCCAGCCAAGCGGAGTCTGCTTCGGTATCATCCTGGTGGATACCTACAAAGAGGAGCAGGCCCGAATCGATCCGCCCCGTTACCTGATCTTCAACGGAGACCTGTGCCCGGGCCACGCGCTGCGCCACGATCCGCATGGCGGTCAGCGCCGGAGAAGGCCCGAGAGGGTAAAGGGTGCCATCACTGGTGAATCCGGTTCAGATTCGGCAAAAGGGTTTTCAAACACAAAAAGAAGGGGTCGTTTATCGGCGCGGTCGATGGCGCGCGGGCGACCGTTGTTGTCGATGACCACGTAAATGAAACGTTCGTCCATGGCGAGACCCTCCGCTTTGCCAAAGCGCAGCACGTCGTAGCGGTATTCACTGCTCTCCTCAGCATGTTGGAAGCTGCGGGCTCCTGCGGCTTCGTAGAAATCGCCATTTTCATGCCTGCCCAAGGGAACAACCAGGTGCGCGTTCCGGAAAAGGGCGAAGACCCGCTCCTGAAAGACGAAGAGCCCCGTCCAGTCTGGAATGCGGAGGAGAGGTAGCTCGGCGCTGTAGATGGAGCTGTTCATCACTTGGGCGTGGAGGACCGCGCCGGTCTGGCCGTCGACTTCGATAAGGCCGCGCGGGTGGCGCTCTGCCGCCAGGAGGAAGTTGCCGTTGGGGAGGAGAGCAATGCCTTCCAGCTTGGCATTGTGCCGCAGGAGGAGACCGGCTTTCCGTGCGGCGGGTTCGACACTCTCGAAATGCCACGAGGCCTCGCCGGATGGGCTCACCCGGAGGATGCGCGAGTAAGTTTCGGAGGCCAGATAGAAGTAGCCATCCTCGTCGCTCGTGATCCCTTCAAAGTCCAGCGGTTCCCCGCCTGGCGGGGGCGTGAAAATGATATGAGGCACCATCCGTGCGACTCCGTTATCGATATCGATGCGAAAAACGGTGTTGTCAACCTTATCGCAAACGGCGTAGAGACGGCCGTTCTGAAGGGTGAGACCAGAGGGTTCGCGGGCACCGCCTATACCCTCCACCGGGTAGGCCCGGACAAGGCGGAGGGCGCTGCCATCCTCCGGTTTGGCGACAGGGCCAGGGGTGCTTGCACAGCCGGACATCCACGCCAAAGCCACGGCGAGGAGGAGGGCTCCCAGGCGGTTGGCGCGTCCGAACTGACTCGACGCTAAAATTTCCATAAAAATCAACGGACCACGTTTCGTGCCGTTTTGGCAAGAAAGGCTTCCACGTTGGCAACACTTTCTTCGAGGAGGCGCTCACGTGAGCGGCGCCCGGCCCAAGCCACGTGTGGCGTGATCATGCAGCGCCGCGCTTTGAGGAGAGGGCTGTCGGGTGCCATGGGTTCCTTGTCCGACACGTCGAGGCCGGCACCGCCGATGAGGCCTTCATTCAGGGCCGCCGCCAGCTCAGTTTCGTGAATGAGGCCGCCGCGGGCTGTATTGATGAGAAGCGCGTGGGGCTTCATGGTTTGCAGAAGCGCGCGATTGACGAAACGCGTATTTCCGATCGTCAGCGGGCAATGGAGAGAAACAATGTCGCACTCGCGAAAGAGTGTGGGCAGGTCGACGAAGGTGACTCCGTTTTCCGCTTCAGCCGCGCGCGGACGCCGGACGGTGGCTTTGACCTCCGCGCCCAATGCCTGGAAGACCCGCGCAACGCCCTTGCCAATATCTCCGTAACCGACGAGGCCGACAGTCATTTCGGAAACCTCGCGGATCTCCTTTTGCCAATAGCAGAAGTGGCGGCTGTTCACCCAATCTCCTTGGTAGACAGAGGCGTTGAGGGCGGCCACATCATTCAGCAGCGCGAGGGTGAGGGCGAGGGTGTGCTGAACCACTGAAGCTGTGCTATAGGCGGGCACATTGCACACAGTGATCCCGCTCTTGCCCGCTGCTTCGAGATCGATCACATTGTAGCCAGTGGCGAGCACGCTGATGAGGCGAAGATTGGGCAATTGGGCGAGGATGCCAGCGCTCAGGGGCACCTTATTGGTCAGGACAATTTCCGCATCGCGGCAGCGTTCAACGATAGTCTCTTCGACCGCCGGCGTATGATCGTGGAGGATCAGCTCCCCAAACTTGCGGAAAGGCTCCCAGAGGTGTTCCGGGAAGTGAATGGTCTCGGCATCCAAAACAACAATCTTCATAGTTCAGTGAGACAACGCTGCCCCTTTGGAGGCGTCAACCGGACACTGCGGGCGAGGTCTCGAATCTCTGCAACCGCCCGTCTTTGCGGAAGCGGGAAAGAAGGGTCGCGGGCTCTGCTTCCCGGAAAGCGTGCCAAAGGAGGTCGCGGACCGGTTTGTTGTGCGTGGGATGGGGAATGCCCGGAAAGGGGATGCCGCATTGCCGGAAGATCTTTGCAAAACCGCCCTGACCTGTGGCGACGTAGGCATTGGTCGTGAGGCTCAGCGCGGGGGAAGTTCCCTCGGCCAGGCTTTCCCCCGCGAGGACAAGACTGTGAATGGAGGGTTCCTCTTCTGAATCAAAGGAGACCGCATAGCGGAGACCCGAAGAAAAGTGAAGAAAGCCCCGGTTGGAGATAAAGCGGGCGGGCATGAGAAGACGCCGGGCATTTTCGCGCAGGAGCGGCCACAGGGCATTCTCCGGGATGTTGAGAATGAAGCAGCGGTCAGCGTATCCGAAACGTCGATACCAATCGGCTGCAGTGAGTTTTCCGCACAGGGGCTCCGGCGTCATTGTGCGAACGCAGAGCGCGGCCAGGTGCGGACGGTGCGTAGCGGTGAATTCAGCTAGCGTATCCGAAACCGCATTGAAATGGGCACATTCGCCGCAATAGCCATCAACGGCGGGTGCCTCGACGGAAAAATCGTGTCCGGGAATGGGGAGGACCCCGTTCTTTCGCAGGGTCGTCTGGCGGCGCTCGACGATTTCAGGGAGAGATGGGAGCCCCTGGCCTCCGGCGTGCCCTGGGTAGGCTGAGGATTCCCGGGGAATGGAAACATTGCGCACGCTCCACCGGCCATCCTTCCAGGATGCCCGGCCAAAGGAGGCGGCATTGGGGGCACATTGCAGATAGGATTCGTTACTCCATTGCTCGTGGGACGGAAGGCGCGTATGGGAATGCGCGCCGAGAAGGAGGGCGTGGGGTGGGAGGCCGGGAAGAAGTGAGGGGTCGTAAAACGAACCTGCGCGCTGTTCCCAGCCGAGGTGGGAAAGAATCACCAAGCTGTCCACAACTGGTGCGAACGCAGCGATGAGCTTTGCCAGAGCAGGACCCGGCGGGAGCAGATTTGCGCTGCCCTCGGTGGTATCGGCGACATTCAGGGCTCCGAGGAGGGCCATGAGGTGGTCCGGCCACTCCAATAAGATAACTGGCGAATGGAGCCGGGCGACGGGACTTTCGGCACGAAGGTGACTGAGGACGCGCGGAATCGAGGGTTGAGCCCGTATCATCCCACCGTATGCCTCCCAGCCCCAGTCAAGGTCGTGATTACCGGGGACAGCGGCGTGAATGCCCAGAACTGCCTGCCAGGCAAAGGGAAGATCGGGGGCTGCGCCCATCGGATGGGCCACATCCCAGGGCGATGCGCCGCCGTGTTCGTCTCCTCCGGATAGGCAAAGAAAGGGTTTGCCTGATCCTTCCAGTGAGGCGCGGGCCTCGAACCAAGCCGGGGCGATTCTCTCGAAGTGCCCGTGGAGGTCGTTGAGGTAGAGAATTTCCGGCGGAGGTCCACCTTGCTTCTGCGGCCGGGCGCTCCCATCGGAGGATACAGGCAGCCACAGACGCCCGCCCCCAGGTAGATGACCGCTCTCGTTCCATCGTTCAAAGGTTTTTCCCGAATCCGCCAGCATTGAAGGCTAGAACAACAGATTGCGGGAGAAAATCCGAGAATAAACTCAGGTTCGGCCCGACTAGGGTGTGATCACAAAGGTTGTTACAAATTAAATTAGTTGACGTTCCAAGGTGTGCGCCATCCGAAAGCTCCAAAAAGTGGACGTTTTACTCCCCGTCATCAATTGAACCTTTTTTTAAAACAGGGTAGAGGAGGGGTATATCACGGCATGCCTGTCTTCGACGAGGGCGGCCTTACCCAGTTCCCCAACGGCAACCGCGAAGTCACTATCCACACCTTCCACGCATCCGGCAGACCCTCACACGGCAACCGATTATCAAAAACGCGATGAGCGTTTTTTTAAGTCACTAAGCATGACCGTGCGGCGGGCTAAAGCCTTGCCGGAAGGTTTGGAAAGGCTTCGAGAGTGTCGGGCGGCTGGAATCCTGGAGAGCCGAAAACGGCAAAACGACGTATGGAAAACGTTACGCCATCAGCAGCCGTCCGCCGCAGGCGCGTCCCATTGCTGAAGCCATGCGGGGGCACTGGTGAGGTGGAAAACCAGGACCCCTGGATGCTCGATGTTTACTTCGGCGAAGACGCCAGCCGCATCCGCATGGGTCAAGCCGCGAAGAACCGTGCGGCGGTTATGCCTCAACATTGCCCGGCACGCCCAGAAGTCCTTTGTCAAAAGGCGCAGTGTGCGGCGCATTTTGCGCGGCTGCGCCATGGGGGGACGCTTTTCTTGAAGACGTCCTCGAAAGAGGCCTCAACCTTTATGCAAATGATCCCCAACCCGCATGATCAGTGGAAATTCGGTTGCCCTAGTCCATCCCCCAAGCATACCAGAAATCGCCCATCCAGGAAGAAGGCAGGCCAACGGACGCTTACCCTTCTGGAACTCGGTGATCATTGGACGAGCTGGGAACAAGTCTAGGAGCGTCGATACCTCCAATCCGGCTACATCTTCACGCCGATACTTGGCCACATACTCGTCGAGGGCTTCTTTTTCGAGAAATGGCGCTGATGGCACTACGTTGATGGTTGTAATATCTTCTTCCATTTTTTGCACAACGTCGAGTGCATACGCGGAGGCTAGCGCGGAGCGCTGGCCGGACGTGTATGGCACGATTGGTTATGATTTAGATTCCTTTTTTATCTCTCTTATAGCCTTAAGTATGCTTGCACACGATTGTGCAGTTGTTTCTATTTCCTCTAATACTGAATCAAGTGCACATAATGTCTGTCTCTTCGATTTGTTGAGTTGAATGGTGAGCCTTGGGAATGCGGATACGGTATTTCGAAACCCGATTATACCTTTTTTTGTACCGTTCGTAGCGTCCTTGAATTGTTCTAATCCTTCCTCCAAGTCATTTAGGCTTTCGAAATCTTCATCGAAATCGACATACAAAGACAACGCCTTGCTAAGTGCCTCGAAACTATCTTCGCGTGCTTGAGCCGCGAGTTTAATCTGAATGTTCACAATATCAGAATACCTTATAAGGTCCTCACTAGAGCTTTTGAGGATCCGACGTGCTTGCTTTCTGTCTGCGTTCTTTCCGTCTCCTAATTCTAAGCCGTTAATTTCTTCTGATCGTCGAGTGAATTGCGTTCCAATTCTTTGAGTTGCGTCGGTAAGTGCGTTCAGTGCAGAGCCATGATCTGCCATGCGTTCTTCGTATATCTCAATATAGTCAAACAAACCGTAGTCGTCATTGTCTTCGAGCGACTCTTTGTTTTCGGCTGAAGAATCAGCATCAATAGAATTAATCGTCTGCTCTGTTAATGTGCTTTTTTCTGGTTTCGAGGACCATCTTTGTGCGACCTTGCTCAGGTGACTCCTGAGTAATGATTCGAAATCCTTGATCGACTCAAATGTCCAATATAGTCCTCCCAATTCTCCAAGTTGTGATTTTACGTCTGATAGGAGAGTCAACTGTGCGGGATCGATTCTGGATGGAGGGATTGGTTGGTCTTTGAAGTAAACCATCAAGTCTACCGAATCGCTGTCAGTTTTATATTTCGCGTATGCTCTGTTAAACTCTTCTATTGTTCCCGACGCAGAACTAGCCGTTGGTGTTCCAATCTTGCTCCAGAATATCGAAATGAAAATATCGTATTCGTCGTCTATTTGATTGTTAATAACATCTTGTGGACATTTACCGAACCCAGGATAAACGTCAGTTTCCCATTTAAGGAGCTCCAGCCTTAGGTTGAGATTTTTACTCCAAGTGCGATTCAATTCGCTAACTATAGACTCGAGTGCTTTCCGCTCTTCAGTAACGTCCGACGGAGAAGCAACGAAAATAGTTAGTATTGTTTCTTTTCTTGGCATGATTTTATTTGGTTCATAACGTAAAAGTAGCGAGACGGTGGCTTGGCTGCACCGCCTTGTTAGGCTCATTTTTCATTTCTGTATAAATGACCCAATCGAGCTACCTGCCGCAATCGAGAACCCGAGTGATGCGCTCAGCCAAATTATAGGCCACGCCATATAGAAGAAAAAATTTCCTTCTGATTTCTTTTCGTCTTTCCCTGTGACGCCGAGGAAGCGATACATCATCCGGTGATTTACGAATGACGCCAGAATTCCGAATCCGATAGCGATTGGAACGAGGGCGAGAACAGTCCAAGTGGGAGCACCTTCCGAACTCGCGGCAGCGGGCGTCTCTATGGCGATAATCAGCACTGTCATCAGCGACGAAAGGTCTGCGAGGTTCATGGTATAGTTTTCTTCTGCCAACGTCCGCGATCACCGATGACTGCCCGTGGCGTGACTTCTGCCCAAACGGAGCGAAGCGGAGTCAGCAGGAGGCATGACGCGGGTAGCCATTCGGTGGATCGCATTGTGTGTGCCCAGCATGGGCACGTTGTAAACGGGGTTCAAGTCCCCTGTAGGAA
>JAFIGE010000022.1 GCA_020831585.1 Opitutales bacterium | reverse complement strand
TCGGTGGAATCAAGTGCATCTTCGACATCCCCCCACCCTGACACACCCCAACCAAAACACAAGCAAAAACCTGGTTTAAATTTATGTTGCCGAGAATCCTATCGGCGGGAGCGAAGGGTGTTCCAATCGAGGACGTGGCAGCGGTCGGCCCAGGCCTGCCAGAGAGCGTTGAGGTCGGCGACGGTTTCGGGGTGAGTGGAGGCGAGGTCGTGTAGCTCGGATCGGTCGTTTTCCACGTGGTAGAGTTCCCAGGGGCCGGGATAGTCGCGGACGAGTTTCCAGGGGCCTTTGCGGACGGCGGCGTTGCCTTCGTGCTCCCAGTAGAGGACTTCGCGGGCGTGGGGGAGGTCGTCGCGCCAGGCGGGAAGAAGGGAATGACCTTCGCCGGGCTGGATGGGGTGGCCCTGGTGGGTCTGCGGATAGGGTGCGCCGGCGGCGGCGAGGAGTGTGGGGAGGATGTCGGGAAGCTGGGCGGGCTGGTGGCGAATGGCCCCGGCAGGGAGGTTGCCGACGGGCCAGTGCGCGATGAGGGGAGTGGCGATGCCGCCTTCGTGCGTCCAGACTTTGTATTTGCGGAAGGGGGTGTTGCTGAGATTGGCCCACTCGGTGCCGTAGCTGCAATAGGTGTCCTCGGGGCCGGGGACGATGGCGGGATCGTTGCCGTAGCGCACGCGGTGCTGGCCGTCGCGGGTTATCTCGCGCCCGCTGCAGCGGCCATTGCTGTGATAACGGGAACCGTCGCCGCTGATGCCCTCGGCACAGCCGCCGTTGTCGGAAAGAAAGAGGATGAGGGTGTCTTCGAAGCGACCGGTGGTGCGAAGGGCGTCAAGAATGCGCCCGACGCCCTGATCCATGCGATCGATTTGGGCGGCGTAGGCTTCCATGCGGCGTTGCTGCCACGCCTTGTCGGGCGCTTCCTCCCAGGGAAGGACGTTGGGATCGCGCGGGCTGAGATCCCAGCGGGGATCGAGGAGCCCTTCGGCACGGAGGCGCTGGAGGCGGCGTTCGCGCAGGCGGTCCCACCCCTCAGCAAAGCGGCCCCGGTATTTTTCGATGTCTTCGGGGAGGGCGTGGAGGGGCCAGTGCGGAGCGGTGTAAGCAACGTATTGAAAGAGGGGTTGATCGGGGCGGCGCTCGTGGTGCCGGTTGATCTGGGCCACGGCTTCATCGCTGATCGTGTCGGTGAAATACTCCCCGGGGTTGAGGCGGATGGCTTCGTCGTTTCGCTTGAGGTGGTGGGGATCAAAATAGCTGCCAGCCCCGCAAAGCATGCCGTAAAACTCGTCGAAGCCCCGCTGGCAGGGCCAGTTGCCGGGAGCATCGAGGTGCCCGGTGACGTGCCATTTGCCGCTCATGGCGGTGGCGTATCCGGCGGGCTTGAGGGCTTCGGCTATGGTGACGGCTTTTCGGCTGAGGTCGCCAAGGTAACCGTCGACACGATCATTGCCGATCATGTGGCCGACGTCGGCCTGATGCGGATAGAGGCCGGTGAGGAGAGAGGCGCGGGAGGGGCAACAGCGGGCGGTGTTGTAGAACTGCGTCATGCGCAAGCCCGCGCGCGCCAAACCGTCGAGATGCGGGGTGTCGATTTCGCCGCCATAACAACCGATATCGGAATAGCCCATATCGTCGTTGAGAATGACGAGAATGTTGGGGGACGTCATGGAAATGAGAGAGGTTCCCCGTTGAGAAACGGTCAATCCCGGAAATAGGTATAGCTGCGGAGGCCCTCCTCAAAGGCGCGCATGATGGTGCGGCGCTGCTGGGGGCTGATTCGCTTGTGGCGCACGGCGCGTTCGGCGAGGTTACGGAAGTTTTCCGTGAGCTGCTTGGGATCAAATTCGACGTAGCTGAGAACGTCGGCGATGGAGTCGCCGTGCTGTTCGCGCTCGAAGAAGAGTTCGCCGTCTTCGATACGCATGCTCACGACGTTGGTATCGCCGAGAAGATTGTGGAGATCGCCGAGAGTTTCCTGATAGGCCCCGACGAGGAAGGCCCCGAGAACATAGTCTTCGTTTTCCCGCAGGTCGTGCAGCGGGAGGGCGCGCTTAACTCCGTGGAAGTCGATGAACTTGTCCATCTTGCCGTCACAGTCGCAGGTGATGTCGGCCATGATACCGCTGCTCTTGGGCTCTTCGGTGAGCCGGTGAATGGGCATGATGGGGAAAAGCTGGTCGATCGCCCAGGCATCGGGAAGGGACTGGAAGACGCTGAAATTGACGTGATAAATGTCGACGAGGCTGGCCCCGAGGTCGACGAGATCAGGCGGGCAAAAGCGCCCGGCACGCTCGGCCTCCTTGGCGATGCGGGCAACGATGTTCCAAAACATGTGGTCGCCCCGCGCACGCTCGCGCATGGAAATGATGCCGGTCTTGAACTGGTTGATGAGTTCCTGCCGGTAGTAGACGGCATCGTTGTAGGCTTCCTGAATGTTTTTGGGGTTCAGGTTGTCGTATACATGAAACAGGTACCGGAGCATTTCCGGATCTTCTTTGGCGGGCTTTTCGGGAGCGGTCTGCGGGGCAAAGCGGGTGACCTCAAAGACGTTGAAGAGAAGCACGGAACAGTGGGCCACAATGGCGCGCCCGGACTCGCTGATGATTGTCGGGTGGGCCACTTCCTCCTGATTGAGAACACCCATGATGGCCTCGATCACGTCGACGCAATACTCGCGGATGCTGTAGTTACAGCTCGCCTGGAAATTGGTCTTGGAGCCATCGTAATCGACCGCGAGGCCTCCACCAATGTCGAGAATGCCCATCGGCGCGCCTTCTTTGACAAGGCTCACATAAACGCGGGCGGCTTCGGAAGCGGCTTCGCGAATGCTTCGGATGTTGGGAATCTGCGAGCCCTGATGATAATGCAAAAGCTTGAGCGTATCGAGGCGGTCGGCCGCCTTGAGGCGGTCGACGAGATCGACCAATTGGGAAATGGTGAGACCGAAGACGCTGCGCTCGCCCCCGGAATCATTCCAGTGGCCGGAGCTTTCGGTCGTGAGCTTGATGCGCACGCCGATCATGGGATCAATCCCAAGGGCCTCCGAGCGGCTGAGGATGAGCGGGAGTTCCTCGGGCATTTCGATGACGAGGACACAGCGGAGACCGAGTTGGTTGGCGTAGAGGGCGAGATCGATAAACTCATCATCCTTGTAGCCATTGCAGACGATGTAGGCCTCGGGGTCGTGCATGTAGCTGAGGGCGGCGATGAGTTCGGCTTTGCTGCCCGCTTCGAGACCGTAGTTGTATTGCCGCCCGAAGCGGGTAATGGCTTCGATGACTTGGTCCTGCTGGTTCACCTTGATGGGGTAAACGCCGCGATACTGGCCCTGGAAACCCACCTCGGTCATGGCTGCGCGAAAAGTCTCGTTGAGCTGGCGGATGCGCGTTTCGAGGAAATCGGGAAAGCGGAGCAGGAGCGGCAGTTCAAACCCGCGTTCGCGCAAGCCCTCGATGACCTCATACATACTCACGGGGTGAACGTCTTCACCCTCACGGAGCAGCGCGCGAACCTCGCCTTTCTCGCTAATATCAAAAAAATCCTTGCCCCACATATCGAGGGCGTAGGTCTCGGCGGATTTCTCCGTCGTCCATTTTGTGCGGATGGGCATTGTTCTTAATTCAGTGGTGGACAAGGTTTGCAGATGGTTGGGGGCGAGAGCCTCAGGTATTGATGCCGACGAGGAACTGTATGTTCGTTTGCGTTTTTCGCACGCGGGTGATGAGCATTTCCATGGCATCGGTCGGCGGCACGCCCTTCATGGCGCGGCGGAGGCCGTAAACTTTTTGCATTTCATCCGGGTGGTAGAGGAGCTCTTCCTTGCGGGTGCCGCTCTTGTTCATGTCGATCGCGGGGAAGACGCGTTTGTCGGAGAGGGCGCGGTCGAGGTGCAGCTCCATGTTGCCGGTGCCCTTGAACTCCTCGAAAATCACTTCGTCCATGCGGCTGCCGGTTTCGACGAGGGCGGTGCCGAGGATGGTGAGCGAACCCCCGCCCTCGATGTTGCGCGCGCTCCCGAAGAAGCGCTTGGGCTTCTGCAGGGCGGTGGCTTCGACACCCCCGGAGAGGATTTTCCCGCTGTTCGCGGCAAGGGCGTTGTAGGCGCGGGCGAGGCGGGTAATCGAGTCGAGGAGAATAATGACATCGCGCCCGTCTTCGACCATGCGGCGGGCTTTCTCGATGACCATCTCCGCGCAGTGCACGTGATTCTCCGGCGACTCGTCGAAGGTCGAAGCGATGACCTCGCCCACCTGGATCTGCCGCCGAAAATCGGTCACCTCCTCCGGGCGCTCATCAATAAGGAGAACGATGAGGTGGGCGTTGGGTTTGTTCACCGCAACGGCATTGGCGATGGACTGCTGGAGGACCGTTTTGCCCGTCCGCGGGGGGGCGACGATAAGGCCCCGCTGACCGAGACCGACGGGCGTGAGAAGGTCGACAATGCGCATGGCAATGTTGTCCCACTTGGACTTCGGATCGGTTTCGAGAATGATGCGCTCGGTCGGGTAATAGGGAATGAGGTCTTCGAAAACCACGACCTCCAGATTCTTTTCGGGCTCCTTGCCCATGATGGTGCGGATCTCGACGACATAGGGCGCGGTCTCCTCCTCGCCATCGACATCCTGCAGGTAGTCCGTGGCCGGGAAGAGTGCGGCAAGGGCTTCGACAGCGATCTCGTCCTCGACCTCATCAGGAAGCGCTTCGATGGGTGCTTCTTCGACAGCGGGAGCGGCCTCAGCGGCACCCTGCGCGGCGGCCTTCAACTGATCAAGGGCATCGTCGGGAAGAGGTTTGCGGCGAGGGTGGATCTGGGCTTCAATGACTGTGCCCCGCTTGATGGCAAAGCGCCGCATGAGCTGCTTGGCAATAAAAACATTGAGCGGGCGCACCCGGTAGCTGTCGCTCTCGTAAGTGAGGAGCCCGTAGCCGTCTTCGGTTGTCTCGACGACCCCATCGGCGACGATGGGCCGACGGGCGGCAAAAGCGGCATCGAGAATGCGCTCGATGATTTGATGGCGAATGGGCGCGGTATCGATGCGCAAGGAAAATTGCTCTTTGGCGAGATCGACGAGTTCACGGATCGGGAGAGTGAGAAGATCGTTCAGCCGAACCGCTTCGCCGCCACCGGAAGCGCAATCGGCGGCCAAGGCGGCCAGTTGCTCGGGCTTCGCAAAAACGGGCAATCCGGGCAGTTCGCCGACCTCGTGGACGAAGGTATCCTCCGATCCGAAGCGGCTGGGTTTCGCCTTCGGGCGGTCACGGAACTTCTCTTTCTTGCCCGGCCGACCAACCGGTTGTTGGGCGGCCTTCGGGTTGAAAGGCGTGCCTGTTCCTTTACGCGCCTGCTTGCCAAAGGGAGGCCGATTGCCCGCATCGGGGGGACCGCCTTTGCCGAACTTCTTTTTGTTCGGGAAATTCTTATTGAAGCCGCCCCGGTCGTCGCGATCACGAAAACCGCCTTGGTCGCTGCGGTTGCCCTGGTCGCCGCGGTCGCCCCGGTTGCCTTGATCGCCCCGGTCCCCGCGGTTGCGTTCGCGACTGTCCCGGTCGTCGCGGGGGTTGTTGTTTTGATCGGAACGGTTGCCCCGGTCGTCGCGATCGCCACGGGGTCCGGACGGACGAACGTCCCCTCCCCGCTCGGGCAAATCGGTAGCTTTTTCGGGCTTGGCGGGTTCGGCTTCGGCTTCCTTTTCCTCCTTTTCGACAGAGGCGGCAGCCTTTGGCGGGAGCACGGTCTTCTCCTTGCCGGAGGCCGGGTCGTCGTAGCGCAACATGGTGTCGCCGTCATCATCACTGGTGGAAAAAACGGTGGGCACATCGCCGGGCACGCTCTTGCGTAAAGAGGGTGCCTGGATGCGCGGGGCCACGGGCGGCGCGGCCGGGCGTTCGAAAGCTCTCTTCGGTTCAGCCGAAGCGCTTTCGGAGGGCCGCGCCGGGGCCTTGGTCTTTTCCGAAGACCTCTGTTCGGCGGCGGCGGGCGGAGAGTCGACTTCATCCGTCTTGCCGGCACGGCGGCGCGGCGCGGTCTTTTTTGTGGCGGTGCTTTTTGTGGCAGTGCTCTTGCGGGCCGTCTTGCGGGCAGCCTTTTTAGCTGCGGATTTTTTTGCGGGCGCGGCCTTGGCCTGCTCGCCGACCTCATCGTCGAAAAGGTTTTGTTGGGAGTCACTCATGGTGAAGGAATGGGCAAAATGAATGGAAAATGGATACAGAGGGGAGCCGGAAAAAAACAGGCACAGCCGGGGAACAAACGATGAGAGTCGGGACGAGCGAATCCGGAATCAAAGAGACAACTTCAGAAAATCCTCAACTTGAGACCGCAAATGATCGGTTGAACCCTCGTTTACAAAGACCGTGTCCGCCGATTCCATTTTTCTCGCCAATGGCCATTGCCGTGAGCGGCGAAGCTCAATTTGAGAAAGAGAAAGACCGCGATCCCGTAAACGGGTCGTTTGGGTTTTTTGACCAACGAAAAGACAGATCGTGCAATCGAAGAGGGATTGCAAGTCATTTTCAAAGAGGAGGGGAATCTCCACCACGACCCAGCCCTTCGGGGATTCGAGGAGATCCTGCCAGGCTTTCCGCACGCGCGGGTGCAAAATCGCTTCCAAGCGGGCGAGTTGGGAAGCGGAATGAAAGACAATATGGGCAAGGGCCGCCCGGTCGATCGCGCCATCGGGAGCGCGCACCGGCTCACCAAAGGCGGCGACCACCGCCTCCCGCACCCCGGCATCCTCCCGGAGTAGGCGGCGCACTTCGGCATCGGCCTCAAAAGTGGTCGCCCCGCAGTCGCCGAAGTAAGCGAGGGCGGTGCTTTTGCCGCAGCCGATTCCGCCGGTCAGCCCGATGCGGCGAACACCTGGGAGAGCAAAATCCATAAAGTTGTTTATTCGAAGGCCGGACAGTTATGGCAAGCGGCAAAGAGAAACGACCAAAGCAACAGGTGTCATCACAAAGGATGTCACATTTTTCAGTGGCGTTTCACCACTATCGCGACCGTCGCAAATTCAGCACCTCCGTCCGCCACGAGCGGTTTGGGCTGCCTTCCCCTTCGAAACCCGAGCCAGCCATCTGCCGCGCAGAAGTTTTCCACCCAGGCTACCGACCCCACTACCCAGCTCTCACTAAAGGCCCGGATCTTCGAGAGCAGCCCGGATCCTTCTGTCATAACCGCTCCAGGCATCGATTTCTCCTCAGTTGCACCGGCTTCCGCAGTCCTCTGGTCTCCCCGAAGAGGCCGCATTCCCGTTCCCGGACCCATCCGACTGCACAACCGCGCACGGTAGCGTTCATGCCATTTGGTCATCCAAGTCATCTTGCCCTCGATCCGGGCGATCCCCCGCCGTGCCGCCGAGCCACCCGCGCAAGCCTCCCCGAAACCACTGAAACCATAGTCGCCCGCGTCCTCCACCAGCCCCGCCCGCACCGGGTTCAAGTCGATATACGCCGCCACCATCCTTTGCGCCTCCGTATCCGCCTCCACGATTACACTGCGGAAACGCTCCGCCCAGAACGTGCCCACCGTCCCGCGCTTCCGATTATACCACAAAGTGAAGCGCGTTTTCACCTCCCGCATAAAGACCGACACATCCCCCATCCGCGCCTTCAGCCGTCGCCGGATGCCCCCTGCGGAGTTCCCATCATGTCTCAGAATGACCTCCAAATCATCCGCATCGATCCCCAGCGAAGCACAGCGCGTCCCACCATACAGGGCCCGAAAGCGCGCCACCAGACCCGCATCGTCCAGGTGCTCGGTCTCCTTCGGATCCAGCCGCACGAAGATGTGAAAGTGATTGGCCATAAAGCAATACGTCAGCACCTCCATCCCCGCAAACGCCGCCTGCGAGCGCATAATATGGCGCATCGCCTCCATCGCCTCCTCATCCATCAGCCGCCTTTTCTGCACCACCCGCGAAATAAGGTGGTGGCACGCCAGTCGCGGATAACGTAGTCTACGACAAAATCTTCTGCTCATGATTGCACTCAAATACTCCTATCATGTCTGTCAACGCGAAAATGATCTGAACATTACAAACGGCCTCTGAACATTACAAACGGCCAGCGGATTCATCCGAAAGTTTTCCCGCAATGATCCGGCGGCTCGACTTGCCAACGGGCCGGTGATGCCCCCAACTGAAGAGATGGCAATGGACCGAGAGAACGGCGTCTTCGCCGGTGTGCGAACGGTGGCGGTGGCGCTTATCGCGATTGGCGCGTGGCAGGGAGCGGCCAATGTGGGGGAATCCATCTTTTCCTTTGAACCGAGTTATGCCGGGCACTTCTTGGGCTCACAACTGCTCCGGCCGGGCATTGCCGTCTTCCTGGGGGCTCTTCTGTGGATCTCGGCAGGGCCTTTGTCACGGCGCTCTTGATCACTTCCTGCTGCCCACACCTTCTTTTATGCCCAATCCCGCCGTCATCCGATTTGCTCAGGAGGCCGACCTGCCTATTATCCTCGGGTTTATCCGATCCCTTGCGAAATATGAACGGCTTCTTCATGAGGTGGAGGCCAGCGCGGACTCGCTCCGACAACACCTGTTTGGGGAACGGCCCGCAGCCGAAGTGCTGATTGCGGAAGTCGACGGTGAAGCAGCTGGCTTCGCCATCTTCTTCCAAAACTTTTCCACCTTTCTCGGTCGCCCGGGTCTCTACCTCGAGGACCTCTTTGTTGATCCGGCCTTTCGACGGCGGGGAATCGGCAAGGCCCTGCTCACTGAATTGGCCCGGATCGCCGTCGAGCGCAACTATGGTCGACTGGAGTGGTCCGTTCTCGATTGGAACGCTCCTGCGATTGCTTTTTATGAGGAGGTCGGTGCCCGGGTCATGCGGGATTGGATTCCTTGCCGGGTCTCCAATGATTCACTGCGGGCGCTCAGCGCTCCGGCTGGCCCCCAATGAGAGGCCAGCCTCCTTCACGCAAGAGCCTCCGCCCCGACAGAGACGCCTAGCCTGTCTTGACTTCAGCGAGCCTACGGGCCGAAGCGCTCCGCTTCATTCACCCAAAGACCTTCGTCAT
This sequence comes from Opitutales bacterium, assembly GCA_020831585.1. Taxonomy (GTDB): domain Bacteria; phylum Verrucomicrobiota; class Verrucomicrobiia; order Opitutales; family Oceanipulchritudinaceae; genus JAFIGE01. The sequence continues at coordinate 40,038 of JAFIGE010000022.1, read as the reverse complement.
CCAGGAAAATCCAGCGATTTCCGGGAGTGCTTCCACGGGCGTGGTAAACCCACTGGGACAGCCCGCCGAAGTAGTAAGTCCAGGGGAAAATCCAAGGAGATGTCCAGCTCCAGTCGCCCAGGCCCACATCGTAGGCAAAAAAGCCCCAGTCGGTGTTTTCGCTTCGGTCGAGATAGAGAACCCCGTGTTCCATGTGATAGATCCAATTGCCGGAAAACTCCCGCCAAAGGCCATACCAAAAGAGATAAAACCAGTCGTCTCCCAGAGGCAGCGCACTCATCCAATCCGTCGTCACCCAATCGACCCCAAGATCACTTAATACCTCGGCATAGCGCACGATCCCGAAGGCCGGAAAAAGTCCCCCGAAGGTCGGATCCGTGGATGCGTCGATCAACACGCTCCCGCCATCAAAGCCGGTGAGAATTTGCGGCAGGCTCCAGGAGGAGAAAAGCACACTGAGGTCCAGGACTTCCGCATCGATACCACCGGGGTTGACCTCGGTGGGTTCCTCGAGGGCGGCACGCAGTTGCCCGAGCGCATCGCGAAACTCCCCGGCTCCGGCCTCCCCGTCGGCATCCACAAAAAAGAGGGCATTTTCCCGCTCAGGGTTGATGAGGGCGAGAGACTGCGAGAGGTAGCCGTCGATCGCCGCAAAGAAATCGAGCCCTGCCTGCGTCCGCTCTTCGCCATCGAGCAACGCGCCCAAGCCCGGATAGAGATCGAGCAACTCGGCAGGATCCATATCCTCTTCCAAGAGGTCGGTAATGACCTCGGCAGGCAAATCCCAGTCGTTCGAAGTGATTGCCAATCGCGACAACCCACGGACCAGGTGAGCGGCCGCGCGCAACAGCACCACGTCCGTAAAGTCCACCACGACCGTCTCATCGGCACCTGACCAACCGTATACCTGCGGATCAAAGGAAAAGGAGAAGGTGTCGGTGATTCCCTCCGTGAGCTCGAGGAAGCGATCCAGCGCCGGGATGATGACCTCCGAAAAAACACTGGAGACTTCTTCGAGATTCGCGTGGTCCGGAACGCCCTCCCCCGTTTCGAAAACCTCCGAGCGAGAGGTCCAGTCGAAGAGATCGCGCCCCTCTCTCGAAAAACCCCAGCGGTCAAGAACAGCGCGCGCCGCCGGTTGCTCATAGACCTGGAGCAGCTCGACAACGGCCAAGCCGAAGCGGGCGCGCTCAACCGTGGGGGCCGGGCTGGCTGACTCCTCGAGCACGCTACGGAAAACCGTCGTGGCTGCCGCGATATCGCGGTTCTGCAAAGCCATCCGCGCTTCCTGCAACTGCGGATCGACGTCCAAAGCGTAGGACAGGGGTGCGCTGAGCGCAAAAACAGAGAGGAAAGCACAGGTTCGTTTCATAGATTTTCTGAATCAATAGGAAGAGAAGAAGCGTGAATAAAGGGAGTGGCCGGGCCTTGACCAGGCAAGGAGCCTACAGATGTCTTGCGAAGCCAATCTGCCAAGGTGATGCGCCCGCGCCGGTCTTCACCCGCCGACGTCCACTCTCCGGGAAGGAAGACCAGCGTGCCGCAAGAGAGAAGACGGGCAAAATCTCCCCGCAGAGTTTCCTCGCGCGAAATCACAGTGACCTGCCGGAGATCCACCGTGGGCGGGTGCGGGGTAAATAGGCGGAGAATGTCTTCCAGCGAAGGGACGGTGCCCGGATGCTCGATTCTGAGCACAACACCGGTCAATTCGGGGCGGTAATGCAGCCGCGTGCGCAGGAAACGCAGGGAGCGCGGCTTCACGCGCGCAAACTCCACCGAGAGATGAAAAGCAGGCTCTCCGCAGGGCTGAAACCCCGTGAAGACCAAACCCTCGGGTCCTGCCCCCTCTCCGATCAAGACCTGCATACGCTCGGGAGCGGCCCAGAGAGAGCCCCCCCCAACGAACAGCAGAAACCAGATGGAAATTGCGCAGCACCGACCCATTAGCCTGAAGGTATACGCACGCCTGGCCCGACCCGACAAGGTAATTCCTTCTTCTCAAATGCCACGGGGTGCAATTGAAACGGCGGTTTGAAATTCATCGATGGAAGCGGCCGTCCGTTTAAATCTAAAACCCGCAGTTGGGAGCCGGTTTTCCAAGCGAGAATGTTCGGGATCCACCCTCTTGCGAGGCTGGCTAAAGGCTCGGTTGAAGCTGCGCTGGCCAAAGCGCGAACCCGTTTGGGAATGGTCGGGCTTTTCGAATCCGGTTGATCCACCCTCTTGCGAGGCTGGCTACGGGGCTCGGGGAAAATTTGGTTAGGGTGCCCGTGCGCGGAAGCCGAGGCGCACAATGACGAGGGTGACGAGGGAGGACAGGGGCATGAGGATGGCCGCGAGGAGGGGGTGCATGTGCCCGGCGAGGGCGACGATGACCACGGCGATGTTGTAGAGGATGGCGAAAAGGAAAACCTGCCGGGCGGTGCGGGCGCGGAGGCGACCGGCGGAAATGAGTGCGCGGAGGGCGTTGAGGCTGCGCCCGAAGAAATAGAAGTCGGCTTTGCTTTGCAGGAGCGGGGAATCGGCTACGGGCGTGCCCGTGCAACCGGCTAGATCGAAGGCAAGGCTGTCGTTGGCCCCATCACCGACGAAGAGAAGGTGGTCGGGGTCGTGACGGCGGATCCAGGCGGCTTTGTCGTCGGGCGAACAATTGCCGTGGCCGCTCTCGGGCGGCAGCCCAAGGGCGTCGGTCATGTGGCGGACTTTCTCCGGGCGGTCGCCGCTGAGGATGTGGACGGCCCATCCCATCCGCCGCAGATTCTGGATTTCGGCGCGGGCATCGGGCCGGGGCTCCTCGCGGAAGGAAAAGGCGGCCAAGCAGGCCCCGTCCCGACTGAGGACGGTATCAGCGGAGACTTCCGCAACATCCTCCCCGCACCCGGTGAGCGCCCAATCGCTCCGGCCCAGGCGCCAGCGCGCCCCGGCCACCGTGACCTCCAGACCTTTGCCGACGACTTCGGAGACTTCGCCCGCGCCGGGGGGCGTGTGTCCGCGCTGGCCGAGGAGGGCCTCGCGCAGACCCCGGCAAATCGGATGGAGATTGCCCTCAACGAGGTGCCAAAGGACCCCGCGCGCGTCTTCGGTGAGGTTGTCCAGGCCGGTCCGGTCGACGAGAACAGGGTTCTCCAGCGTGAGGGTGCCTGTTTTGTCGAAAACCACCCGGCGAATGCGCTTGAAGCGAGCCCAAAAGGATTCGGCGCGCACGAAGAGGCCAATGCGCCGCAGCCGAACGACCGCCATTTCATTCGTGAGCGGATAGGCCACGCCGAGCGCGCAGGGGCAGGATACCACCAAAACCGAGATCAAAACCTGAAAGGCCGACACGACATCCCGCATATGGAAGGCCCATACGGCAAAACCCGCCATGCCCACGACAATGACCAGGAGGATGTAGATTTTGAGAATCTTTTCGAGGCCGGTGAAGCGGTCGGCCTTGGGGGTCATCTGCAGGAGCCGCCCAAGGAGCGAATCCTCCCAGCCCTCGACAGCGGCGCAGCGGGCTCCTCCCTGGCTGAGGCAGACCGCGCCGGAGGGAATGGAATCGCCCGCATGGATGAGGCGCGCTTCCGGTTCGCCATTGATCCATTCGAGGCTGATTTCGACGCGTTCGGAGAGCAAGCGGCTGCGCACGGGGATGGATTGGCCCATGCGCACGGCAAACTGATCGCCGCGCCGGAGTTCGCGGACCTCGCAGGCGAGCCCGGCGTCGCCCTCCCCTCCCTGTTCAGCGAACCGGCGAACGGTGTCGGCGCGCGGGTTCCAGCCGAGAAGGAGTTGGCGGTTGCGTTCGAGCACGCGCTCCTGCGTCCACCGCCCGAGGAGCATGAGGAGCATGAAGACGGCAACGAAATCGAAATACATGAAACGCTCCTCGCCGATCAGCCAACCGGCGAGCGAGCCGATGTAAGCGGCCGTCACCCCGAGGGCAATGGGCAGGTCGATATGCAGCGCGCCCCGCCGCAAGCCGGCCACTGCCCGCTTGATGAAGTAGACTCCGCCAACGAGAAAAGAGAGCGAAGCAAACACCACCGTGAGGAGGCGAAAAAGGTCCGCAAAGAGAAAATCCGCTCCCATGCCGAGGTAGCCCGGCAGGGTGAAGAGCATGGTGTTGAGGGCGAGGGCCGCACAGATGCCGACGCGCGTAAGCAGGGCATCGCTCTCCCCACGCGTTTTTGTGCCCGGCGGCCCGAGCAGATAGCCGAAGCGCTGTATGGTGGCGGCGAAGTCTTTGACGGAAAAAACGCCGGGTTGAAAGAGGAGATGAAGTTCGCCGAGTTGGGCGTTGATATCGATCTTGAGCGCTCCGGGCTGCTGGTGAAAGACGCGCTCGATGAGCCAGACACAGCCGATGCAGGAGATACCCTGCAACTCGAAGGCGGCGGCAAACTCGCGTTCGCTGGCGGCGCTGGCCTCGGCTTCGACTTCGTTCAGCCAAGAGTAGTCGCGCCGCTGCAGGACCGTGGCTTTCACCGGGGCGACAGCACGGTCGCGCAAGTCGTAAAACTCCCCCAGTCCCTGCTCCTGGATAAGGTCGTGGACGAAGGCGCAGCCCCCGCAGCAAAAGGCCTCGTCCGCGCGAACCGGAGTGAAGGCGGTCCCGCAATGGCGGCACTCCGCGCGTTGGGAGGTTGACGAGGGGGCCGTCATGCTCCGCAACGCATCCGCCGCGCAAAAACCATCCGCCCAAGGCGAACAGGAAAGCCTGAAAAGAACTGCGCCAATCTGATCATCACCCCCACCCTGCAAGGCGTCCTTTGGCGCGTCAATCCCCCCTCAACGCAGTCGGCGAAGGGGACGGATGCCGACGTCCACTCCCGGCGAGGCCACCACGTGATCCGGTGCCCGCTGAGGAGCCGCAAAGCCATTGAGCGTAAAGAGACGGGCATCCCATGCGTGTACCCGTGTGCGGGAAAGGAGATAGGGCGAATGAACAACCTCGCCGCAATAGAGACGGTCCCGCCGGGCGTCGTGCGCGAAAAGGCGGTAACGCTCGCAGAGAAAACACTCCAGCGAACCCGCCGGGGCCGTCCGGCCCGCGTCGGGGGCCTCCCACGAGTAGACCAAGGGCGGCTCCTTCTTCCGGGAGCGTCTCTGTGAAGAAAAACGGACGGATCCCCCGTCCACTTTGGCGACCCGCATGTTTGCGTGGTGATAGGGCAAATGAAAAAAATTGCGGGCGATTTTCACCCCCAGCCAACTGTGGGCATCGAGACTGAAGAACCAGACTCCCCGGCGTCCCTTTGCGTCGTGCACGTATGTGCGCAGATTGAGCTCGGGGAAGGAGGAAAGGCCCCGCACAGCGGGCAGGCGAAAGGGACGGATGTTCTCCATGACAAAAGGAACAATCCCGATCCATGCCCTGCCCTCGAAGACATCCACTTCGAGGCCGGGCGGTAGGCGCTGCTGGATTTCATCGGGATCCCACCGCCAGTGGAGGAAGAGCAGGTCTCGCCAGGACTGCGTCATCACCCAGTGCTCCCTGGCGAATCCGTGAGCCGAAAGGTCTTCGGCGGCAGCATGAGTCGTCGCGGTGTGCATAAGGGCTTCTCAAAAGAGAATGCCCAAACTAGAGCAGGCCCTGCGCGTTTTGCGAGACAGAAGAGTCGATTTCCGCGGAAGGCAGGTGCGAGAGCAAGAGGAGGATCGAAACCCGCTCTGAGCGCGCGCGCATGTGCGCGGGAGGTCGGGAGATCTACTCCTCGGCAGTCTCAGGGGTGGAACCGTTGGAGGGGCTCCAGTTGCCGGTGACGGGGCCGTGGATCTCTTCGAGCTCGGGGCCGGTCCAGGCGTTGCGGCGGGCACCCCATTCGGCGCGGACTTGGGCAACAAGTTCGGGCGAGACGGGATAGGAATTGTTACCCAAAGCGGGGTCAGTACGGATGTAGGTGAGGACGGCGGCAATCTGCTGGTCGCTCAAGCGCCCGAAGGCGGTCATGGCATTGTTGTAGGGACGACCGTTGACTTCGATGGGGCCGGCGAGTCCTGCGAGCGTGACCTTGATGAGGCGCTCGGGATTGTCTTGCACCCAGTCCGCCCGGGCGACGGGAGGGAAGACACCGGCTTGGCCGGAACCGTCGGCACCGTGGCAGATGGCGCAATTTTGAGAATAGACGCGGCGACCGAGGGCAAGCATGTCGACTTCCTGGGGGCCGGTGTCCTGAACGAGGATACCCGGGGTGGCCGTCTCATCGAAGTGGAAGGCGTCGAAATAGCCTCCATACTCCACCATGTAGATCCCGGCCCAGAAACTGAGGATCATGATGAGGAAAACGAGAAAGAGGGGCATGGGCGAGAAGCCTTCGGAGGGCTCTTCCTTTTCGCGCAGGAGCTGGGCGTGTTTGCGCTGAAGGCCTTCGTCGGAAAAGCGGTGACCTTCGAAGGTCGACCGGGACTCACCGCTCGGCGGGTAGGGAGACTTGTCGGAATCGCTCATGGCTTATTCGGCGCGGCGAATCTCCGGCAGATCGTAGTCTTGACGGAGATTCATTAGATAGGCGACGAGATCGACGGCGCGCTGCGTGGGCACCACTTCGAGGCCCGGGCCGGGGTGGAAGGCGTCGGGGATCTGAATGGCCCGGGGGGACGGGCCGCGGTCTTCACTGATTGGGCGCACCTCGTAGAGGAAGGCGTAGCGCGGCATGATGGAGCCCGGCGAGGTGATCTGCGGATTAAAGAGGTGCTGGTGCTGCCAAAGTTCGCTGTAGCGCAGGCCCACGTTGGAAAGATCCGGACCGGTGCGCATCGTGCCGAGCATCACCCGCTCGTGATGAATGTAGTCGCGGGGCACGGACTGCCGGTCGCCCCAACCGCGCTCAAAGTCGGAGCCGAAGCCCTGGCGGCGCACCTGCTGTGAGTGGCAGTAGATACAACCCATGGACTCGTAAATGCGTTTGCCGCGCTGGGCCGAACCGGTGAGCTGGATCGGGAAAACGGGTTCGCCGGGCTGGTTGGCTCCCATCCGGTAAGCGCCCGTGCGGTCGTCGCGGAAGAACACCCCCGCGATGGGCTCGGCCTCCTGATTAACGAGAACGGCGGAGGCGGGCTCGAGATCCCCAAGCTGGAGATGGCCCACGAGGACAATCCCGACCCAAGAGAGAGCGAGGGTGAAAAACACACCGAGGAAGATGAGCGGTAAGCTGCGCATGGTCGATCAGGCCTCGTTGGTGAGCAAAGTGGGCCGGGCGGGGGTCCGCGGATCGGGACGCTGGCAGAGCATCCAGAAGAAGTTGATGAAGAAGGCCACGTGCCCGATGGTGATAAGGACGCCCGTGAGGGAACGCATCACCATGTAGGGGTTGAGGTATTCCATGACCTCCATGAATTGGTAGACAACAGTACCGTCGTCTGAAATGGCATTCAGGCGCAGACCCTGTATCCAGCCGCCGAGGGAGAGCACCACGACCATGAGGGTGACCCCGACAGCGGTGGCCCACCAGTGCAGGGAGATGAGCATGGCGCTGGGCCATTCGCGGTTGAGCAGGCGGGGCATCATGTAATAGACAGCCCCGAACATGATCATAGTGAAGAAAGAATACACCCCGTGGTGTGCGTGGCCCACTGTGAAGTGGGTAAAGTGGGTGACCTCGTTGACGCTGCGCAGAGCCATGGCGGAGCCGAGGAGACTGACAGCCGTATAATTGATCGCCCCGAAGACGACAAAACGGATCGTGGGGCTGGCCCACCCTTCTTTGTGGAGTCCAACCACCGTCATGTGGTGATTGATGGCGACCACGATGACGGGGATGACCATCATGACGCTCGCCACCGTACCGGCGGAAATGAGCCAGGCGGGGATGGGGCCGCCGATGAGGTGGTGCACGCCGGCCCAGTTGTAAAAGAGCGCGAGCGACCAAAAACCGATGACCGAGAGGTAGTAGCTGTAGATCGGACGCCCGAGGACCTTGGGAATGAGGTAATAGGCCGCCCCCAGCGCGATGGGCGTGAGCCAGAGGCCAAGGACATTGTGCGCAAACCACCAATTGGTAAGCGATTGCACAACGCCGCGGGCGGGCTCGAAGACGAGCATGATCTGGGCAATCGTGTAGAGCCACGGGAGCCAGAAGAAGGCCGCGAGAAAATACCATTGCGACACGTAGACGTGGCCCGATTCGCGCCAGCGGAAGAGGAGGACGACCCACACGCCGGTGCAGGCAAAGGCAATGGCGAGGAGCGGCGTGGCGTAGGCAGGCATCTCCAGCCACTCCACGCCAATTTTGTCGCCCGCGAGGATACCGAAAATCCCTATCGTCACGCCGATGTTCCAGAAAACACCGCCGATGACGAGAATGTTGGTGAAGCGGATACGCGTGCGGCACAAGCGGCCCATGATCCATGGGGCCACGGCAAAGATGACATTGGTGCCCCAGCCATAGATCATGGCGTTGAGGTGGGCCGAGCGCACCCGTCCGAAGGTAAACGCTTCGCTGTCCCCGAGAAAATCGACATTGTGGAACTTGATCGCGGCAATGAGGGCAAAGACGGTGCCGGCCATGAGCCAGAAGAGGGCCGAAATCATGAAGAAGACGCCCGGCACCTTCATGGAGGTATCGACTTCGCTGAGGCGCACGCGGATGGCCTCCGGGCTTTCGGTCCGGGGATCAATGGCGGTGGCGATGGATGCGGGAACACTCATGTGGGATCAGCGCTTGGATTTGCGCCGTTTGTCAGGGAAAAAATCGGTTTGGGTGCCAAGCGGTTCCTCTTCCTCATCGAAGATGCTGCGCGCACCGGCTTCGAGGTTGTTTAACTGTCCGTTGCGGTAGGCCCAATAGAGGACACAGGCCGCACCGATAAAAAGGAAGCTGGAGAAAAAGAGTCCAAGAATGATGTAGGAGGTGAATTCCATCAATCGCTGGTGAGGCGGGCGCTGTTGGTTCGCCGGCGTTCCTCAACGGTAAGCTCCATCGCCCGCTCGATAGGGAGCCGCACGATGCCCGCATTGGCATCTTCCCATTGGTAGCGCTCGATGAGACGGCGTTGTTCGCGGTCGACCTCGCGGCGGATCTCATAGCGCTCGGCGGCGGCGGCGGCATCGGGCGAAGCCGGCCGATTGGGCAGGTATGCCACCACGACGATGAACGCAAAAACGAGCATCACCCCAATCCACCCGAGGGCGGACATGAAGAGGGTGCGCTCGCCGGGTTCACCGGCGGGACCATGATGGGAGTGCGGATTACTCATGGAGGTTCAAAGATTCGCTGATGCGGGGATCACGGATGGGGATGGGGCGGTGCTTCGAGGCGCTGCGGAGGAAGGCCCAGATGACGAGCGCGCCCACGGCCAGAAAGGCCGTCAGATCGGTGAGGTGCGGAACAAATCCGCGTTCCGTGTAGCCGAGCAAACCTTCGGCGGACAGCTTTTGCGGGAGGATGTTCCAGTAAATGTCGATGATGTGGAAGAAGAGAATCCACACCGCGATGAAGATCAGGGGCTTCCCGAACTTATTCTTGTGAAAGAGAAGAAACAGGAAGGGCACGAGGAAGTGCAGAAAGATCAGGGCCATGCTCACCCACCACCAGGCGTTGAGCGAACCGTCGACACTCTTCTCACGGATGTTGTACCAAAAAGTAACCTCGGGAATATTCGCGCTGTAAATGAGGAAATACTGGGAGAAACTGATGTAGGCCCAGAAGACGGTGAAGGCCAGGAGAAGGCAGCCCATGAAATAGAAGTGCGTCGGCTGAATGAGTCCGCGCAGTCCCTCTTTGCGCCCGGCCTGCCAGAAGAGGATGAGCACCGTCGCGGCGAGCGCGGCACGCATACTGGCGGAGAAAAACCAGATTCCATACATGGTGGAGAACCAGTGATAGTTCAAAGTCATGAACCAGTCCATCGCGGCCATCGTCGTGACGAGAGCAGCAACGAAGAGGCCGACGGCGGAGAGCCGACGGGACCACAGGACATATTTGTGATCACCGGTTTCATCCATGCGGAAGGACCATTGCCGGAGAAGGAAGGCGAGGCCAATCCACGCGGCGAATATTAGAATATATCGTGCGGTGAAGAAGGGGACGTTAAGGTAAGCGGCCTTGGCGAGGAAGAGGGTGTCTTCGGCAACCATTCCGAAAGTGCCCGGTTTCTCCCGCGTTTCATCAATCCACGTCCAGGCGACGACATCACTGCCGGATATGGCGAGAAAGACAAGGGGGAGAAAAGCCACCGCAATCACAACGAAGCCCACAAGAAAGAACTCCATCTGGCGCCGGATGATGACCGACCAACCGGAATCGAACATCCACCAGATCATGACGAGGAAGAGCATCCCCACGAGGATAGAGGTCCAGAAAGTAAGACCGACGAGGTATCCGAGAAAGGGACGGACGGGATCCGCCGCACTGCCGGTGAAAAGGAGACCAATGGAGACCGCGAGGAGGACAAGCCCTCCGATAAGGAAAGGCAGAGAGGGATCCCGCCGACCGGCGGCACCCGCTGCACTGGGCGCAAAAACTTCAGAGCTCGTGGTCATAATTCCAATTCTCCTCTCCGTGCCTCGGGGACGTCTTCCATAGTGCCGGCGGAGGCCCGTTGCAGGGCGCGCACATAGAGCACAACCTTCCAGCGGTCCTCGACGTTGATCTGGCTGGCGTATCCCTTCATGGTGTTCCAACCGTTGGCCACGGTGTTGTAGACCTGGCCGTCGGGTTGATCGATGAGGCGCTCCTGAAGAAGGCTCACAATGGTGGGATAGCCGTAGCGTTCGGCGGCGATCACGCCGCGCCCGTTACCGGAAGTGCCGTGGCAGATAGCGCAGTAAATGTTGTAGAGCTCGCGCCCGTGCTCCATGTTCACGCGGCTGATCTCGACGGGGATGCCATCGCCCCACTCGCCGTTTCCGTTGCGCCCCGTGACGACGTAGGCATCCTCACGAAAATGGCCGCCGGGGCGGAGGTGATCGAAGATCTCCTGCTTGGTGGTGACAAAGGGCACAGCTCCGGGGACAGGTGGACGGTCGGTGCGCCCATCGGGGAAAAAGCTCGTGCGGTCCTGCGGGTGGAACTTCGCCTGGTGATCCATGTCCGGAAAGATCTCGATGGGCGTGCGCTGCGACTTGCAGCCGCGAAAGCCGAAGACCGAGAACACCATGAGAATGGCGAAGAAATAAATGATGAGAAAATTGCGGATCATGCGGAGACAGCCTCCTCGTCTTCGTAAACGGCGACGACTTCGAGCGGTTCGAGTTCTTCGAGGAATCGGCGGGTCTCTTCTTCATTGAAGAGGGCGTCGCCCGCCTCAATAACCACGGCGAACTGGTCGTCGGTCAGGCGGCGGAACTTTTCGTAGTTAAACACCGGGTGGTGATGCATGGGGAGGCGATTGAAGAAAAACATCCCGCCGAGTGTGCCGAAGGCGGCAAAGAGAATGGTCATCTCATAGGCCACCGGAAAAGGAAAGACCGGGCTGAAGTAAGGCATGCCTCCAACGATGAGCGGGTAGTCGAAGGCACCCATGTACCAGGCGATGAACATACCTGTCCAGAAGCCGACAAACCCACCCACGAGAGTAAAGAGAGGCACCCGCGAGCGCTTCAGCCCCATGGCCCCATCGAGTCCGTGGACCGGGAAGGGCGTGAAGACATCCCACTGCTTGTAACCGGCTTCCCGCACCGTGTTCGCGGCCTGATAAATGGCCGGGGCGGTGTCGAAGAGCGCGAGCATTCCGTGTATCTTTTTCATGTGGATCGCGGATTAGTGGGCTTTGTCAGTGTTGCCATGAGCGTGGCCGTGGACGTCCGCCTGGGGCGAGACCGACTTGATTTCCGCAAACGCGAGGAGCGGAAGGAAGCGGAGGAAAAGAAGGAAGAGGACACCGAAGAGCCCGAACGTGCCCATGAAGGTGAAGATGTCGACGGCTGTGGGGCTGTAATAGTTCCAGTTGGCCGGGAGGAAATCGTTGGCGAGGGAGGTCACGGTGATGACGAAGCGCTCGAACCACATACCCACGTTGATGAAGATGGAGAGTATCCAGACGAGCCAAAGCTTGCTGCGCGCCCACTTGAACCAGAAGAACTGGGGCGAGATGACATTGCAGGTAATCATGATCCAGTAGGCCCACGCATATTGACCGAAGGCACGATTCACAAAAGCGAAGGCTTCGAACGGATTGGCACCATACCAGGCGATGAAGAACTCAATGGCGTAGGCGTAGCCAACCATGGAACCCGTCGCGAGGCAGATTTTGCACATGCAATCGATGTGATACTGCGTGATCAAATCGTGCAGACCGAAAAGCGCCCGAAGGGGCAGCATGAGCGTGAGCACCATGCCAAACCCGGAGAAGATGGCCCCTGCGACGAAGTAGGGCGGAAAGATGGTGGCGTGCCAGCCGGGGAGGTGGGAAACGGCGAAGTCGAAAGAGACGACCGTGTGCACCGAAAGCACCAGCGGGGTGCTCAAGCCGGCAAGGAGCAGGTAGGCCATTTCGTAGTTGCTCCAGTGGCGATTGGAACCGCGCCAACCCATTGCCAGAACGCCGTAAAAGACGCGCCGGAACTGATAGAAGGCAAACTCGAAAGACTTGGCGAAGGCAGTCTTAGCCTCCGCCGCGCGCTTCTCGTAGACCATCGTCACGCGGTCCCGGAGGGTGGCGAGGTCGGGAATCATGCCCATATACCAAAAGAGCAGGGAAACGGTGCCGTAGGTCGAGACCGCGAACACGTCCCACTCCAGAGGCGAGCGGTAGTTCGGCCAAATGACGTTGGAGTTGGGGAGCGGGAAGAGCCACCAGCCAAACCACACACGCCCCACGTGGAAGAGCGGAAAAATACCCGCACAGGCCACCGCGAAAATCGTCATGGCCTCAGCCGCACGATTGATGGAGGTGCGCCACTTTTGCTTAAGAAGGCAGAGAATGGCCGAGATGAGCGTGCCGGCGTGGCCGATACCGATCCAGAAAACGAAGTTGATAATGGCCCAGCCCCAGAACACGGGATGCGAGAGGCCCCAGACCCCGACCCCGACAGCCGTGAGATAGATCAGGCCCATGAGGGTGAAGCTGGCGAGCATCCCGGAGAGGATGAAGCCGATCCACCACCAGCGGGGGGCGCGGCCTTCGACGATGCCGCAGACCTTATCGGTGATCCAGGCGAAAGAACGGGCGTTCTCGATGATGGGAGCCCGCGGCATATTCGCGGGCCTCACCTCCTGCAAGACGGCCGGTTGGAATCCGTCCGCTCCACCGTGGCCTGTGCCGTGTTGTGTATGTGTGCTCAAGGTTTCTCAGTCGTTGAAGGTGGATAGCAATCAGGCGGGTTCGGGGACCGCGCGCGGTTGGGGCTGCATGCCCTTGTATTCCTCGTAGCTGCCCGGATACTTGCGGTAGTCGGGCATGGCCGGATTGGGGTTGCGCAGACGGGCGAGGTAGGTGGTGCGCGGGCGCACGTTCAGGTAGCCCAGAACGGCGTAGTCGCGATCATTATCCTTCGCCTTGTAAACAGCAGATTCGGTGTTGGAGATGTCCCCAAAGACAATCGACTCCGTCGGGCAGGCAGCCTGGCAGGCAACTTTGAAGGCACCCTCGGGAATGTGGATGTTGTTGCTGTCCCGCGCCTTGACCTTCTGGGCAATGCGCGCGGCCTGGATGCGCTGAGTGCAGTAGGTGCACTTTTCCATGACACCGCGCATGCGCACCGTGACATCGGGGTTGCGCTGCATGGATGCGAGGATGCCCCCTTCGGTCTTGTATAGATTGCGACCGAGCGGGCCCTTGTAGAACTCGTCGATGGCGCGCTTGTTGTAATCGAAGAAATTGAAGCGGCGAACCTTGTAGGGGCAGTTGTTGGCGCAATAGCGGGTGCCCACGCAGCGGTTGTAGGCCATCACGTTGAGCCCCTGGGTATCGTGCACGGTGGCATTGACCGGGCAAACCTGCTCGCAGGGTGCGCGCTCGCAGTGCACACAGGCCATGGGCATGACAGAGGCCTGCGGATCTGCCGGAAGCATTTCCCGATTTTCGTCGATGTCGCCGGTGCTGTAGTAGCGGTCGAGGCGGATCCACGACATCTCACGACCACGCGCCACCTGATCCTTGCCCACAATGGGGATGTTGTTTTCGCTCTGACAGGCGATGACACAGACATTGCAGCCCGTGCAGGTATTGAGGTCGATACTCATCCCCCACTGCTGCTCGGGGATAAACTGCGCCCGCGCCTCGGGATCACGCCAGACGCGCAGATTCGGGGCGGGTTCACCAAAGGCCGGGAGGTGGTGAGAGGAAGCTCCGCGTGGTTGCGTGAGCGACTTCTCGGCCAGCGACATGTCCTTGTCTTTGCCGTAAATCGGCGGGGAGTGGGACTCCATGCCCATCTCGTTGGCCCAATTGGAATTGGCGAGGTGGGTGGACACGTTGGCCTCGCGGATAATCGCGCGTCCCTCCATGTTCCAGTGCATCTGGGTATTGGCGAGAAGGAAGGTGTCGCGCGTGAGGGTGATGGTGGCTCCGGTCCGGCTCAGACCATGGGTGTGGGTAAGGGCCGGGTAGGCGCTGAAGCCCACCCCAGAACCCACGCGACCGGTCCGGCGACGACCATAACCGATGGGAATGACCACCTCATAGTCCGGCAGTCCGGGCTGGATTTGCACGGGACCACGCAAAGTGACGCCGTCGATTGTCAACTCCCCGACGGGGGCAAACTCGCGGCTGCCACGCACATTGCCACGCGCCGCCGCGATCCCGCCGATGAGGAACCTGCCCGACTTCACATCGTAGCCCAGTTCGCGGGCGAGGGCGGGACTGATCGTGATGGCATTGTCCCAAGTGAGCTTCGTCATGGGATCGGGCAGCTCCTGGAGCCAACCGTTGTTGGCGTAGAAGCCGTCGCCCACCTTGGTGTCCTTGACGAGGCGAACGGACAGCGAACCGGAAGACGGCGCGGCGGAGCGGAAATCGGCCCGCGCGAGGACGGAGCGGAGATTGCTCGTGGAAAGGGCTGTCGTGACGGCGGGGAACGCGGAGTCGGCGAGAAAGCCCTCGCTGAGGAAGCGGTTGAAGTCGTGCCGGGAGGCACCGGGCGAGACATCTGTGCGGAAGGTTTCGAGCACGATCTCAAAGGCATCGGCGCGACTCGTGCCGGCGAGGCGGGAGAGCAGCTCAAGCTCGGAGATCCCCTCGAAGAGCGGCAGAATCATGGGCTGCACGGGCACGTAGGTGCCATCGTAAGCGCGCCCGTCGCTCCACGCCTCCAGATAATGGGTCGAAGCGATGCTCCAATCGGCATCGAGGCCGGTCTCGTCGAAATAGTATCCGTGGCGGATGACCTCGTTCACGCGTCCCCGGAGGACGGACCAGTCGAGGTCGGCGGGAAAATCGTAAGCGGGGTTGCCACCGAGAACGATAAGCGTCTCCACCCTACCCTCGCCGATGCTTTGCACGAGGGATTCCAGATTGTCGCGGCGGGCGCGCGGCTTGCGCACGTAGCGCACGGTGTGCCCGTTGGCACCAATCTTCTCATTGATGAGAACGACGAGCTGGTGCACAGCCACCGGCAGATGCGCGCCGGCGAGGACAACGCTGCCCCCGCGCTCGGCGAGAAGATCGCGCACACACTCCGAAACCCACTGCTGGTGGGATTCGAGTCCGGCGGCTTGGCTGCGCAGGTTTTGCGCGAGATCGCGTTCCTGTCCCAGCTGGTCGAGCACCTCTGCTGCAACGAGGGCGGCGAGAGAAGCCATGCGGGAACTCGCCAAACGCAGCCGGTGATCGGCCATCGCCCCGGTCGATGTGAAGGGACTCTCGGCCACGTAGAGACGGCTCATGGTGGCGGCTTCGTCGCGGTTGCGAACTTTGCGCCCCTTGGCAAAGCCGCGCTGGAGCCCGTTGGCACCGGGTTCGGAGACACCGAGGAAATCGCTGTCGATAGAAAGGATGCGCTTCGCAGCGGCAAGATCGTAGACGGGACGGGTCGGGTCACCGTTGAAGAGCGCGGTGGCGGCGCGGTCGCCGTTATCGCGGGCGGCGGGCTCGTATTCCGCCCAGGTCATCCGGGGGAACTGATCCCGCAGTTGGCGCATGAGGCGCTCGCGGCTCGGCGAGGTCGAAGGCGCGGCGAGGACGGCCAGGCCCGTGCCACCGGTGGGCGCGAAGCGTTCGCGCAGGGCCTCGAGGTGGTCGTTCACGGCATCCTTGGAGACGCGGCGGCGACCCCGGGTGGACGCCGTCATACGGTCCGGATCGTAAAGATTGAGGACGGACGCGCTGGCAAAAGCATTCACCGCACCGCCGTAAGGGGCATACTTCGGATTGCCCTCAATGTGGGTGGGGCGGTTTTGGTGCGTCTCGACGATGAGCGGCAGGTTGTCCACCGCATCGGGAAAGCTCGTCGAGTAGTATACCGGGATGCCGGGAATGGAGTTCTCCGGCTGCTTGCCGTAGGGGACAATGTACTTCTCCGGGCGGCGGCAGCCAGCCAGGCCCGCGCCGGAAAGCGCAAAAGAGGCCGCCATGATCTTGAGGAAGTGCCGGCGGTTGACGCCGTCGGCCTCCGAAGCACCCTGCGGAAACTCCCTGTGGAGCCACTCCTTGAAGTCGGGGCGCTCGGCCAATTCATCGAGGCTGCGCCAGTAAGCCCGCCCGTCGGTCGGAACGGTGGACGGGGTGGCGGCAGCGTTAGGCTCAGTGGTTTTCGAACTCATTGGTGGCAGCCGGAGCAGCTTTGCGGAGGGTTCACATTCCAAGCGACAACTTGTTCGCGCGCCCATTGTGCGTGGGCCTCCGCGTTGTCGGGCGTCCAATTCAAATTATAGACCTGATCCAGCGGACGAATAAACTGTTCCGGGTTGCGGTGGCACTCCAGGCACCAGGCCATGGAGAAGGGTTGGTCGTGCCAGACGACCTCCATCTCATTCACCTGGCCGTGGCACTCCACGCAGCTGATGCCGCGGTTCACGTGCACGGCATGGTTAAAATACACATAATCCGGAACTTTGTGGATACGCACCCACTCAATCGGTTCATTATTCAGATAACTGTCGCGGACAAGCTCAAGCAGCGGGCTCTCGCGCTGCACGTGGGTGTGGCAGTTCATGCAGATCTCCGCCGCCGGCACATTGGCGTGGCCGGATTGATTCACATGCGTGTGGCAATAGCGGCAATCGATCCCGAGCTGCTCCGCGTGCAGGTAGTGGCTGTAAGGAACCGGCTGCGTGGGCATATAGCCGACCCGCGTGTATTTGGGCGTGAAATAATACGTAACCCCGGCGACTGTTGTGACAGCCAGAATGCCCAGAATGAGGGCGATTTGCGCGGGAACGTTGTTTGCGGATTTCGGAAAGAGATTGGCCATGCCTTGGTGACGCTAGAAGGGAAAGGAAAATCGCGGACTCAAACGTCCATCCGACCGTAAGGAACGGCTCGTGGATCGGTGCGCGGAACATTGCGCGCCGATTCGCCCGTGGCCTCACGGGGAGCGGATTCCGGGGAACTCCTGAAGAGGTGCCCCCCCAGTGTCCCGACGGCCACCAAAGCCGCCCCCGCCGAAGCGAGGAAGGTCTTTCGATTCAATTTTTTTTCCACAGGCATGCGTAGTTGTAAGCAGTCTTGAAAGGCTCGGAAAGGAAACCTCCTCCCCGAATCTGGGCGCAATTGAGGGATTCTTGCCTAAGCGAGGCAATAGAAAAATCGCACCCGGATTCGCCGGTCCTCCCCCCCGCTTTGACGCTTTCCAAGGTGCCTTTTTCGAACCAATTCCACGCAAAATCATTATCACAAAACGCGCTCACCCGCGCAAGTCGCGCTTATAGCAACGCGTTACACACCCTTATAGCTGGCGGGCAGTCCCTTCTTTTGAGAGTGCCTGCTCAAAAACTGCTGCATAAGCAAACTCAATACCTCCGAGCAGAGTTCATAATAATAATAGACTGATGGGTCCACTTGGGAGATTGGGCAGCGCGGCAGAGGAACGCCCGGCCGGGCTGACAACCCGCCCCCAAGGACGATTTGAGGCGAGGTCTCGCCGGGAAGAAATAGTGAAAGGAGAGTTCCCGGACTCTGAAAATCTCCGTGTCCCGACATAAAAAAACCCGCCTTTTCGGGCGGGAAAGTGGAGCGAGCGAAGAGGTTCGAACTCTCGACATCTACCTTGGCAAGGTAGTGCTCTACCAACTGAGCTACGCTCGCAAAATAAAGTTGAGGAGAAAGGTCTTGGAAAGTCCCTGTGTCAATAGGGAAATTTAAAAAAATCAGTTTTTCAGGTGCGGCGGATACGGCAGCGGGCGAACGCTGAAAGAAGGAGCGATGCGCCCATTCCCAATCCCTCAAGGCCATTGACCCTGGGCGAAAATCCACGCCTAAAAAATCCCCGCACACTCCATTACGCGCCATCCTTCCCCCAAGGAGACAATCCCCACTCAACATCCCTGTTTGCCGGAGGAAAATGGAGCCAGCCATCGGACTTGAACCGACGACCTGCTCATTACGAATGAGCTGCTCTACCAACTGAGCTAGGCTGGCTTCAATAAAAGCGATCAAAATTGGCGTAGAGGGCAGGGTTCTGGCAAGGTTAATTTTCCCCGGAAAATGCACCCGGGTTGTCCAGCTCTCTTTCGATGTCGACGATGCGGCGAAGCACGGTTTCGCGCTGCGCAGCGGGGGAACTCTCGTCCAACCCGGGCAAGAGCGCGATATACCAGGCAAGCGCATCTTCGGTTTGCCCCAATCGCCGGAGCAGCTCTCCATAGAGCCGGGCCGCAAAATACGGGCCGCCGGGAGCTTCCCAAGCCGCCCGAAAAGCTTGGGCCGCCGCCGCCAGATCTCCGGTGACATTCAGGTGCAAAAGTGCCCGGTCGACCTCGATCACCGGATCCTCCGGGAAAAAGAGGGTCGCGGCGTCCAGATATACCAAAGCTCGCTCCGCGCCGCGCAGCCGAAAGGGTTGAATCACTTCCGGATCGTGAAAACCAGGACCGAGAGCCGCCCGCGCTTCCCAGCGGGGAACATCGTAGGCAAACATGCGCGCACTCTGGACCCAAAATGCGCGGTTGCGCGGTTCCAGTCGCAAAACCCAGCCAACCGATTGCTCCAGGGCGGCCACATCACGGCGTTCCCAATGCCCGTATGCCTGGATCCAAATAAGATTCGCGACGGTCGGGCGCAAACCGCCGAGGAAGGCCGCCGACACATCACTGGAGACCTGAGCCGAAGCGGTCTGCGCGGCCTCATCCGGTCCGACTCCGGGAATACGCAGCCCCATCCCGACAAGCCCGAGGAAAACGATTGCCCCGTATACAAGCCCCCTCTTCATACATGTGCTGACGGCACTTTGCATCACTGCGCTTTCCGCTTTCCAAAGAGCACAGCGGCAAAGACAAGGATCGCTCCCCCATAAAGAACGGCATGACCGGCCAACATTGCCAAATCAACCGCGCCGACACCCCCGCCGAAAACGCGATCATGCCCATGAAAACCGGCAAGATCCGGAAAGACTCTGAATATCCACCCCACAACCATGCCCGCTCCGCCTTCGCCACGCGCATAAACCGCCTCGGCCACCCCGCGCATCTCACCAATCAGCACTGCAATCACGGTCACCACCAGAGCCGGTGCGACCGCCCGAAAGAAAACGGCAAAAAACAGGCTCACCGCCGCGATCAACGAGAGGCGCAACCCCTGCAGCATCCATTGCAACAAGAACCCGAATGCAGAAAATTCCGGACCTGCCGGTGCCTCCATGCCGGGAGGCACATCCGCGACCCCCGGCCACAAGACCCACAAAAGGCCGCTCACAAACAAGGCCAAAAAAGAAGTGAAAAGCCAAAGCGTGAGGACCACGCCTCCCCACAAACCGAGCACATAGACCTCTGCCCGCACGGGTCTGGAAAGGATCATCCAGTGCGTCCGGCTCTCCATTGTCGCGTGGAGAATGAGCGCCGGAAGAAGAATCGCCGCTGCTGTCCCAAATAGAAAAAGGACCCCAAAACCAAACTGCACCCCAAAACGCACACGGTCCCCACCAAAATCAATTTCGGCAAAAAACCAACCGAGGAAAAGAAAGGCAATCGCCACCCAAAGCAGAGCTTGCCCAACCCGGCGGCGAGCTGCCTCACAGAGGGTTTCCAGCGCAATGAGCAGAAACAATCGGCCATTTGAAGGGATTTGAATCATGGGCTCACCTCGGCGCGAGGGCGGCGGGGCGACGCGCACAACCGCAGAAACAGATCCTCTAGAGAAGTCGCCCCGAATTTCAACAGCAGCTCCGGCAACGACCCTTGCGCGGCCACCTCACCGCTGTTGAGGATAACTACCGCGTCACACAGCGTTTCCACCTGAGCCAGAGCATGGGTACAGAGGAGGATACCGGTTCCTCCGGCGCGGATTTCTCGCAAGGTCTCAAGAAAGCGATGAGTCGCCAGGGGATCGAGACCCGTCGTGGGTTCGTCGAGGATGAGCACTTCCGGCTCATGCAAGAGCGCCTGGGCTAAGCCCAATCGCTGCGCTTCCCCTTTCGAATAGGTACGGACCGGACGATTCAGACAATCGCGGATGCCCGTGACGGCGGCCACCTCGGCTATGCGTTTCGCCAAGCGCGCCCCGTGCAATCCGCTGAGGCGGCCCAAAAAACGAAGGCTCGCCCCGCCCTTGGCCATGCCGTTGAAATAAGCACCCTCCGGCATGTATCCAAAGCGTCGGCGTATCGCCGGGTCCTCCGGATTACCGCCAAATAGACGACAGGTTCCGGCATCGGCACCCATCAGACCCACGAGGATCTTGAGTGCCGTGGATTTGCCCGAACCATTCGGACCGAGCAGCACAGTCACCTCTCCCGCAGCCGCCGAGAGGCTCACTCCCCGCAACGCCTCCACCCCTCTCCCGCTGGAGCGAAAGGTCTTTTTTACCGCGATAAGCTCGATCAGAGCCATACCTGTTCAACGAATAACAAAGCCATTAAAGTTGCCGGCCACCTCCATCGCCTGGCGCTCGGTCCGGCGGATGTACATGCTTAATCGGTCACCCACCGCCGCAATGAAAGCGTTCACCTCGCCGGCTTCGCCCACCGCTTCCATTTCCACGCGGCCATCGGGAAGGTTCCGCACATAGCCCGCCACTTCAAATTCGCAGGCGATCCGGCGCGTTTGGTAGCGAAACCCCACCCCCTGCACGTGGCCCGAAAAGTAGACCCGCTCATGCATCTTCGGCGCATTCATCTGGTCAAGAGTAAGGAAAGCGATATCTCTGGAGGCGAGGCCTTTTTGCGGGAGCAGGTGCCCCGGAGAATAAGCACGCTGCCCCGCAAACCTCACAAGATTGCAGAAAGATAGGTTGCCATAGGCAAAACCGCTTTCCTCAATCCCTCTTCCTAGTCTTGTGTCTTCCCTCGATTGAATCCCCACGATGGCTGGGCCTAACTCATTGATGTCTACGGCAAATAACGATACGCAGCTTCGCCTACTCTGGGCAGGCGCTCCCGGTGCCCTGGCCGAACAAGTCAGGGATGCTTTGCAGGCGAATCGCTCCATCTATATGGAGTATGCCACCAATCGGAACGAGTTGTCCGAACATTTGCAGAAGGCACCCTGGGACGTCGTCATCTGCGCACACAACCCCAGCGGTCTCTCCGCTCGTGAACAACTTGAAAATATTCGCGCGATCGGAACAGAGGTCCCCGTGATCGTCGCCTTCGAGGATATGCCGGAGGCAACACTAGCGGTCGAAATCATGAGAAAGGGAGCGGAGGACATCCTCACTTCACGCGATCTCAACCGCGCCCCTCTTGCCGTTGAGCAAGCCCAATGCCGCGTGGCCGCGCGTCAACGCCGACGGCGCTTCGAACGCTTTTCCTCCGGCCAGGCAGAGGTGCTGGAGATGATCCTCCGGGGTGAATCTCTCGCCATTATCCTCTCTCACCTAGCCCGAAAAATGGAGGCGGTTTCACCAGCGGGCACACTCATCTGCATTACCCTCACAGCCACAGACGAGAAACACCTCGAACTCGCAGCCGCGCCCAGCCTTCCCATTGAAATCGCAGAAGCTCTCCGCTCCATCCCCATCAGTAACCAGGCGGGCACCTGCGGCCTGGCGGCCGCTCTCGGCGAACCCGTCATTGTCCAGGACACTGGGACCCACCCTATCTTTGAACCCTTTCGCCCCCTCATCACACGACACGGATTGCGCTCGGCGTGGTCGGTGCCCGTTATCGGTTCGGAAGAAAAAGTCTTGGGCACTATCGGTATCTTTTCACCGATCAATCGCCACCCAAACGACGACGAACGCCGATGGGCCGGAGACGCCGCCAAGGTCGTGAGCCTCGCCATCGAACGCACCCGCGCCGGCACCCAGCTGCGCGAAAGTGAACGGAGGCTGCAGGCGCTCGCACGCGCAACCAACGATGCTCTTTGGGAGTGGGACTTGACCACCAACGAAGTCCACTGGAATGAAGGGCTCACCCGCTTGTTCGGTTATAAGCTGGAAGACCTCCCGCGCGATCCGGATTACTGGACCACCCGCATCCATCCCGAAGACCGCGAGGGCTTCTATGAATCCCTCCAAAACAGTATTCGCCAGGGCGAAGAGAAATGGGTGAAGGAGTACCGCTTCCTCCACGCGGGAGGCGCAATCGCCCACGTTCTCGACCGGGCCTACATCATCCGCGACGCGGCAGGCCGGGCCACCCGCGTCGTTGGGGGCGTCACGGATCTCACCGATCACAAGTCCATCGAGCTGAGTCTCGCTCGCTCAAACCGGGCGCTTCAACTCCTCAGCGCCTTCAACGAAGCCCTCATTCGCGCCGACAATGAACAAGAACTTCTGGCAGAAGCCTGCCGTCTCGCCGTCGATATTGGCGGATACCCGCTTTCATGGGTCGGTTTTGCTCCCGCGCACAACCCCGGCATTCTCCGGCCCACGGCTCACTCCGGCACGGATACAGCTTACGTCCAAGCCATCAGCCTCGTCTGGAATGAAAGGACGCCCTCCCGGGAAGGAGCACCTGCCCGGATTCTCAGCTCCGGTCAGTCCTTCCAGTGCGCCGATGTTCGGGTGACCCCCGGCATCTTTCTCGAAGACGGAAAAACATGGCGCGAAGAACACGGCGGATTGCTCCTGCTTCCTCTCGAAACAGAAGATCAGGTGTTTGGAGTCATGGCGCTCCACACGCCCATCGGCAAACGCCCCCGCGATGACGAGACTGACCTCCTCCGCAATCTCGCCGATGATCTCGCCTACGGTATTCAGTCCATGCGCTCGCGCCGCGCGCGCCGCCAATTGGAATCGGCGGTCATCAAGGTCGCCTCCAGCGTCTCCTCTGCCACAGGCTCCACGTTCTTCCACAACCTCGCCCGCGATGTCACCGAGGCCCTCGGCGTGCGAGGCGCGGGAGTGGTGCGCACCGTCGTCGGCGAACCCGGCATGCTCCAAACCATCGGTGCCTGGATCGATGGAAAATCCGTCGACAATCTGAAGTTTACCGCAGCAGATACGCCGTGCGCAGAGCTTTTCACGGAGGATGAAGTGGTCATCCCCGCTGATCTGCGCAGAAAATTCCCATCCATGCCGGCGGCTTTTGAGAGCGAGGCCTTCGTCGGCCGGTGCCTCATCAATGCTCAAGGAAATCCCGTCGGTTGCCTCTTCATTCTCTTTAGCAGCCGCTTGGAAGATACCACTTTCGCCGCCTCCATGCTGAGAATCTTTGCTGCCCGGGCCGCCGCCGAAATCAGCCGGGCAGAGTCCGAAGCACGCATTCACGAACAAGCCTCCCTCCTCGACAAAGCCCAGGACGCCATCATCGTCCGCACACTCGACCACCGCATTGAATACTGGAACAAAGGAGCCGAAAACCTCTTCGGATGGACGGCGGAGGAGATCCGCGGAAAAACCGCCTTCGATCTTCTCCCCCCCGAGACCGATGCTTTCGAAGATGCGCAGCAAGCCGTTCTCCGCGATGGGGAGTGGATCGGTGAGCTTGAACACGTCTCCAAGAGCGGTAAACGCATTCTCGCGGAAACACGCCTAACCCTCATTGAAAGCGCCACGGAAGGGACCCCCCAGATTCTCTCCCTTCACACCAATATAACCGAACGCAAGCAACTCGAACGCCAACTCCTCCGCGCCCAGCGTATGGAGAGCATCGGCACCCTCGCCGGCGGAATCGCCCATGACCTCAACAACGTCCTCGCGCCCATCAGCATGGCCATCGACCTGCTGCGGTCTTACATGACGGAACCCCGTTGCCATCGCCTTCTCGAAACCATTGCCTCCAGTGCGAAACGGGGGGCCGATATGGTCGGTCAAGTCCTCTCCTTTGCCCGCGGCATGGACGGTCGCCGCATCGAAGTGCAAGTGCGCCACATCCTCAATGATGTGCACAAAATCCTTCGCGAAACTTTTCCGAAAAATATCGATCTCAAATACCGCGTACAGCGTGATCTGTCCCCTGTGCGCGGAGACCCCACACAGATTCACCAAGTCCTCCTCAACCTATGCGTCAATGCCCGCGACGCGATGGAAAGCGGAGGAACCCTGAGCATTTTTGCCGGCAACGTCGATGTCTCCACCCCCGGGGTCGCGACCACTCCCGACCTTCAACCCGGCCCCTATGCAATGATCCAGGTGAGCGATACAGGATGTGGCATCGATCCCGCCCACTTGGAGCAAATCTTCGATCCCTTTTTCACAACCAAAGAAATCGGAAAAGGCACAGGATTGGGCCTCTCCACGTCGCAAGCGATCGTCCGCAGTCATGGAGGTTTCTTCCGCGTAGAAAGTACACCCGGCCAGGGAACTACCTTCTCCGTCTATTTCCCGACTGTCACCCAGGCAAAACCCGCGGTTCAGGACAACGAGGCCATTGCGCTCCCGATCGGCAACCAGCAACAGATCCTCGTAATCGACGACGAAGCCGCAATTCGCGAGATCACCAAAGACACCCTCGAAACCTATGGTTACCGCGTTCTCCTCGCCGCCAACGGAGCGGAAGGTGTCAGCCTATATCAGACCCATCGCACTGAAATCGAGGCTGTCATTGTCGATATGATGATGCCCGTGATGGACGGCACCGCTACCGTCGAAGCCATTCTTGATGCGAACCCCGCAGCCCGCATTATCGCCGTTAGCGGAATCAGCGGCGACCGCGCCAGCCTGCGGGCTGTACGCAACCAAGTGCACTACTTCCTCACGAAACCCTACTCCACCGAGACGCTCCTCACGAGTCTGCACGAAATGCTCTCTGAGAGCACCAACAAATCCTGATATCACCCGATGCGTCTCTCCCAAGACATCCGCGCGCTCCTCGCCCAAGATGCCGCCCTCCCCGGCCAGGCCCTCACCGTCGGAGATCTCCTTGATCGCGTCGGCGAAAAAGGCTTCGGGCTCCTCCTTGTCATCCTCAGCCTACCCAGCGCGCTCCCCGTCCCCGCACCCGGATACAGCATCCCCTTTGGTATTCTTCTCTTCATCCTCGGCCTGCAAATGGCCATCGGTCGCCACCACCCCACCCTACCCCGCAGGCTGCGCAACATACGGCTCCAAGCGACCCTCGCCAAGGCCATGCTCGCTGGCGCCGAAGCCTTCTTTCGCCGCCTTGAATTTTTTGTCCGCCCCCGCCTCCGCTGGATAAACTCACGCGGCGGGCGCGCCTTTCTCAGCGCACTCGTCCTCCTCATGGCCTTCCTCATGGTCATCCCCATACCCTGGACCAACACCCTCCCGGCTCTCATCATCTTCCTCATCGGCGTCGGCCTCACCGAGGAGGACGGTGCCTTCGCCGTCCTCGCCGCCATTGGCGGTTGCCTCACCATCGCTCTCTACGCCGGTGCCCTCTACTTCCTCATCGCCTTCTTCCAGGAATACGGTTGGCACGCCTTCGCCCACTTCTTCGACCTCCTCAAAGAAACCATCCGCCGCCTCCTCTCCTCATCCTGAATTCTCCAACTAACCAAAATAGCATTCCAGGCAGTATTTTTCTTGATAATTCCGCAGAAATCGGCCAACCTGATTCCCGATGAATGCGATGAACCTGATTCCCCAAAAGCGTCGGCGAGCGCCGCGCATCTTGCAGACGGGCCGGAAGGCCCATTATCACGTGGTCAGCCGAATAAACGGGCGGGCCTTTCTTCTTTTGGAAAAGGAGAAGGAGCTCTTCCGAAATCTGCTGGCGCGGGTCGCGGATTTCTGCGGAGTCCGCTTGCTCACCTACGCTCTGCTCGATAACCATTTCCACTTGTTGCTGGAGGTGCCGGAAACGGCCGGAAACCCGGACGACGAGGAACTGCGTCGGCGGGCGCGTCTGATCTACGGCAAGGAGCGACCCGGTCAGCCTCTTTCCTTCGCCCGAATCGATTTGGCCCTGCGGGCGGGGGGAACCGTGCGCGAGCAGATGCGTCAGATCCTTATCGGGCGAATGGGCTCACTTCCGATGTTCATGAAGATCCTGAAGCAACGCTTTTCAATCGCCTACAACAAAGGACATGACCGCTGCGGAACGCTCTGGGAGGATCGCTATCACAGTGTTTTGGTCGAAGACCGCCCGGCGGTGCTCATGGCTGTGGCGGCTTATATTGATCTCAATCCTGTTCGCGCGGCCATTGTCGATGATCCGAAAGACTACCGGTTTTCCGGATACGGGGAAGCTGTGGGGAAGAAAGCAGGCATCCGGAGCCACCCCCTCTTTCAAATGATCGCGGAGCGCTATGCGGAGTCCGTTGATGAGATCGCGGCCGCCTACCGGAGGCTCCTGTTCATCAAAGGATCGAACCCAACGAAAGGAGGGACGGTTTCGCAGAAAGCCATGGCAAAAGCGCTTGCACAGAAGGGTGAGTTGAGTGCGGCTGAACTTCTCCGCTGTCGTCTGAGGTTCATGACGAGAGGAGCGATCCTTGGAACCCAAGCTTATATCGAGGCCTGGATTGAGCGGAACAAAACCCATATTTTTCCTAAACGTCCCCGCAGTCCGCGGAAACAGACCAATACCGAAAACACGCCCCTCTTCTCGCTGCGCAATGGATAGGTCTTCCATTCACTCCACACAACAAGAGCAATAAATTATTCCTGGTATTTTAAAAGCGAGAAATCGAGCGATCATCACAACCGGGTAGTCGGGGCGGGATCAGGAAATCTTAAGGAGCGTTTGGCGGAGGGTTTGCGCGGAGGCTTGGAGGCCTTGCTTTTCCTTGGGCCAGAGGTCGATTTCGACGTGGTCGACGACGCCGTCGCGGCCAACGATGGTGGGCACGCTGAGGGAGATGTCGCGGATACCGTAGACGCGCCCGCTTTGGCGGGAGGAGACGGGGAGGAGTTGGCGGCGGTCAAGAGCGATGGCGTGCACGACGTCGGCAATGGTTGCCCCGACGGCCCAGCCGGCACCGCCTTTTTGGCGGATGACTTCGGCCCCACTGCCGCGGGCGCGCTCGAAAATTTGCTTCTGGAATTGGGGCGTGCAACCGGGATACCCCGCCAGGGGCAGGCCTCCGTAGGTCGCGGAGGACCAGACGGGGATCATGGAATCGCCATGCTCGCCGAGGATGAGGGCCTTGACTTGAGAGGGGGCGAGCTGGAGCTCGTCGGCGATGAGGGATCGGAAACGGGCCGTATCCAACATGGTGCCGAGACCAAGGACCTGGTGCGCGGGAACTTCCAGTTCGAGCGTGGCAAGATGTGTGAGGAGATCGACTGGGTTGGAAACGATGAAAAACTTCGCGCACCCCAAATGCCCGGCCCGCCGGATGTCTTTGAGGATGTTGCGAAAAAGCGCAACGTTGCGATTGATGAGATCAAGGCGGGATTCCTCGGGCTTTCGCCGCAACCCGGCCGTGATAACAAAGACGTTGGTGTCGCGCGCGCGGTCGTAATCTCCCGCGTAGATGCGCGTATCGCCAAGGGAGGAGGCACCGTGAAGAAGGTCGAGGGCCTCGCCTTGGGCAAGATCGGTATTGGCGTCGAGTATCTGAATTTCCGATACAAGGTTGGCGCATTGGAGAGCAAACGCGGCATTGGAACCGACGCGCCCTCCCCCTCCGATGATGGTGACTTTCATATTGGCGAATCTTTCGTATGGGCGATTAAGAGCGGGCGACCTTTTCCATGATAAGGTCGGTGATCATTTGCACGAGGGCTTCTTCATCGGCAGGATTGGCTGAAGAGGAGACCGGGGCCACGGGGGGACTTCCCGCGTTCACGCAGACAACTCCGGGGCGAAACTCGCTGTTATCGCAGAGCTCACACTCTTTCCAGTTCTCGCGTTTGTCGAACATGCCCAACTGCTTGCGCAGGTCGATAAGTTCACGCGCCTGGCCGCCGGTGATGGTTTTGAGCCCATTACCCAACTGCGAGGCGATCCAGATCGTTTTGCAGTAGGAATCGGTGTTTTCCATCTTCCAGTAGGCATCCTCGATGTGGTCGCCCCATGTGATGACCCCGTGGTTCACCATGAGGATGGCGTGGTGGTCCTTGGCCACCCGGCCGACTGCCTCCGCATTTGCCGGGGAGCCGGGCGTTTGGTATTCAGCCATCCCGATTTGTCCAAGGAAGACTTCCGCCTCGGGAATCATGCAAGTAGGCGGGCGCACATTTGCCACGGCATAAGCGGTCGCGTGCACGGGGTGGGCGTGGCAGGTTGCGCGAGCCTTCGGTTGGTTGCGGAAAATCGCCAAGTGGGTCATACACTCACTTGTGCGCTTGTATTTTCCGGCGAGTTGCCGTCCGTCGAAATCGACCAGCGCAATGGTCTCCGGCGTCATGAAACCTTTGGAGATCAGGGTCTGGGTGGTGAGAAAGAGATTGTCGCCGACCCGAATGACCATGTTGCCGCCATTGCCATCGGTGTACTCGCGTTCCCACATGCGGCGACCGATGTCACACATGCGCTGCTTGAGTTCTTCGATGGGTGCCGAGCGGAAGAAGCGTTCAATGTCGGCGGGGGTCTTGGGATCGCTGCCGGGCACCCAGGTGTAGACATAGTTTGGGAGAATGGGCTCGCTGGCCGGCGGGGGACTCCCCGATGCGGCCGGGGCGGCGGCCTTTGCCCAGGGAGAGGGCGACCGATGACCATTTGGCGCGGCGGAGAGCACATCGCGAGCGGAGGGTGTAAGGAGAACCCCGGCGGGCACATCGGCGGCAGACCCGCCTTTGGCAAGGAGGTCGCGGGCGTCGGATTCGGTAAAGATACGTTTGGCCATGGGAGAAAATTACTTTGCGGGGAAGGGCACGTGTGTGAGGGTATCGATAATCGCGCTGGTGTAGGCGTCACAGGGTGTGTCGTCGGCAAAAGGCGCGGCGGCCTCGCCGCCATCCGTGTAGCCAATGAGGTCCCCGGGCGAGGCACCCAGGTTGTCATAGACGACAAAGGAGTTGGCTTTGCGCAGCGTGCCGTCGGTGGGCTCCGGAACTTTGGGCGACCACGGATGGGCCAGGAGGAAGCGCGCGCCGCGATAGGCGGGATCCACGCTATGGAGAGTCACGCGTCCGATGATACGGGCGAGTTTCACGCGGAGACCTCCTCCTGAACCGGCGCAGTGGAATCGAGGACGGCGACACTCATGTAGCGCATGGGCGTGTGTGGGTCGCCAACCGCCTCGCGCACGGCTTTGCCATCGCTCGTCACGAGAATGTGCTGGTGCATACCCGCGCCGAGAATATCGGCCACGAGAACCGGATCGCCTATTTCACCGTTGGACTGGTCGAGGGGCTGGCAAAGGAGCTGGCGCCATCCCTTGAGCGTGGGATGGTGAATGGTGGATACAGCGCTTCCTTCTACCCGGCAGATGAGCATTGGTTATCGGGAGGGGGTTAGGGTACCATGGCGAGGTCGTCGACGAGGACGCACCGCCGCTTGCGGGTGAAGGTGGTGGGGGTGGTGATGCCTTCTCCGGTGGTGGTGGCGATGGAGAAGCTCGCGTAGCCCTCCCCTCCACTGCCCAGACCGGCGAGGCAGGAGCCGTTTTTAATGAACAGAGTCGACTCAAGCGCACGCGACATGAGACTCATGTGACGCACGTTGAGGGTGTGGATAATGGACGAGTGCTTGTAGCCGTGCTCGGCAACGCGCGCCATTTCGATGGCTTCAGTAATATTGCGGGCGCGCACGACGGGGAGCACCGGCATCATCTGTTCTTCGATAACGAAGAGGTCGTCGGCATCCGTCTCCGCGAAGAGCATTTCCGTCTTCGACGGTACAGCAGCCCCGGCGATCTTGGCCAGGACCGCGGCGTCCGCACCGACGAGGTCGCGGTTCACGGCTGGGTGTGAGCACCCTCCGGCGTCTTTGGTAAAGGTGAAGGCCTCGCCTTTGAGCTTTTCCAACTGCGGTGAACTCAGTTGAGCGGCACCGGCCCGTTTGAAGGCTTCCAGGAAGGCACCATAGACCTTATCAACAACGAAAATTTCCTTCTCACCGATGCAGAGAAGATTGTTGTCGAACGCCCCCCCCAGAATGATGTCGCGGGCGGCCTTATCGAGGTCGGCGGACTCATCGACGACCACGGGCGGATTCCCCGGACCCGCGCAAATCGCGCGTTTGCCACTGCGCATGGCGGCCTTCACGATACCCGGCCCCCCGGTCACACAAATCAACCGCACGGATTCATGCGCGCAAATCTGGTCGAACGACTCAACGGTGGGCGTCTCCACAATTGTCGCGATATTTTCGATACCGACAACCTTGCGAAAAGCCTCGTTGAAGACACGCACAGCCTCGGCGGCGCATCGCGCTCCTTTCGGGTGCGCATTGAAGACAACCGTATTGCCCGCCGCCACCATGCTGATAATGTTGCAGGCGAGCGTGGGAATGGAATGGGTCACCGGCGTGATTGCCCCGATCACGCCGAAGGGGCAATTCTCCTCGAGGGTGATCCCGTGGTCCCCGCTCATGCCTTGGGGCGAAAGCCACTCCGTGCCGGGCAAATTGGGAATGCCGACGAGCTTGGCGACCTTGTGTTCGAGGCGGCCAATCTTCGTTTCGGCAAATTCCAACTGCCCCCACTCGCGCGCCTTGTCGCGGCAAATGGTCTTCACCGTCTGAACGATCTTCTCACGACCGGCGAGACCGATGCGGCGCAGTTGCAGATAAGCCTCGTGCGCGGCGGCACAGGCCTCACCGGCATCGGTGAACACGCCATCCTGACGCCGGGCGGGCCGCTTGGCGACCGGTGCGGCCTCCAGCGACGGCGCATTTTGGATACGGGACAGGACTTCTTCGACAACGGAGCGAATGAGCGTTTCGTTCATTTAGTTTGGGAACGGGAGGTTTTCTTGGCGGGGGCGGTGGACTTGACGTTTGTCGGGGAAGCCGATTGAGCGGAGGCGGTGTCGTCGCCTGCGCAGTAGGTCGACTTGCCGAGGACCTCGATACGGTCGACGATTCCGATCACGGCGGCATCGACGGGCAACTGCTTCATACCGGTCGCCTGGCGGGCACTGCTCCCCTGGCAGAAAAGAACGATTTCGTCCTTTCCGGCTCCGTGGGAATCCACCGCCACGATGGTATTCTGCCCCGACCGGAAGCGGTCGGGCTGGGCTTCGTCGACGAGAAGCGGGCGCAGCAGGAGGAGCTTGCGCCCCTTCATGCTTTCGTCCTTCTTCGTCGCCACGACAGAGCCGATGACGCGGGCGAGGAACATCGTGTTGCTTTACTTGCCCTTGGCCGCGGGTGCGGTCGGGATGATGCTCATGACCTCGGCCGCCGGGCGGGGGATCACTTGCACACTGATGACCTCACCGACTGCCTGTGCCGCTTGGGCACCGGCTTCGATCGCGGCTTTCACCGCTGCCACGTCACCGGTGACTGTGGCCGTGACGAGGGCGCTGCCCACCTGCTTGAGGGGGCCGGCGAGCTCAACGTTGGCCGCTTTGAGCATAGCGTCTGTTCCGGTTACGAGGGCAACGAGACCTTTCGTCTCGAGCATTCCAATTGCTTGACTAGCCATAATATTTGTTGGGTGGATGGAAAAAGTGGATACGTTTGAAAGAAGGTCCTAGGAGGACCGGGAAAGGAGCAGGCGCCGCGTCTCCCGCGCCACCACGAGTTCTTCATTGGTGGGAATCACGAGGATGCGCGTCCGCGAAGCGGGGGTGGCGAGATCGCCTTCGGCGGCGCGGAACCCGGCGTTGCGACCGGTGTCGAGTTCGATCCCGAGGGGGGCCAGCCCGGCGCACACGCGCTCGCGCACGAGTGCCTGATTTTCACCGATACCAGCCGTGAAGACGAGCGCTTCCGCACCGCCCATCTCGAAGAAAAAGGATCCGATCCATTGCCGGATCGAGTGCACAAAAACATCGATCGCCACTGCGGCATCCGCGTTGCCCGCCTCCATGGCCGCAACGACATCGCGGATATCGTTGCTGCAACCGCTCAGCCCAAGGAGACCGCCCTCTTTGGAGAGCTGGCGGAGGGCTTCGTCGAAGGAGATGCCGAGTTCCTTCATGGCCACGGCGATGGCCATGGAATCGAGATCGCCCACGCGGTTGTTGTGCGGAAGACCGCTCTGCGGAGAGAGGCCAAAGCTGCAACCCATGGCTACGCCCGAGCGCATGCCGGCGACGGAGCTGCTTCCGCCCAAGTGGCAGGAGATCACGCGCAGCGGTTGTGCGGGCTCTTCGCCCGGACCCCGCACGTAGAGCTGGCGCACCCGCCCGGCGACATCGTCCCGCCCAAGCAGCTCGGCGGAGCGTTCGGCGATGAACTTGTGACTTGCCCCGTGGAACCCGTAACGCCGGATACCCGCCTCGCGCCATGCCCGCGGAACGCCATAGTGCTTCGCCGACTCCGGCATCCATTGGTAAAAACTCGTCTCGAAGAGGGCCACACAAGGCGCGCGGGTAAGCCGCTGAAACTGCCGGATACCGGCGGCATAAGCGGGGTTATGAGCCGGCGCAATCTGCGCAAACCCGTCCAGCGCGGCAAGTGTGCGTTCATCAGCGAGGACACAACCGGAGAGGTCTTTGCCGAGAACGGTTTTAAAACCGACTCCCGCCAAATCGTCCATCGACTCCAGATGCCCGCCGTCGATGAGATTTTTCAGGGCATCGGAAATGACCGCGCCGAAGTCCTCCACGCGCTCGTATCCGCCCTTGGCCAAGAGCGTCTCCGCTTCTCCGCTAAAGGAGAAGAGGCGATACTTGAACGAGGTCGAACCGAGGTTGGCGACGAGGATTTTCATCCGGCAAAGAATGCGACGCGGCGTGTTGGTCGTGCGATCCGGGTGGGTTTTAAAGGCTCTTGTTGAGCTTGCAGAGATCATCGTGCGGGCGCGGGATCACCTGCACGCTGATGACTTCGCCGACGGCTTGGCCAGCGGCCGCGCCCGCGTCGACAGCCGCCTTGACGGCCGCCACATCTCCGCGGAAGAAGGCCGTTACGAGGCCGCTCCCAACCGACTCCCAGCCCGTGAGGGTGACGTCGGCTGATTTGAGAGCGGCATCGGCCGCTTCGAGGAGGGTTACGAAGCCCTTGGCTTCAATCATTCCCAATGCTTTCGGTGCCATGATGTTTGTCCTTCGAAAAATTAGACGTTGAATTGTTTGAGGAGATCCGCGTGCGGGCGCGGGATGACGTGGGAGCTGACGAGCTCACCGACTTTGCTGGCGGCGGCGGCGCCCGCTTCGACGGCGGCCTTCACACTGCCAACATCGCCCTTCACGAGCGCGGTGATGTAGCCGCCCCCGATCTGCACGGTTTTGACCAACTGCACGCTGGCCGCCTTGACCATCGCATCGCTCGCTTCGACCGCGCCGGTGAAGCCCTTTGTTTCTACCAATCCGAGTGATTCATTCATATCGTTCTGTGGGTTGAGTTGTGGCGGTGACGAGCACCTCGTTTAAATTCAAAAAAGTTCAGGAAGGGAGGAGTTCGACGGGGGTGTCCGGCCCGAGCCCGCAGGCGTTGCCTTCATCGGTGTCGATGTGGACCTCCAGTTTGAAAGACGGATCCACGCGGGCAAGGATACGGTCAAAAGTGACCCCGAGGTCGCCGCCGATCCGCAGCTTCATCATATCCCCGGCCTTGACGCCGTAAAACTCGGCATCCGCAGGGCTGAGGTGGGCGTGGGGAGCGGCCCGGATAACACCCTCCGGCAGCTCAAAAAAGCCCGCTGGTCCCATAAGCATACAACCCGGCGTTCCCTCAATCGAACCCGATGGGCGCACCGGGATTTGAAAGCCGAGGGCGATCGCATCCGTGAAAGCCAGTTCCACCTGATTGAGTGTGCGGCACGGCCCCAGAATGCGCAGATTCGAAATCACCCGGCTGCGCGGCCCGACGAGCGTGACCATTTCCTTGGCAGCAAATTGACCCTCCTGATAGAGCCACTTCATCGGCGTGAGACGATGGCCCGGACCAAAAAGCTGCTCCACCGCCTCCTGGGTGAGGTGACAATGCCGCGCACTGATATTGACCACCAAAGGAGGGGGCGCGCTACGCGATCTTTCCACAACGACAGGAGCCGACCGCTGAGCCCGCAGGGCCTCTCTCACAAGACGCTCCACTTGGGATCGATCAATGGGGGAAGGAAGTTGCATGAAAGGGGTTATCGAAAATGCGAAATGAAAGAAACTGGAAGAATTCGATCAAAAGCTTTCAAAGCTGTCAAGACTCGTAGATGAGAAAATTCCCGGCAGCGGAAAATTCACAACCTAAAATTATCCCAATCGCCCCGACGCAAAACCGCACCACATAAAAACACCCCCACCCTCTCTCGCGAACGAAGCTTTAGTTATCTCACATCCATGCAACCCAAAGCGATCAACCACGAACGGCAATAAATTTTACCATTTTAAATTTGGTTGAGCGTTTGCGATTGCGCAGAATGGATGGGTGCGCCTTTTTTTGGGGAATATGGAATTCCGCTACACGTTGGAGGACGTGAAGAGTTTGCTGCCTGAGGGGACGCGGTCGGCCGGAGCGTGCGGCTCCGGGGTTTTCTCGGGCATGGCCCCGCTGGAGGCGGCCGGTCCGGAGGATATTTCGTTCCTCAATAAAGCCGCAAACCGGGCGCGTCTGGAGAAATCAGGGGCGGGTATCGTGCTGCTTCCGGAGGGTTGCGAGGTACTGCCGAAGCCCGGGCAGGTTTACTTCTGGCTGCCCAACCCATCGCTGGGGCTTGCGCTCATCGCGGAGGAAGTTGAACGGAAGGCCCTCCCCCGCCCGCCCGGCGGCGTGCACCCGTCCGCCGTGGTGGATGCTTTGGCGCGGGTCGATTCATCGGCCCACATCGGTCCGCTCTGTGTGATTGAGGCGGGTGCGGTGGTGGAGGCAGATGCCATCATCGGCGCCCAGTGCTTTATCGGAAAGGGTGCGCATATCGGGCGGAACACCCGGCTTTTTCCTCAGGTGACGATCGCCCACGAGTGCGTGGTGGGGGCGGACTGTCTCCTGCACAGCGGCGTGCGTATCGGAGGGGATGGGTTCGGCTACGAATCGGGCAAGGAGGGCCACCGGAAAGTGCCGCAGATTGGTCGGGTGGTGTTGGAGGACCGCGTGGAGATCGGTTCGAATTCGACGATCGACCGCGCCCGCCTAACCGAAACCCGCATCGGGACGGGCACGAAGATCGACAATCTGGTGCAGATCGGCCACAACTGTGTGGTCGGTAGACATTGCCTCCTCTGTTCGGGTGTCGGCATAGCGGGAAGCGCAAAGCTTGGCGACTTTGTGACCCTGGCTGGCCAGGCGGGAATTTCAGGGCACATCGAAATCGGTAGCTTCTCCCAAGTCGGGGGCCAGGCGGGCCTTGGGAAATCGCTCCCGCCAAAGAGCCTCGTGACGGGGACGCCCGCGCGCGCTTTCACCGAACAACGCCGCCTCGAGGGCATGGTGCGGCGCCTGCCCGAGTTGTTTCAGCGCTTTCGCGACCTGGAGAACCGCCTACCCAAAGATATTTCGGCGAAATAGCTGTTGCGTGAAGCGGAGGCATACCCGTATCTCTTGCTCCCTGAAGAGGTGAAACCCCGAACTGAGCCCGTCATGCAGATTGGACAAATGAAAATTCTCATGGGGAGCGCGCATCGTGAACTGGCGCGCTCGATCTGTGAGTTTATTGGCGTGGAACCGTGCCACGTGACCCTGAAACGATTTCCCGATCAGGAAGTTTTCGTGAAGATCGATGAAAATGTCCGCGGCAAGGACGTCTTCATCGTGCAGCCGACCTGCCCGCCGGCGAACGACAACCTCATGGAGCTGCTCATCATGATTGACGCGGCCCGCCGGGCATCGGCGCAGCGTATCACGGCCGTTTTGCCCTTTTTCGGCTATGCCCGGCAGGACCGCAAGGATCAGCCGCGCGTACCGATCACCGCGAAACTGGTGGCAAACCTTCTCACTGTGGCGGGGGCCAACCGCGTGCTCACAATGGATCTGCACGCGCCTCAGATCCAGGGCTTTTTCGACATCCCCGTCGACCACCTCTACGCTTCGAGCGTCTTCTTTGACTACCTGCGAAAATACAAAGAGGAGGATCTCGTCATCATTTCTCCGGACGTCGGCGGCATCAAGATGGTGGCGGCGTATGCCGATGCGCTGGGTACAGAGTTCGGATTTGTGGCCAAGCGACGCTGGGATGCGGCCAGTGTGGAAGCAATCAGCATGGTGGGCGATGTGCGCGGAAAATCTGTTTTGCTCGTCGACGACCTCACCGAATCAGGCGGTACACTGGAAGCGGCTGCACGGATCGTGCGGGAAAACGGGGCCACCCGCGTGCGCGCCGCCGTAAGCCATGCCGTGCTCAACGAAAAGGGCTACGAGCGCCTGAAAACAGGCTTCATCGACGAACTCCTAACGACGAACTCCAATCCCATCGATTGTCGCGACTTGCCGATCACGGTCCTGAGCATTGCTCCCCTCCTCGGCGAAGCCATGTTGCGCATCAACAACCACCAGAGCGTCACCAGTCTCTTCCGCATCAAGGGAGTGTAAGGTGGAGTAGGCTTTCTTGAGCAGGAGAGCGCATTGTTCCCCTGCTCCCCTTTTTCCCAATTTCAAATTTTCTGACAATGAGTTCAAAAATTCGTATCGCCATCATCGGAATGGGCATGGGCCGATTCCACCTTCAGCACTACCTCAAGAGCCCGTTTGCCGAAGTTGTCGCTCTCGTCGATCTCGACGCGGGACGTCTCGCCGACGTGCACAAGCTGGCTCCGCAGAGCCAAACCTTCAGCAATCACAAGGAGATGCTGCGGGCGGTGAAGCCCGATCTCGTCTCTGTGGCTCTGCCCAACGTGCTGCACGAGTCTGTGAGTGTGGATTGTTTGGAGGCGGGCGCGCATGTGCTCTGCGAAAAGCCAATGAGCATGAACGTGGCGTCCGCGCTGCGCATGCGGGATGCCGCGGAAAAGGCCAAACGGCAGCTCTACATCAACTTTTCCCAGCGCTTCAGCCCGTTCTCGCAGACCGCCCGGCGCCTGGTCGACGAAGGAAGCCTCGGCCCGCTTTACCACGCTTATGTGCAATGGACCCGGCGGGACGGGATGCCCAATTTCGGGGGCTGGTTTGGCCAAAAATCGGCTTCCGGAGGTGGACCGCTCATCGATCTTGGCGTCCACCGTCTCGATCTTGTTTTGTGGCTCATGGGCAAGGTTAAGCCAGTCACCGTAAGCGGTGTCACCCACCACCGGATCGGTGTGCCGCGCGCGAAAGTGCAAGGAAAAAGCTTTGACGTGGAGGATTTTGCCACAGGCCTCGTCCGCCTGGACAACGGTGCGTCCATTGCCTTCGAGGTTTCCTGGGCCAACTACCAGATCCGGCACGAGGAGCAGAGCCTGCGCCTGCAGGGAGAAACCGGAGCCATCGAGGGTGGTCCCGGCGTACACGGCGACTACACGCTCCACTACTGCCACCACACGGCAGGGACGCACATGGTTTCAGTGCCTGTTCGACCGGGACCGGAGATCACCTCCTACGAAGAAGTGGCGCGGTGTCTCGCTTCGGGCGATGCCTTCCCCTCGACGGCGCAAGACGGCATTCGCCTGCAAATCATCCTGGACGCGCTCTATGAAAGCGCACGCCAAGGACGGGAGATTCTCGTGGAGGACTTCGCCGGTCCCGCCCTCGCCTATCTTTGAGCCCAATCCGCTTAGCCGCTTCAAAAAACTGCCTTTCCGCCAAGCCCACTTCCGGTTGCCATCCTTCCCCCGAGTGACCGGATTCCATCCGGTCACTGCGAGAGGCCTTGGCGCGCTTCGAGGAACTGGCCCGACAGAGCCAAACAGTCATCTGGGAGTTGGATCTCGACGGGTGTTTCACCTACGCCAGCGAGAGCGCCGCGCAAGTCTTTGGTTACCATCCGGCTGAACTCGTGGGAAAGATGAATTTCTACGATCTCCACCCGGAGGAAGGGCGGGCGGAAGCACGCGAGCGGGGATTGTCCGTCATCCATTCCGGAAAGGTCATCATGGATGCGGAAAACCCCAAACAGGTGAAAGGCGGTCGTGTGCGCTGGATGCTCACTTCCTGCCTTCCCATGCGCGATGCTTCCGGCAGGGTGATTGCCGCCCGCAGTTCCGACAAAGACATCACCGAATACAAACTCGCGAAGGATGCCCTCAAACACAGCGAGGAGCGCCTCGAACTGGTCATCAAGGGCTCCAACGATGCGCCCTGGGACTGGGACCTCGTCCGGAACGAACTCTATTATTCCCCCCAGTGGTGGGCACAGATCGGCTACCCGCCGGGCGGACTCACCGCTGATGCGAGTTTTTGGGAATGCATCATGCATCCGAACGACAAGGCCAAGATGGAAGCGGTTTTCGGCGGAGCTCTGAAAGACGGGCGGAGGAGCTATCAGGTGGAGTTCCGACTGCGGCACCGCGACGGTCACTACGTCCCCGTCCTCTCGCGCGGTTTCATCTCGCGCGATGCCGCAGGCAAACCGGTCCGCGTGACCGGGACGAATATGGATCTCACGGAGCGTCGCCGGGCGGAAGAGGAGATGCGGGCCGCCCGCGAACAGGCGGATGCCGCCAACGCCGCCAAGTCCGAGTTTCTCGCAAACATGAGCCACGAGGTCCGCACTCCCCTGAACGGGGTCATCGGCCTCACCTCTCTTCTCCTCGACACCGCTCTCGACGCCGAACAGCGCAAACACACGGAACTCCTCCGCAGTTGTAGCGAGACACTCCTTTCCCTCGTCAACGACATCCTCGACTTCTCAAAAATCGAGGCCGGAAAACTCACTCTCGAGGCCATTGCCTTCGACCCCGTGGCGGTGGCTACAGATGCCATCGCCGCTCACCGGATCGAAGCTGATCGGCGCGGGCTCGAACTCACCTGTTCGGTGGACCAAGGTTACGCCCCATGGGTCACGGGCGATCCCTCCCGCTTTCGCCAGATACTCGATAATCTGGTAGGGAATGCGATCAAGTTTACCCCCGCCGGACGTGTGGCCGTGCGCCTTCAGGCCCGTGCCAGCGAGGACGCCCCGGAGCCCGGTTCCGTCGACCTCAACCTCTCGGTGGAGGATACCGGCATCGGCATCCACTCGGAAAAGATCGATCGGCTCTTCGAGAAATTCAGCCAGGTGGATGTCTCCGACACCCGTCATTACGGGGGCACGGGTCTCGGTCTGGCCATCTCGAAGCAGTTGAGCGAACTCATGGGCGGTACGATTTCGGTGAAGAGCGAGGTCGGCGGCGGCTCCTGTTTTTCTTTTTCGGTTCGGTTGCCCGAAGCGACCGAGCCGACCCCGTCAGAGGTCAAAGCCAACCGGCTCGCATCTCCCCCACCAGCCTTTTCCGGCGGCGCGACCCATGTCCTTGTGGTCGAGGACAACGCCACCAACCGCCGCGTTGTCTGCGGGCTCCTGAAAAACCTCGGCCTCAAGGTCTCGACCTCGAACAACGGCGAAGCGGCCGTCCGGCAAGCCGCTGAAACGCGCTTCGATCTGATCCTCATGGACCTGCAAATGCCGCGCATGAACGGGCTCGAAGCCACCCGTGCGCTGCGAACGGCTTCTGCTGGAAAGACGCCGCCCACTGTCCCGATCATCGGCCTCACGGCCCGGGCGATGGAGCAGGACCGCGCCGAGTGCCTCAAAGCAGGAATGAACGATCACCTCCCCAAACCCTTGCGGATGGATGCCATCCTAGTATTTACTTGAAAAATAAAGCGAAGTAATGCAGCTTACTTCGCATGAGTCG
>JAFIGE010000194.1 GCA_020831585.1 Opitutales bacterium | reverse complement strand
CTTAGAAACATCTAACCAGTTGACATTCAACGACTTTTAATCGGACAGTAGT
Source organism: Opitutales bacterium (assembly GCA_020831585.1). Lineage (GTDB taxonomy): Bacteria > Verrucomicrobiota > Verrucomicrobiia > Opitutales > Oceanipulchritudinaceae > JAFIGE01. Next base: position 8,049 of record JAFIGE010000194.1, on the reverse strand, counting down.
GAGTTTTGACCGTCTTGATCCAGATCCGCGCTCGGATCGATGTTCAACGTTCCGAAGTGCTTCATTTTCCACCATGCTGGCAAGATACCCTCGGCGGACTGGAGAAAGGCTATGTTGAAGCTGAAAACAAGCTTGAGCTGACCGACGTTCGCCGGTTGCCAGTTCTCCGACGCATCCGCTTCCATCCATGGGATTATGGATAGTCCCGTAGTAGCAAGAAAATCTCCATCGAAAAACACACCTTCCGCGACTGCATGGGGGAAGACTTCGGCCAGCCGTTGGTAGAATGTGAAAACGACTTGTTTTAACTGCCCTACATTGGCAGGGGCATAATTTTCAATATTGGGGCCGCTCCCGAACGAGAGGACGAGGGTGTTCACGGCCGTACCGGATCCTCCGGGCAACTCATCGTCAAAATAGGCCTTCGATCTGCTGGCGATATGCATGAGCTGGCCGACGTTGACGGGCGAATAGTTGTCGCCGGACTGCGAGGCGTCGAGAACGCCGTAGGCTGACCACCATCCGGGTTCAGTGGCCCCACGGCTACTGATGAAGCCAAGGCAGAACCCTGCCGCCGCAAGGGCGGTATATCTGGTTTTCATGGGTCTTTGTTTCTTTTGAGGGATTGGTGTCGTTTGAGCGTCTACTGGTGTCCAAAGGCACCCATGGAAATACCGCCCCTGGGTTCAATTCTGGTGATATCGACAGACCCATCATCGTAAACGACGAAGGCGTTCTTGCGGTCCGTCGCGCCTGAACCCCTGCCGACCATGAAAAGCGGGCGTTTCGTGGATGCTCCATCGACGGGATTGGGATTATTGTAGACCCCGACGGCAAAGGTGCCCTGGCCATCGGCAATGACACCATCGCCCAACGCGACCGCTCCGCTACCACCCTTCGCCTCCGACTGAAATCCACCGGCAATGGAGGCGGTAGAGAGCGCTTTGCTTCCAGAGCCAAAGGCGAGGGATCCATCGCCGATAGCTTCGTTCGCATCGCCGAGCGCGACACTTCCCGATCCCTCCGCAGTGTTGGCAAAGCCCAGAGCCACGCTCTGAGCCCCCCAAGCATCGTTGCTGTATCCAATAGCCGTTCCCGCCATACCTTCAACATAGTTGTCGAAACCGATAGCAACACCGGATGGAGCAAACACCACACGGTTCGAGTCTCCAGCAGCAAAACTGCTTGAACCGCTCGCAAGGGAGTTTTTGCCAACGGCAAAGGAAAACTCGCCGATCACCCAAGGTTTCCAAAAATAGCCGGGACTCTCGTCCGCGATGGGCGTGCAGGTGTCAGGATCGTAGAGCACGTCAACGTCGTTCATGCCCGCCCGAAAGGCGGCTTTGTGGGGGTACCAAAACATACGGACATTTCCTCCCGGCGAAAGCGGATAGCTCAAACCTTGCCCCAGGCTCCCGCCGAAGGCTGCTGCACCGCTCGTATCCAGCTGGTATTGCTGAGCGAAACTGGCCGATGGAAAGCCAATAGAGACGGCCAAGATCCCGAGGCACAACTGCTGAAAAATGGATGATGTGTGATTAGCTTTCATAGATTTAGTCTCCTTTCCGAAGGTCTTCGCTGGCTTGCTCTCTGACGTCGCGAATCAACTCATCGACAAGAAAGGCCACCTCTTGACGGCGGACAGTGATGGTCTGTCGCGCATCTTCCACCACTTGCCGGGCAGCGGCTTCCTGGAGAGTTCCGCGGGCATCGCGCAGGATACGGCGGGCACGAAGAAGTTCGGCCTCCTCCAGATCCAGGAAGTGGACTTTGCTGAGTTGTTTTTGGATGTCGCGGGTCGTGCGAGCAATAGCGGCATCGATTTCGCGCAAGCGAACGAGTTCGGCGTGATGATCCTCAGCCAGGGAGGCGGTGGCGGCAGAAGGGAATATCCCCTCCCTCCGCGAGGCGGAGCGCTCCCCTTCAGCAGCCGCGCGTATGGTCTCGCGCAAGGTGGTGGCCTCCGCGAAATACGTGCGTAGATCGTTGAGATTGCGGTGATAGGCCGCTACGCTTTCTGCGGCGAGGTTGTCGTCGGTAGGGGCAGGCGCGGCAGTCACGATTTGGACAGAGCCAAGGGCGAACGAAGCAAGGAGGCTCGTCCTGCGCGCAAAGGAAAGCGCGCTGACGGGAGATGCGATGGACAGTATATTCATAATGGGATGAATGAGGTGATATGGGTGATGGAAAATGGAGTGGCTAGCTCACATGAGCGGTAGCGGGTGCCAGAAAGGATGCCGCTCAGACGAAAGGCGCATTTCGTAGCCTTCGCTTCCGCAGCGGAGGCGAAGCCCTCCGTCGCCGACGGTGAGGAAGGGGCTCTGGACAATTTGACCGTCGGCCCAGGAGTCGAAATCGAGCGGAGCGGAATCGCCGAGCGTAATGCGGGGCTCAAGGCTGCGGGAGGGGGATGCGAGGGTGAGGGTGGACCCGCCTTTTGCGCGGTGGTGCACGGTGGAGCGGGCGGGATCGCGCGTATCGAGGACCGCGGCGGGTTCATCGGGGGCGTCAGCAAGTAGATCGGCCAGCGATCCGTGTTGCGCCTTTTCCAAAACCTCGAGGGCAAACCCGCCCGGAAGGCGGTCGACGGCGAGGATACGAAAATTCCGAAGGGCCTCACGTTGTCGACGGCCGAAGTGACTGCCCGCGAGTTCCGGAACGTCGTCGCGGAGAATCCACCCCCATTCGCCGCCGAAGGGGCGAACGACCACCCAGGTCTCCGGTCCTTCGAGGATGATGAGGTCATCGGCTTCGTGCGCGATATTGAGCCGACGGGAGACGTAGAGCCAGGAGGTGGCGCTATCAGGGGCCATGATCCAGGCTCGGGGAAAGGGAAAAGCGCGGTCGCGGGGGCGGGCGTAGGGCCGGAGGGCGGGGCGATCTATACTGATTTCCTGCCGTTCTTGTGAGGGCGGAGGAGGGTCCGGCGAGTAGGTCCAGTATTGCAGCTCGCCGGGCGGCGGCTCGACGAGGTGGCCGGCATTGGGGGCGGTCAGGAGGAGGAGGACGTTGTCGGCCTGGGCGGTCTGGTCGTGCATGGAGACGCCCATGGGCTCGCGCCAGGTCGGGTGGCCGCCGGTGATGAGGGCGGGCCCCTCGTCGGTGCGAACGGAGAGCACCCAGCGCGTCTCCTGGGAGGGGATTTCGATGTCGCGCAGGATGGCGCTACCGAGCGCGAAGGAGTGGCTGGCATGGAATGTTTCCAGGACGATGCCCTCCCGTTCGAGGCGAATGTCGGGGCGGCGCAGGAATGCGGTAAAGGGCAGCTCCACGTCCTTGGTGGCCAGCCGGTGGATGAGGGCGTTGGGGCGGTAGCGGGAGGTCGCCTGGTGCAGCGAGTAAGTGCGGTCGGCACCTTGGGGGCGGGCGGTGGTCGCGGCGCACCAGCCCCAGAAGAGGGCGTCGAAGTGTTCGGGGTGGTCCGCTCCCCAGGAGAACCCGCGCTTCTGCGGACCCGCCAGAGCGCCGTTGAAAGATTTGAGGGCATAGATGGCGAGGTAGGTGTCGAGAATGGCCTTGGCGAGGGCGCGTGTTTCCTCGCGCGGACTGAAATCGTAGAGATTGAGGAGGCCGTGAACGATGTAGGGATAGTAGATGGTGGAATCGTATTCGCCGTTGCCCGTGGTGAGGAGGCGGGCGAGGAAATCGCGCAGCATTCCCTCCGTGAGGGCGCGCGCTTCCCCGGTCGGGAGGCCCGAAATCAGCGCTTCCGGGGGCAACATTTCGGCATAGAGGAGCGCGCTTGTGCGCCACATGAGCTTGTGATTTTCGGTGCCCCCGTCGGTGCGGTTGCCGCCGAGGATTTCGCCCGGCTGGCCGACCAGACAGTGCGGGTGGCTCAGGCGGACAAACTCGCCCGGGCGGTTGATGGGGCTGGCCTCCTCGCGGTAGGCGGCCACGTGCGCGGCGAAGGCACTCCCCCACTCCGTTCCCATGGAGTCGCCGAAGAGACCGAGAAAGCGCGCCCAGTTGATGGCGGCGAAGTGGTATTGCTGGTGGAGGTTGCCGGGGATGGCGGCGAATGCGCGGGCCTCGGCGTCGCTCTCATTTTCGAGGAGAGAGGCCATGGCGGGAAGGAGCCCCACTTTGAGGCTGTCACCACCAAAGCGAGTGATGCGCCCCTCGGCGTCCCGCGCCTGCGGCCCGAAATAGCCCACGCTTCCCTGTATGTATTGGCGGCCCGAATACGGCGAGATGATGACCTCTCCGTCCAAGGCCCACGAAAAGACGGTCTCGCCCGTATCGGGACAGCGGGAGCGTGCCATCTGCCGGTGACGGTAATCACGCGAAGCCAACTCCGCGACCACGGGGGCCATGCGGGCCTGAAAACCCGTCTCATCGGGATAGGAGGCCCCCGTCCAAACGGGTGCTTTCGCCGCCCATGCGTTTACATTCCAATCACAAAAACCGTAAACATGGGGGGGGTATCCGCGCAGATAGCGTTAAAAATGAAAAACAGAGCAAAGCTGCGAACAAGGAGGCCGAAACACAGAGATATTCCAAAAGAATCGTCAAAGCACCCGTAAGCGGAGCTTTTCACAGCAGAGAGAGGCGACATGAAAAAGAGTTTTGGGGGGTCGAAAGTGATTTGGCAAGGTTACTTTTTTAAGAAAGAGGAGATTTCCCAGCTGAATGATTCGAAAAAGCCATAAACCCTTGATAATTGGGAGGGCTTTGCCCGTTCTTAAGAGATATTTCACATTTTACAAACAGGAAGAGCGCGCGTTTTGGAAGGCGTGCCGACGAGTTCATCGGCCGTCTGGCGCTTACATGCCAGACGAGGCTCGCCGCAGATCCGGACGAGCCCGATTGAGGCACCCGGGTTCCTCTGGTTGTGGGTTCGTAAGCTGAGAGAAAATGGCTCGGGCGGGTGCCAAGGATTGCTTTCGGTGACAAGTGCGGGGTCTGCCTCGGGGGCTTGTGGGCGTTGGCGTCCCCCCTTCCGCCGCGCAATGCGGGCCGGTCCCGGCGGATGGGCGCGAACGGCGGACAGCGGGACCGGGGTAAAGCGCCGCGACTGAGCTCGCCGGAGTCCGGAACCAGCAAAATCCCCGAATTTTTCATCAGGACCGTTGCGAATGACGCTCGACAAAATCCCTCCCGAATCACACAACCGCCCCACTATGCCGCTTCATGTCCTCCAACATCCTGTGGCGAGGCATTACCTCACCCGTCTGCGGACCGCCGACACCCGCCCGGCGCTATTTCGCCGATATTGCCACATCGTCACAACCGCCCTGCTCTTCGAGGCGTCGCGTGACCTCCCCGAGCGTCCCGTCCAAATCCAAACGCCGCTTGAACCGATGACGACGCACGAGCTGGAGGGCGAAGTGGTCGTCGTTTCCATTCTCCGCGCGGGCTTGGGTATGTGCGAGCCGTTCACGGAAATTCTCCCGCGGGTTTCCATCGGTTACCTGGGGCTTGAGCGCGATGAAGAAACGGCCGAAGCACGGGCTTACTACCGCAAGTTGCCACCAATAGCCGGAAAGCGGGTCTTTGTCGTCGATCCCATGCTGGCCACCGGAGGGTCCGCTCTTCTCGCGCTCGATCAGGTGATGCAAGAGGCACCCGCAGCGGTATCCTTCCTCTGTGTTGTCGCCGCACCCGAAGGCGTTCATCGGCTCCACACGAAGTATCCGACCCTGCCGATTTTCGCCGGTGCCCTCGACCGGCAACTCGATGAACGCAAATACATCCGGCCCGGCCTCGGGGACTTTGGGGATCGTCTTTACGGAACCGGTATCGGGCCTTAGCCGGTTCTTTTCAGGCGGTCTCGAGGCGCCCCGCCCGCAGGACCCAGGAATGTGTCGCCAAAGCCGCAAACGCGCGGCTGTGGGTGACCAACAGCAGACTGGCACCCTGTGCCTCGCATGTCCCCTGCAAAAGCTCCATAACGGCCCCGCTGCTCACCTCATCCAGATTGCCTGTAGGCTCATCCGCAAGGACCGCCGCCGGTCGATTGACAAGAGCACGGGCGACCGCCACGCGCTGACGCTCCCCACCGGAAAGATGGGCCGGCGGGGAGTGTAAGCGCTCTCCCAGACCGACCTCCCGCAAGAGCGATTCGGCCCGTTCGCGGGCCTCCATCAAAGGGCGGCGTGCAACCCTCGCCGCCAAAAGCACGTTCTCAAAGGCACTCAACTCAGGGACCAAGTAAAAATTCTGGAACACCATCCCGATCGTTCCCGCCCGCTTGAGCGCAAGCCGCGCAAGCCCCTGCTTTGGCAGAGCGCCGTCCCCCCAATAGACCGTTCCGGAGGTGGGAGCCTCCAGGCCACCGAGAATATTCAGGAGGGTGGTCTTTCCGCCGCCCGACTCTCCCCGGATGCTCGCAAAGACCCCGGCTTCCAAAGAAAAGTTCAGCGCCCGCAAAACTTCCAGACGACCGGTCCCGCTGGGAAACTCCTTTGAAATATCTTCAGCCCGCAAAATCGGCAGCTTCTTTTCGCCCATTCCCATCGCTTCTTCTTGTTTCATGATTTACCCCAGGTCCGCACGCAGAGCCTCCGCCGGGCGCAGGCGCGCCGCCCGCAAGGCCGGAAGAAAACTGGCCAACAGAGACACAACCAATGTCGCACAGATGATCACAACAAAATCCTGCACGGTGTATCGAACAGGCAGATACGTAAAGTAATAGAACTGCACCAGAGTGTCCCGGCGCCCCGTGATTTCCGCCAAGCCGAGGACGATCGGATCGCGAAAATGCAAAATGATGAGGGCGAGTGCGATTCCGGCAATAATCCCGAATACGGCCACCACCAGACCCTGAAAGCAGTAAAGCCGCAAGATATCCAATGGCCGGGCCCCCATCGATCCAAGCAAGCCGATCTCCCGCGTCTTGCGCATCACCAGCAGCAGCTGCACGCCGCCGATCGCAAACACCGCTACAATCATGATCAGGAATACAATGAAGAACAAAATCGTCCTCTCCAGTTCCAGAACCCAAAGCAGGTTGGACCAAATCTCTCGCCAAGTGCGCGCCGCCACCGGTGAAGCCAGGACGTTTTCCTCAAGGAAGGCCACTTCCGCATAAGGGTCCACTCCGTTTTCCAGCCAAACCATGATGCCGTGCACCGCATCGCCGAGGCCATACATTTCCTGAAGCGTGCGCAAACTCACGATCATACCGGGAACAAACGCATCCTGCCATTCCAAATCGTAAATCCCCACCACCTCCAGATCCAGTGGCAAGACAATCTCATCTTCGGCCATGCGCTCAAACATCAGAGGTGAAAAGACCTCGATTGAGCGCCCCACCCGGGCTCCAATCTCCATGGCTAGGGCGCGACTGAGCAGCACCGTGTGGTCGTCCAAATCATTCACCGATCCGATCAGCAAAAAACGCTGCCACCGGGCTTCGCCACCGCTGAACAAGTCAAGCCCCATGGCCAGCGGAAAGGCACGAAAGTCCCCATGCACCGCCATGAAGAACCCCCGCGCATAGGGAGCGGCCATCTGCACCCCCGGACGGGCTTCCACATCCGCGACAATCTCCCGGAAGTGAGTGAAAGGCTGACCCCCGGCATGGATTTCGACATGTCCGGAACTCTCCACCATGCGGTCCCGGTGAGCCTCACCAAACCCACCCATGACACTTTGGGTAACCACGAGAATCATTACCCCCAAGGCAACGCCCAAAACCGAAAATAGACCGAACAACACATTACCGCCCTTCCGGCGGAAAGGAAACAGCTGTCGCCAAGCGAGAACAAGATACCACGGCATGACTGGGAAAAAATAGGACGTCTTTGGATGAGGCGAACAAACTTATGTCACCATTCCCACTTTATTCGTTGGATCGAGACCTTTCTGCATTTTCGCCCGCCTGCCTTCTCAACGAAACTGCAAACAAGCCACCGGCTCCTTCGCCAGGAACTCGCCGGGCACCCGTCTTCCGCCGCCCAAACCAGCCCTTGTGCTCTGCAAACCACCGGTCCACATACGCCTTGCTCCCGATCACCACGCCCTCCGTGAAATAGCGCACCCGGCAGCGAAGCTCGTCGATCCGCGTCAGCTCTCCACCTGCCACCTTCCCCTCGCCCAGCAGAT
>JAFIGE010000193.1 GCA_020831585.1 Opitutales bacterium | reverse complement strand
TTTTCGTCGCTTTCGCATCTGGCCGGAGCGGATCTTCCGATCCGGGAGCAAAAGCTGCTCAGCTTCACCGACAATCGCCAGGACGCCGCGCTCCAAGCGGGCCACTTCAACGATTTCGTCAATGTCATCCGCCTTCGTTCGGCCATTCACAAGGCCCTGCAAGGCGCGCCCGACAAGCAAATCACGTTTGCAAACCTTGGAGATCGGGTGACCGCCGCCCTCGCCCTGCAAACCCGCGAATACGCCGGCAAGGATCTATCGGATGCCTTTCCCAATGTCCGGCGAGGCTACGAACAGGCCCTTCAACTCTACGTCGTCTACCGGGCGCTCCACGATCTTCGACGTGGGTGGCGCGTCATCCTCCCCAACCTCGAACAATGCGCCCTCCTCCGCATCGAATACGCCGACTTCGACGAAGTCGTCCGGGCCGATGCAGCGTGGACGGCATTGCCTCCGGTGGCCGGCCTGCCGCACACCGACCGCGCGGAGTTTCTCCATGCCGTCCTCGAATTCTTCCGCCTCGAGTTCGCCCTCTCCAGCGAAATCTATCTTTCCGAGAAACGCCGCGCCGAGCACGCCAAAGAAATCCGCGAAAAGCTCAAGCAACCGTGGACCTTCGACTCTGATGAGGACCTGCCGTCCCCCCGGTATATCCGTTGCGAAAAACTGGCACGCTTCAACCGCATGGAAACCGCCAGCGCCGGACCGAATAGCGGACTGGAGAAATTCGTCCGCCGGTTTTTCCGCGAACGCCTCGCCCTCGACTTCAGTCGCCGGGACTATCTTGAATTCGTGCCCCTGCTCTTCCGCACCCTCGACGAGGCCGGGTATCTCGACGCCACCGAAGCCAAGAACGACGCGAACAAAGCCACATGGCTCTACCAGCTGCGCCTGGACCGCGTCATCTGGTGTCCCGGCGACGGTGAAACGCTCCTCCCCGACGCCGTCAAACAACGCGCCTACCGCTCACTCGAAAGCAAACCCAACCCCTTCTTTCAACGCATTTACCGGCGCGACTACGCCACCTCCAAATCCCTGCGCGGAGAGGACCATACGGGCCAGCTCCGCTCCGACGACCGCATCGACCGGGAGGCGCGCTTCAAAGCGGGCGAGACCAGTGTCCTCTTCTGTTCACCCACGATGGAACTGGGCGTCGACATCAGCGAACTCAACCTCGTGCACATGCGCAACGCCCCGCCCAGTCCGGCCAACTATGCCCAACGCAGCGGGCGCGCCGGCCGGAGCGGTCAGGCGGCCCTTGTCTTCACCTTTTGCTCCTCCTACTCCAGCCACGACCGCCATTACTTCGACAATCAGGCCGCCCTTGTCGCGGGGACCGTATCCCCGCCGAAGATCGACCTCGGGAACGAAGAACTCATTCGCGCCCACCTTCATGCCTTCATCCTCGGCTACAAGGGTCTGCCCGAACTCGATAACTCGATGGAGGATCTCATCGAGATTCAGGATGGGCAACTCCCTCTGAAAAAGTCCGCGCACACCGCCCTCGCCCTCAGCGACACAGATTTCCAGCGCATCCGGTCCGGATTCCAACGCGTGCTTACCGATTTCCTGCCTAAACTGGAAGGAGAGTCCCATTGGTTTTCTCCTGAATGGATTGATGCGACCATCCAAACCGTCCTCGCGACCTTGGATGACCGCGCCGGTCGCTGGCGCATTCTCTACCGGGCCGCCCGCCGTCTTCTCTCGGAGGCGTCCTCCGTCATCGAAAGCGGGCTCCACACCTCCGATTCCAAGGAACTGCGGCGCGCGAAGTCCGACGCCTTTCAGGCGCAACGGCAGATCGACCTTCTCCGCAACAACCCCGGCAAAGGCCGCCACCGCGAACTCACCGAGTTCTACCCCTATCGCTATTTCGCCGCTGAGGGTTTCCTCCCCGGCTATAATTTCTACCGCCTGCCCGTGCGCAATTTCGTCCAGACCGACAACGACAGCGGCGAATTTATCTCCCGCCCGCGCCCCATCGCCCTCCGCGAGTTCGGACCGGGCAATCTCATCTACCACAAGGGGCGCAAGTATCAGATCGCGCAAATGGTCGTGGCCGATGCCGAGCACAGCCTGCGCACTGCCCAGGTCTGCAAGGGATCCGGTTACTTCATGTCCGGGGACGATGCTACCCTCGACGTCTGCCCCTTCAGCGGAGCCGATCTCTCCGACAACGCCAACAAAACCATCCTGCACGATCTCCTCGAACTCGGAGAAACGCGGTCCATCCAGCGCGACCGGATCACCTGCGAGGAAGAAGAACGCACCTCGCGCGGATACTCCATTGAGACCTACTTCTCTATTCCCGGCGGCGACCGGACCCGGTGCCACAAGGCCGTGCTCAAGCTCGACGGCGAACCGCTTCTCCAGCTTCACTACATCCCCGCCTCGACCATTGTTCACGTAAACCACAAGTGGAGAGTGCGCCGCAACGCGGGCTACCCCTTTGACCTCGTCAGCGGGCGCTGGCTCCGCGAAAGCAAGTTGAAAGACCGGTCCGACGAGGCCAACCCCTTCCGCATCGTCCGCCTCTTCACCACGGAAACAGCCGACGCGCTCTACATTGAGCCACTCAAGGCCCTCGGGCTCGAAGGTCCGGGCGTCATCACCCTCCAGTATGCGCTCAAGCGCGCCATCGAAGACGTCTTCCAAATGGAGCCCCGCGAACTCAGTGCCGATACCATGGGTCGCCCCGAATCCCCCAACATCTTCCTCTACGAATCCGCCGAAGGCAGTCTCGGCATCCTCTCACAACTGGTCCGCGATCCCGCGCGTTTCCAGGCCGTTGCCGCGCGCGCCTTCGCGATTTGCCGCTTCGACGACCCGGACTACCCGGCCGACGTAGCGGCCACCTACGACGACCTCCTCGACTACTACAACCAGCGCCACCATGAGCAGATCGACCGCGCCCTCATCCGTCAGGCGCTGGAAGCCCTCTGCGCCTGCCAGGTGGAGTCCCTTGGAGGAACGCGGCACGAAAACTACGAAGCCCAATACGCCGACCTCCTCCGCCAAATCGATCCCAACTCCTCCACCGAACACGCCTTCATCACACACCTCTACAAAAACAATCTCCGGCTCCCCGACGCCGCGCAGAAGACCGTTCCCGGCATCTACGTCCAACCCGATTTCTTCTACGCCCCCGATTTCTGGGTCTTCTGCGACGGCACACCCCACGACCAAGCCACCGTCCAGGAGGACGACGCCGCGAAGCGGGAAGCCCTTCGCAATCAGGGTCACCAGGTCTTTGTCTGGCACTACCGCGAAAACCTTGCCACCAAACTCGCCACCCGCCCCGACATCTTCCGCAAAATCCGCTGACCCTTTTGAATGATGAATTATGAAGGATGAATTAAGAGAACCGCTTCCAAACCCACCCCCATAATTCACCCATCAACCTTCAGAATTCAGCCCCCATCCCTCATCCTTCCTAATTCCTAATTCATAATTCATAATTTCCCAATGTCTCCCGGCACCCTTGTCCGCGCCCGCGCCCGCGAATGGGTCGTTCAACCCTCCGACGACCCCGATCTCCTCCTCCTCAAACCCCTCGGGGGCACCGAGGATGAAATCGCGGGCATCTACAAGCCGCTCGGTTTTCCCGAGGACGCCGTTGAGCCCGCCATATTCCAGCCCCCCGCTCCGGTCGACATCGGTGATTTTGCCACCGCCCGCCTCCTCTTTGAATCCGACCGGCTGGCCTTTCGCAACGGCTCCGGTCCCTTCCGCTGCCTCGCCAAACTCTCCTTTCGTCCGCGCGCCTACCAGATCGTGCCCCTCGTCATGGCGCTCCGGCAGGAGACCGTGCGCCTCCTCATCGCCGACGACGTCGGCGTCGGCAAGACCATCGAGGCCCTCCTCATCATCCGTGAGATGCTGGAGCGCCGCCGCATCCGCCGGTTCGCCGTTGTCTGCCTGCCCCACCTCTGCGACCAGTGGCAGGGCGAAATCCAGTCCAAGCTCGGCCTCGATGCCGTCGTCATCCGCTCCAACACCCAAGCCCGCCTCGACCGCGAGATACAGGGCGACGTCAGCGTCTTTCAATACTACCCCTACCAGATTCTCTCCATCGACTACATCAAGCAGGAAGGCCGCCGCCAAATCTTCCTCGGCGAGTGCCCCGAACTCCTCATTGTTGACGAAGCCCACACCTGCGCCCGTCCGGCGGGGGCGCACGCCGCTCAGCAGCAGCGCTACCACCTCATCAGCCAACTCGCCGCCGATCCCGCCCGCCACGCTATTTTCCTCACCGCCACCCCGCACTCCGGCAAGCCGGATGAGTTTCAGTCCCTCCTCGGTCTGCTCCATCCCGGCTTCGAAACCCTCGACATCCCGAGCGCCGGGCAGGAAGCCCGCCGGCACCTCGCCCGGCACTTCATTCAGCGCAAGCGCGCCGATGTCGAAAAGTGGATCGGGCGGGACAGCACCGAGACCACCCCCTTTCCCGTCCGTGAACCCCTTGAGTGGGACTACACGCTCTCCGCCCGCTACAATGCTCTCTTCGAGCGCATCCTCGATTTCTGCCAAAGCCTCGTGCGCGGCGAAGACGGCGACCACCGCCAACGCGTGCGCTACTGGACCGCCCTCGGTCTCCTTCGCGGCGTCATGTCCAGTCCTTCCGCCGGAGCCCGCATGCTGCGCAACCGCATGAGCAAGCTCGACCTCGACGACTCCGCCGATGACCGCCTCGCCCATGACCCCGAAGACAATCCCGTGCACGACAGCGATCACGGCTTCGACACCGACGCGCCGCCCACCGCCGTCGTCGCGCGCACCGACTGGACCGACCACCAGAAACGCCGCCTGAGCGAGTTCGCCACCGAAATCGAGTCCCTCGCCAACCCCAAGGACGATCTAAAGCTTGCCGCCGCCGAATACCTTATCGACGACCTGCTCAAGGACGGCTACTGCCCCGTCGTCTTTTGTCGCTACATCCCCACCGCGCGCTACGTCGGCGAGTTGCTCGGGCCGCGCCTCTCGGCCAAGCACCGCGACCTCGACCTGCAGGTCGTCACCAGTGAAGACCCCGACGATGTCCGCCGCCAGCGCATCGAAGGCATGGGAGGGTCCGCCCGCCGCGTCCTCATCGCCACCGACTGCCTGAGCGAAGGCATCAATCTTCAGGAACACTTCACCGCCGTTCTCCACTACGACCTGCCCTGGAACCCCAACCGCCTCGAACAGCGCGAGGGCCGCGTCGACCGCTTTGGCCAGACCGCCGAAACCGTCAAAGCCTACCTCCTCTTCGGTGGCGACAACCCCATCGACGGCATCGTCCTCGATGTTCTTCTGCGCAAGGTCCGCGAGATCAAGAAAGCCACCGGCATCAACGTTCCCTTCCCCGAGGACAGCAAAAGCATCATCGACACCATTGCCCAGGCCCTCCTCGTCAATCCCGACCGCCGCATCACCGCCCGCCGCCGCGACAACCAAACGGTTTTTGATTTCGCCCAATTCCCCGAAGCCGAGGCCGTCAAAATCCAATCCACCAACGAACTGGAAAAAGCCGCCGAACGCGAAAAAGCCTCCCGCAGCATCTTCGCCCAGCACGCCATCAAGGCTCAGGAAATCGAGCAGGATCTCCGCGAGATGGATGAAGCCCTGGGCGACCCACGCGCCGTCGAGCGCTTCGTCACGCAAGCCCTGTCCGGGATCTTCGGCGCACAGTGCGACCCCTCCAAACACGGCTTCCGGCTCCACCCCGGCAACCTCCCCGCCGGTCTCAAGGAAACTCTCGGGGCCAACGGCCAACCCCTCCTCCTCAGCTTCGCCTCACCCACCCCGCGCGGCCACCTCTATCTCGGGCGCAACCACCCCTTCGTCGAGCAACTTTGCCAGCTCGTCATGGCCCGCAGCCTCGACCGCGCCCCCAAACGCGCCGCCCGCGCCGCCGTCATCCGGTGCGCGGAAGTCACAACCAAGACCACCCTCCTCCTCTTTCGCGCCCGCAACCTCATCGAGCAAAAGGCCGAAAACCACCAGATTGTCGCCGAGGAGATGGTCCTTTGGGGCTTCCGCGGCTCCCCCCGCGACAACCACACGCTCACCCACGACGAAGCCCGCGCCCTCCTCTTCGCCGCCCGCCCCGCCGCCGTCCTCACCCCCGAAGCGCGGGTCCACTTCCTCGAAGACGAACTCCGCCTTCTCCCCGCCCTCCAACCCGCCATGGACGCCCTCGCCAAAGCCCGCTGCGAACACCTCGTCGAAGCCCACGAACGCTTCAGCAAGCTCGTCAGCAAAAGCCGCTACCAGGTCGTCTTCCCCGTCCTCCCCATGGACGTCCTCGGCATCTACGTGCTCTTGCCAAACAACCCAAGTTAGAGGCGCGCCATGTATTTTTTCTACATTGATGAATCAGGCACGCGCGATCCCGGCCTTGAGGGGAAACGGAAAGATGGAAGCTCCTTTGCCAAGGATCACCTGTATGTCTTGACCGCCATTTCCCTTTTCGAGCGTCGCTGGAAGGCCTTCGATCACGAGATTGCTGCTCACAAACAGCAACTTCTCCGCCGCCTCCGCCGCGACTTGGGCCTTGAACTGACCCTCGGGGATTGCGAAGTAAAATCGACGTCCCTCCGGCTCAAAAAATCTCCTCACGAAAAGGGCTACAGCCAGTTTGTCCATAATTTGACCGATCCTGGAAAAACGGCCCTGTCCAATGTCTATTACTCACAGATCGAAAAGCATCACATGCGGGTCTTCGCGGTGGTTATCGACAAACGAAAGCTGCACGACCACGTAACAGCGGAAACCCTCCACAAAAAGGCGTATGAACTGCTGCTGGAGCGGATTGAGCAGTTTCTCCACGAGTTCCACTCCAATCACAACGGCCTCATTGTCATGGACGACACGCAGAAGCAGCTCAATCACGCCATTGCCATGAAGCACGCCTTCTTTCAACGGGAAGGGAATGCGAACCTTCGGTTCAAGCACATCGTCGAGTATCCATTCTTCACCGATAGCAGTTTGTCGTCAGGCATCCAACTGGCCGACCTATGCGCCTACAACATTTACCGGGCATTCCGGGCGGAGGATTTCAGCTATCCCTACTTTAAGGGTCTCCTTCCGTTCATCTATCGTTCCCAACGAACTTCCCCGGAAAAACTGGACGGGCTGAAGGTTTTTCCTGACGACTCTGCCTTGGTCGGCTTTTCGAGGGACGGATGCCGCCACCACCTCGAACTCACCGCATTAAAAAAGCCCGTCGATTCCGACGGGCTCCACAAAAATTGAAACCGGGCTGGGATGTCCATATCGAGCCTATCCAAGGCACCCGGTTACCAATCAACATGATGATCCTTCTTCCAAATTCAAGCAAAAACCCCGATTTCCGGCAACCCGCCATGATGACACCCACCCAACTTGAAACACGCCTATCCGAGTTGCTGAAGCGCTGGGAAGGGGAGTGCGTGGAGTTCAAAGAAGCGAACGACAACATTCCGATTAAAGGATGAGCTATGAGTGAAGGGTTCGCCAGTTTGATTCGGAAACCGGAAGGCAAGACGCTGGAGTTCAAGCAGGATTTGTCTTCGCCGCGACCGTTGCTTAAGACTTTGGTGGCTTTCGCCAATTCATCCGGTGGACGATTGATCCTCGGCGTCTCTGACGACCGGCGGGTAATGGGCGTCGAAAAGCCCTTGGATGAGGAAGAGCGACTGGCCAGTCTGATTGCCGACGGGATTTCCCCCCGGCTCGTTCCCAACATCGAGCTGATCACTGTGGAGAAGAAGACGCTGATTGTTGTTGAGGTCTTCCTCAGCGGCTCTCGTCCTCATTTCCTCAAGTCCACAGGAATGGAAGGCGGCGTCTATGTCCGCTTGGGTTCGACCAACCGCGTTGCCGATGCTCCCCTTATCGCCGAATTGCAGCGGGGGGTCTCCGGTGTCAGTTTCGACGCCCTCCCCATGCCCGGCCTGACGCTGGATGCGCTCGACCTGAAGGCCATCCGCAGCGACTTCGAGGGCCGGAATACCGTTGATGAGCGGATGCTGCAGAGCCTGCGTGTTCTCGTCCTGGACCAAGGCCGCAAAGTGCCCAGCCAAGGCGGCCTCCTTCTCTACGGTCTCAACCGCAGGCAACATTTCGACGACGCGTGGATCCAGTGTGGCCGCTTCATCGGAAACGACAAGGCCGACATTTTCGACCATATCGACATTCACGATCCGCTGCCGAAAGCGGTCGACGAGATCATGCTCTTCCTGAAAAAGCATGCCATGCGCGGAGCCGATTTCTCCGAAGTCCGCCGCAAGGACATTTGGAGCATTCCGGTGAACATACTCC
>JAFIGE010000192.1 GCA_020831585.1 Opitutales bacterium | reverse complement strand
ACCCCCAGCGGCACGACCGTGGCCAAGAGCGTTAGGAGAGAAAGTTTGGGTTTGGTTCTCATTTCTCAAATTTACATTCTATTAGCCTTAAATAGAATCATGGAAATGGGTTTATCGGGGTCAAACCCTTGGTTAGCGCAAATTTGCGCTAAGTTCCTGCTCAAAAGAGTCTGCAAAAAGTCGCACCGTGGCACATTTCAACCCTGGAAAGATTTTTCCCAGCGGTGAAGGGGCTCACGCTTCCAGCGTAAAAGCATCCGGGCCAAAGCGGGATCGCTGCTGGCAGGCTGGAAGCAGGTGCGCTTTGGATTCTGCGGGCGAGTCATCTCTGCCTTATGACGACCCACCTTCTCGACAGGGTGTTTCCAAAAAAAAAATGCAATTCGCCCGAGATCCTCGCCCAGTTCCGGCAATCCGCAAATTGGCTCTCGGGCGTTCAAACAAGGAGCTTCCAAGGTTTTCCGAGAAAGAGCTGGGGGCCTTTGCCCGTCCCTTGAGTGTGGTTTCACGCAGCCTTGAGCTCACGCGGCGGCAGGCAGACCGGAAACTGGATCGCCTGCACCGTACGCTCGAAGCTGCTCCTCAGCTGACTCCGGCACCTCCGGAAATTAGGATGAAACGGTGAGTGTTTCTTTGGCTTCACGGGCGGTCGGAGCAAATTTCGCCGCGCACCCCGGAGCAGGGGGCCGGAATGGCCGCCCTGCTCCGTCAATCGTCGTCACAATTTTAGCCCCCCTCGGGATGTCGACGCTTTGCCAGGGCAAGCAAGCCCGCATGGCACCGGTCCCGTGGGAATTCACTCATCCATGTCTATACGAAGGCGGAGGAACCAGCGGGCACCTGGCGCGATTGGCTGGCTGGATCGGAGGATAACGTCTTCCGTGAACCCGTCGCCCGTCGGCACGGGCGGCCCGACGGGGGTCCACTCGGCCCCAAGGGGCTGCCAGTCGCCTTCGGCGAGGGTAGCGGAGGTTTCGGGGACGTAGGTCATACCGGCGGCATCAATGAGCCTGCGGTAGCGAAACTCCGGATACAAGGCCCCATCCACTTCATGAATTGCTCCGTGCGGCAGGCCCCCGGTGCCGGGATGGCCGCGGCCCGCGCCGATGGCGTGGCGGAGGAGATTGCTCAGGCCGGTGCCATCGGGATCCGCTCCGGGACCGGCGATGGCGGGATCGTCAATTTCGGCGGGCGTGAACCCAGCCCGTTCGAGCCAGGCGGTGTAGGCGTCGCCTCCGGGTCCCGGGTCATCTTCCAAGACCGTCACGACACGGAACTCCCGCAGGGCGAAGGTGCGGAAGGCGGTTGTTCCGATGCGCTCAGCGTAGACCCCGATGGCGTCGATATCATCGAGCACGACCGGAGAAAACGGAAGGCTGCCGACCGGGAAGACTTCGCCTTCAACAACATTGGCAAAGAGCCCGAGGGGTCCGCCGGTGGCTGGATCGTAGGGCGTCCAGGTCTGCGCGGCGAGCTGGACGGCTCCCGTGCCCGTGACCAGCTGGGAGATGTAGAACTGGCCGCCCTGGCGCACGAGCACATGATGGGGCATGGAAACATCAATGGAAACGAAGGTCCGATCGGCGGAGAGGTTCCTTTCGTCGTAGCCTGCGAGAAAATCTTCCTTGGACCACCAGATAACATTGGCCGCATAGGCGGAACTGCTCGTGCTCGTGTTCAGTCCAATCTGCGTAAGCGTGCTGCCCTCGATGCGCCCGTCGAGGCGGAAGAAGACCGTGGGGCTGCCCGTATTGCCGAGTGAGTTGAAGATGATGCCAGCTAGATTGAAGCGCCCGCTCGGCGGGGCATCCGGCCTGTAGGCCGGGTTGACGGCGGCGGAACCCCATGCACGGGTCTGGTATCCGGTCAACTGGCCGTTGATTTCGGTGGAACCGGATGTCAGACCGGGAAGACCCGTCCAACTACCCGATCCATCCTCGTTATTGAAATACTGACCCAGTCCCCAGACAACGACCGGCACTTCCTCGCCGTCGCCGAATTCACCGGCGGTCTGCGCGGAAATGACGATGGAAAGGGGCGAATCCCCGGCTTCATTGTAGGCCGTGATGCGGTAGCGGTAAGTCGTGCCGGGGAAAAGATCGGTGTTGTTGTAGAACAAAGCCGTGGTGTCGATGAGCGGAATCCACGTGTTGGATTCACCGGTGGCGCGTTCGAGGCGATAACCGTCAACCGGACCGGAGGGAGCATCCCACTGGACAAAGATCGAGGTCGCCGAAGTGGGTGTAGCCGTAAAGCCATCGGGTGCAGCCGGAGGATCGCTCGCCGGGGGCTGCGTCGAGACGGTGATGGCCGCCGAAGTCTCCCCTTCGCCGCCGGAATTGAAGGCGAGAACGCGATATCGATAGGCCGTGGAATGGGGCAAGCCGGTATCGGCAAAGGTCCGCTCGGTCGTCTCCGCGATTTGCGTCCAGGCGGAGGAACCAACGGGAGCGCGTTGAACGCGGTAACCCACAATGACGCCGAAGGGCTCATTCCAGGATAGAGAAATCACCGAAGAAGAGAGGCCCTCACCGGTGAGGCCGGTCACCGCGAGCGGTGGGTTGATCGGCGGAACAATCGTCCCCCCGCTGGCATCCACAATCTGCACGGCATTGGCCATGGTGCGGTTTTGGTGACTGCCGTTGGAGAGGGTGAAATTGCGGTCGGTGATGCCGCGGAAAACAACGACATTGTGTCCGTCAATGGCCTCGGCGGCCGTCCGCGCCTCGCTGATGTTGTAGGTGCCATCCCACTCAAAAGTGGACTGCCGGAAAAAGAAGGTATCCGTGACGGTTTCGCTGGTCAGGCGAATAAACCAGGAGATATCGCGCTCGTGGGATTCCCGGCGGGTGCTGTGATAGACATACACATCATAGACCGCGTAGGGCACGTTAACAAAGGTTTGCGAACCGCCTTGACCCGTGCGCATGAGGCGGTGGTCGGCTGAGCGGGGCGTAGTCGCTCCGCCATAGTTCGCCCCGCCGGCACGGGAGAAGTCGAGCGAAGTGGGTGCCCCGGTGGAATCGAGAAGCCCTTGTCCGGAGACGCTCAGATTGTTCCAGAAGGCCTGCGGCACGAGACCCGCCACCTCGTTGGGTTGGAGCATGTCATTGGATTCATTCGCTCTCCCCGAGAGATTCACGCCGATGGAAAGCGGGCGCTCCTCCGGTATGGAGATGACCAGATCCGTGGCAAATGTGCTGCGACCGCCGCGGTCATCGGTCACTGTGAGCAAGGGCGTGAAGACCCCCACCGGGAAGGAGCGCGAAACGACGGGGCCTTCCGCCTTTACGCCATCGCCAAACTCCCAGTGGAACTCAATCGGGTCTCCGTCGGGATCAAACGATGCCGTGGCATCGAAGGTGACCTCCGTCCACCCCGTGGGGGCGGTCTTGAGAAAAGTGTAGGTCGCCACCGGGTCGTTGTTGGCTTCGACGGCTGCGGTGGTTTGGGCCGTAGTGCTGTCGACATCGCCCAGGGCATCGGTCACGGTCATAACAACCGTGTAATTACCCGGCGTGTGGTAGGTGTGCTGCACGGTGGAGAGTGCCCATCCCTGCTGGGTTTGCCCATCGCCGAAGTCCCAATGGAAAAAGAGTGGGTAACCCTCCGGATCAGAGGATGCGGACCCGTCGAGGGTGAAGACCTGGCCGACGGCAGGCGCGGTATTGGCGATATTGAGCACAGCCTCCGGCGGCAGGCTGGCGGGCTGATTGCCCGAGCCGTAGTCGATCAACTGAATCAGGTTGAGGCCCACGGCATCGGGCGCGGAGCTGGTCGCCGTGGCCTGGATGTCCGCAAAACGGTAGAAAGCGTAGGCGGTGGTGTTGTCGATGGGGAAGACGTTTGTGCGCGGGTGGCTTCCGGAAAAGGAGTTGCCCGTGACCTCGTCGAGAAGGGTCCAGTTCTCGCCGTCGTTAGAGGCGTAGAGCCTCCACGAAAAAGGATCGCGCTCATTCCAGACGGTGAGGCTCGTTAACCGGTATTCAGAAATCACATACGGTTGCAGCTCGCCGTTATGCCGGAATTCGATCTCGATCCAGGAGTTGAGGACGAGGTCGAGCCAACGGGTCGTTTTGTCTCCGTCAAAGGCTCCGGTAGCGAGGCCATTGGGAAGGAACTCACCGCGGGCGCGGACGATTTTCCCCGGCATGAGGGCGCGGTCAATACCTCCCGCCACTTCAAAATCCTCAATGACCGGAACCTCGACGGTCTTGGCCGCCGAGGCCGTGATGCCGGAAGAAGTCGTGACGTGGAGAATGACCCGTTGGCTGCCCCCGGTGAAGGCGTGGGAGACCGTGCGTCCGGTTTTCACGATCCCGCCGGGGAATTCCCATTCATACGAAGCGATGGTGTCACCATCAAAGGCACGGGAGAGAGCGGCATCAAAATTATAGGTGACGGGCGAAACCGCTGAATCCGGGGCGGGGCTGTAAACGAAGTCCGCCTGCGGGCGACCGGGCCGCCAGTAGAGAAGGTCGCTGTCAACCTGCTGCGGGCCAAAGCCCGGTCCGCTCCAGGTGAGCGAAAGATAGGGATGGAAGGGTCCGGACCCCGCCTCGTTGGCGAAGTAAATGAAATCAACCGCGTGCAGACCGGCGGAGAGCGCGAGGGTATTCCACTCATCGACCGATCCGAAGCGGGTGTTGTTGCGGATCAGCTCTTGCCCGGCAATGTTGAGGAGAGCGCCGTTACGGGAATCCACGTAGAATGTGTAGACGCCGTCCTCCGGAATATCGATGAAACCTCGGTAGCGGAACACATAGCGGTCGGAGCGGTTGCTCGGCCAGGTGTGGAAGTTGTCGAGCACACCCGACCAGAGGAGGGTGATGAGGTCGGGGGTGAAGTAGAAGGGCATGCGACCCGTGCCGCTCGAAACATCATTGAAATAAAAGTGGTATTCGAGGCCGCGGAGGAGGCCCGGCACGTCCGCCGGATCAAGGGCGGCGATGGGGTTGGCGGCGGCGCGCACGCGGATGGGGTTGGGGAGGGAGCGGCTGCCGGTGGCGTCGCTATCGTCCATGACGGTGAGCGTAACGGTGAAATCGCCGGGGGTGGTGTAGGTGTGTGTCGGGTTCGGCTCATCCGAAGTATGGCCATCTCCAAAGTTCCAGAGGTAGGAGACGATCACGCCGTCCGGGTCGTAGGATTGATCGCCCCTGAAATTAACCGTGAGCGGCGGAGCGCCGCCCCCGATGTCCCAGTCGACCAAGGCCACGGGCGATTGGTTGGCCACGCTCACGGTGCGGTCGGCGGCGCTGAAACCGCCGTTTTCATCGCGGAGAATGAGCGTGGGGCGGAAGGTGCCCGCGCCATAGGTGTGGGTAAAGCTGGCGTTGTTTGTCGTGGTGAAGGTGGTCCCGTCGCCGAGGTCCCACTCAAAGGTCATAGGAAGGCCGTTGGGGTGATTGGAGGCACCGGGATTAAAAGTGACCGTGAGGGGCGGTTGGCCGGAATTCGGGCTGACCGTAAAGGCGGCGTTGGGCCAGCGCGTTCCGGCGGAAACGGTCCGGTTAGCCACTTCGTGGCGACCCAGGTTGTCGGTTATACGCAGGGAGATTTTGTAGACGCCGGGCTCGGTGTAGGTGTGTTGCGCAGTGGAGCCGGTAGCAGTCGTGCCGTCTCCGAAATTCCAGACATATTCAGCGATCCCAGCCGGACTGGAGGAAGCGCCGGCATTGACCGACACCGCCAGCGGTGGCTCACCCGAGCCAGGCGACACGGTGAAGCTGGCGACCGGCGGAGTCTGGAAGGAAACAGCGCTGTTGATCATGCGGTCGGCGACCTGGTCGTAGGTCACCGTCACGCCATTGAGGATAAAGGTGGAATCGAGGCCACTGCCGGAGATGGAAGCGCTCGGGGCACTCCCCTCCCCGACCGCCATGACGACCCAGATGTCGGCGTTGGTCGCGGTGGTGTTGAAAAAGAGGCGGTTGGGGCCGGCTTGCAGAGTGGCGTTGGCCGGATGCACGACCCAGCCGCGCAAATAGCCGTCGTTTCCGGAATGTGTGAGCGTAAAGGTGGGGCGACCGTCTTCCTCGCCAAGGGTGACTTGGCTGAGCCCCGTGTTGATTTGCCAGCGGTATTCATGCGCGCCGGCGGAGGAGCGTAGCTTGTCGCGCAAACCGAGAAGCGCGGTTTGGCCCGAGGTTCCCGAGAAATCGGCCAGAAGGTGGCGGTGAGCCGTGCTCAAGCCCAAGTTTCCATAAGCGTTGCCCCCGCTGGCGATGACATAGGCTGCATTGTCCGACAGGCCAAACCACTCCCGCCCGCCCGTGCTCCCCGTAACGGGAACGGCGTCGTTGACGAGAATGGTGCTGAAGAGGTCTTTCGCAGAAGCCAGGTAGGCGGTGTTTCCCGCTCCCGTGATGTAGCGGTTGCCCTGCCCGAGCACAACCAGCGAGAGGGCATCGGGGGCGTCCCAGCCCGGCGCGTAAAAAGCGCGGTCGGTCCCGAGGAACGCCACGACATCCCCCGCATCTTGCCATCCGGAGCGCAGGAAGAAGCCCCCGGTGTCCTCAATCGCCAGAGGAAAGTGTTCCGCCGGGTCGGCCGGGGTGATATGATCCGGATAATAAATCAGCGCCCATACCCGGCCCTGGCGGTCGCGGTCGAACTTGGCGGCATCGGGAGCGGGGTTTTCCACCCCCATGAAACGGTCAAACCACCAGCGGAAATACGGTTTTTCTCCCTCCGGCGCCAGGGCCATTGTGAGGGAGGCAAAGCCGCCATCCCACCCCGATCCGCCCACGCCCCAGTTGACCGTATCAAAACTGGGGCTAAACATGGACGCGTACAAGGGCACGAGGTGGTGTTGCGTCTGCGTGAGCGACAGCTTCATCTCCGGATCACCAATATTTTGCGCGGCCAGCATTGCCGGGATGGCAAAGATCTGCCCGTAAGACATGTAGTAGTTGCCCTCCTGGCCCCAGCCGCGCGGGCCATGGGTGTTGGCGTTGTTGAGAAGGGCGGAGCGCAAAAAGCGGTAACGCAAGGGACGCTCGGCTTCTTCGCCCGCCGAAAGCATCATGCACACCTCCGCGCCGCGCACGACAGGCAACCAGTTGGAGGACGAGGCCCCGCCAAAGTTGGTGTGCCCGAGGCTCGTCCATCCATTCAAGGCCTCGATCATTTTTCCGTGCACCCAAGAGCGCTGCGTCGGCGTCCAGAACTCGTAGGCAAATTCGTAGCCGAGCGCGAACCCCATCGCCACCGTCGCTTTCGAGAGGTGCTGGTTCGACCCGAGAAGCTGGTGCCCGCCCGAATCCGGGTCCGCATACATGGCATACAGGGCATCGAAGGCGATCTCCGCATAGTGCGCACGGTCCGCAACATCCGCCGAGAGCAGTGCGCGCAGAGAGGCCTGCTGGGCAAGATAGGACCGGTCATAGTTCCAATTGCTCCCCAGGCGGTTGGGCACCTCAATGATGTTCGTCGCGTTCGCGTCGATCCACGCGGTCATCGCGGCGAACGTTCGCGCGTGATGGCTGTCGGGCACCGCCACGGCCGCGCGCAGATCATCGACGCGGTCCGCGTCCAACCAGAGACCACGCCGCTGCGCACTCAGATCGAGAACCGACATTACCAAAAGAAGCGCACCGAAAACAAAGGCTCCGGCACGAGCGAAAAAGGGGGAAACACTCATAGGGGGAAAAGGGGGTTGGAGAAGAAAATTGTTCAGCAATCGACACATCCCCTTCCCCACCGGTCAACGCCGACAACAGGTTATACAGTTGATCAACCGGCGACAAGGGATTCATGTTCGGATCACCTGCTGCAATGTTCTGAAATTTTTTATTGCAGTTTTTTTGGATGGCTATTGGGATGGCCAAATGAGCAGGAAATTTTGCAGACGGTTGATGTATCCACGGTTGGCATGCCACCACCTTATTTCAAGGGTCGTGCAGAAGAGACGATTGATGGATGAGGAGGCGATGGAGGCGATGCGGCATATCATGCGCTCGCAGGCGGCGTTTGCGGGGATGGAGGTGCTGACGTATTGCTTTATGGCGAATCACTTTCACATCTTCGTGCGGCTGGATCCGAAGGAGACGGAGGATTTGGACGATGCGGGTCTGGTGGCGCGGTTTCGGGCGCTGTATGGGGGGACGCGGTGTGCTTCGCTGGGATTGGATGCGGATGATTTGGAGGTCATTCTGAGGAAGAACGGGAACTCCGCAGAGGGGATCCGGCGACGCTTGAAGGCGAGAATGGGGGACGTCTCGGTCTTTATGCGGGAGGTGAAGACGCGCTTTACTTTGTGGTATAACCGGAAGCGCGGGACGGTGGGGACTTTCTGGGCGGAGCGGTTCCGCAGTGTCATCGTGGAGGCGGATACGGCGGCGCAAAGGATGGTGGCGGCGTATATCGATTTGAATCCGGTGCGGGCAGGGCTGGTGGAGGACGCGGGCGACTATGGATTCAGTGGTTTCG
>JAFIGE010000021.1 GCA_020831585.1 Opitutales bacterium | reverse complement strand
CTACGCATTTCACCGCTACACCTGGAATTCCACTCACCTCTCCAATACTCTAGCCAAGTAGTTTCGGGCGCACATCTATGGTTAAGCCATAGGATTTCACACCCGACACACAAGGCCGCCTACGGACCCTTTACGCCCAGTAAATCCGAGTAACGCTCGAGGTCTCTGTATTACCGCGGCTGCTGGCACAGAGTTAGCCACCTCTTCCTCTCCAGGTTAATTCAAGCACGGGTATGAACCGTACGTTTAGTCCCTGGTGACAGGGGTTTACGACCCGAGGGCCTTCATCCCCCACGCGGCGTTGCACCATCAGGGTTTCCCCCATTGTGAATGATTCGAAACTGCTGCCACCCGTAGGTGTCTGGACCGTGTCTCAGTTCCAGTGTGGCTGATCATCCTCTCAGACCAGCTACCCGTCTTAGCCTTGGTGAGCCGTTACCTCACCAACAAGCTGATAGGCCGCGAGCCCCTCCTGAAGCGCCGTTACAAGCTTTAGTGACGGAGCCATGCGACTCCGAACCACATTCGGTATTAATCCAGCTTTCGCCGGGCTATCCCCAACTTCAGGGCAGGTTGCTCACGTGTTCCTCACCCGTTCGCCGCTAATCCGCTCCCGAAGGAACTTCATCGCTCGACTTGCATGTCTGAACCACGCCGCCAGCGTTCACTCTGAGCCAGGATCAAACTCTCCGAAAGTTTTTAAATCTTTCAGAGCTGTGTCCTAGAACGGACTGACTACTGAACGTGATCTGTGTTTCCACAGCGTTCACGTATGCGCTCAAGAGCCTAAACCCTTGAGCAATAATTCATTTTTCAAAGGATTGATCGGTCCATGTAGACCTCCCAATCGCACTGAGTAACTTTCAAAGAACGCATCCTTTTCTCGATTTGAGAAAGACTTCCATCAGGGAGACTTCCTTTGCTTCCGTCAAGACCTTTTCGAAAAAAAATTTGAGTTTTTTTTCGGCACCGGTTGGTGCGGGTTTCTGAAAAGCTTTTCGAAAGAACGTTTCGCCAAGAAGCGAAAGGTTGCGGACGAAAGGGGTCTCCGGTGTCCGGCGCAAGTACTTTTTTCAAGAATGTTGAAAAAAGTTTTCCCGTTTGGCACGGGCAACTTCAGCCGGATTTGAGGGAAGGTGAGAAAGAACGGATTTCTCCAGAAGAGAAAGAGGCCGGACGAAAGACCTCCTCGACGGGTCGCGCAAGTACATTTGAAAAAAAGTTATTCACACCAGAAAGCAACGCGCTCAACCCCGCTATCGACCCGACCGAAAGAGGCCGTAATGGAGAGGAAGGGGTCTGCCGGGGGGGGGTGAAACCGGATGACGGGTCGACGGGAAGGGAGGCCCTCGATTGCTTTCTTTTCCTGTAACGCCTCCGCCACCCTCGCTTGAAAGCGCTCCATCCGCGCATCCTCGCCGTGTTTGGGGCGGGTTCCCTTCGCCGGTGCAATTCGTAATCGTATTCGTTTTTCTGATACAATGAAAAGTCGACTACGCCAGTCAGTCAGGGGAGTTTAACCTGCGGCTACAGCACGGTCTTTCTCCGTGCGAAGGCGCAGCTGGCCGCAGGCGGCGTCGATGTCGTGGCCCTTTTCCTTTCGGATTGTGTGCGAAACACGGGCCTCGCGGAGAACACGGGCGAAGGTTTGTTGGCGCTTAATGTTGGGGCGTTTCCATGTGAGCCCCTCCACGGAGTTGTAAGGGATGAGATTGACGTGGGCACGAAGGCGGGCGGCGATCCCGGCAAGCGCGTGCGCTTGCTCGAGGAAATCGTTCACATCCTCAATGAGAATGTATTCCAATGTCACAAGGCGACCGTTCTTTCCGGAGAAATCCTCGATGGCGGGGATGAGCTCTTCGAGGGGATACTTGCGGTTGATCGGCATGATTGCATCGCGAACAGGGTTGGTCGCTCCATGCAGGCTAACAGCGAGACGGATCTGGAGACCTTCGTCGGCAAGGCGGCGGATTTGGGGCACGAGTCCGGAGGTGGACAGGGTGATTCGCCGTGCACCAAATCCCAAACCCCAGGGCGCATTCAGGCAGCGAATGGCGGCAACAACCGCCTCGTAATTGGCGAGGGGCTCGCCCATGCCCATGAAAACCACGTTGTCGAAGGGAACGGGGTCGTCGGAAGAAGCCCTTCGGCCCGGACTTCCTTGGTTATCGGTGAGCGCGCGGGCATCCTCTATGTAACAGACGTGGAGGAACTGGCCGACGATTTCACCCGCCGTGAGATCCCGCTTCCAACCCGCGAGCCCGGATGCACAAAACCGACACCCGTAGGCGCAACCGACCTGGCTCGACACACAAATGGTTTTCCGTGACTCCTCCGCGCCCACCCCCCGCTGCGGATATCGGATGAGCACAGTCTCCACGAGCGCGCGGTCTTCCATTTCCAGGAGAAGTTTTTCAGTAACATCCGAAGAGCGCTTCACAAGGGCCTCGCGGGCGGGTTCGAGGGTATAGTTGGCCTCAAGCCACTCGCGCAGGCCGCGCGGGAGGTTGGTCATATCTTCAAATCGGCGCACCCGCTTGCGGTAGACCCAATCAAGGATCTGCCCGACGCGGAAGGCCGGGTGACCCTGCCCCCCCAACTGCTCCTCCAAAGCAGCGGGGGGGGTTCCCGGCAAAGCCGGACGTTGAGGAAGGAATCGCGCCATAAAAACAGGTAATTTGGAGAGCATGGAGAAGCGGGGCGACAATTTCCTTGAACAAAACAACGGCGCGCCGCATCTCTAATGCCAAGCAATCGGGACTGACTCCCGCCCCACCCCATGAGCAGCAAAGCAGGCAGATTAAAAAAAGGTGAAGACCGGACGGATATCAATATCTCTCCGATGATTGATATGGTGTTCATCCTCTTGATTTTCTTTATCGTGACCACCGTGTTTGTGGACGAGCGGGGTCTTGGGGTGGACAAGCCGACACCGCAGCCTGAGCAACCGCAGGAAACGGACAGCGATCCGATCATGTTCCGCATTACAGCGACCGGCCAGATCATCCATGATGAGGTGAATGTGCCCCTCAGCCGGGTCGAGGCGATCACCCGCCTGGTCCGCTCTCAGGCGGATGTGCCGGTGATTTTGCAAGTGGAACGGGCCGCCCGTTCCGGCCTGATGATTCAGGTGATGGACTCTGCCCGCCGGGCAGACCCGGAGGTCAAAGTAACCGTTACGGCAGTGGATTGATCCCCGCACGAGGCCGCCATACCGGATGGGCGGCTCGGGTAAGTTGTTTCAATCCGAACAAGCTGCGGTCCACAAAGGGGAGGTCTCTTGGAGGACGCTTCCCGGCGAAAAGTGATATCTCTCTAGGCTCGCGCTGAATGAACGGGCGCACAACTCGCCGGAAGCCCGCCCTCTTGCGCCAGCCAAGTGCAAGATGCGGTGAAAAATCGGCATAGAGGTATTGCGGAAGGCGTGCTCACTGGTTTTTCTACGCACAAACCAACGGTCTTTCGCATCTCATGAATGGATTTTTTATCGGAGTCTGCCTTTTTTTGCTGCTCAATATCTGCCTGGGTCTCCTGCGGGTATGGAGAGGTCCGACTGTAGCCGACCGTCTTCTGACGACGCAGCTTTTCGGCACGACGGGCATGGCCATTCTGATTGTTCTGGCGGGCTATCTGGGAGAGCTGACGCTGCTGAATGTGGCCATCACGTTTAATGTTTTGGCGGTTCTGCTGGTGATCTGCTTTGTCCAGGTGTGGAAACCGGGGAAGAAGGGAGGGAAGGCATGACCATGACCAATCTGTTCACGATCATCCTGCTCCTGGCGGGTTGTTTCTTTTTCCTTGGGGGCACGCTGGGTCTGCTGCGCTTTCCGGATTTGTTTAGCCGTCTCCATGCGCTGACGAAGGTGGACAACATCGGGCTGGGGCTGATTGCAGCGGGCATGGCCATCCACATTGGCTCGCCGTGGGCGGCGCTGAAGATTTTCCTCATCTGGCTTTCGACGTTGTTGGCCAGCTCGACGGCCTGCTACCTGGTGGCCAAGTTTCAACTCGGGCGTCCGTCCGAAAGCCCGGAGGTTCCCGCAAAATGAGCCTGTGGATCGATAGTTTACTGGCCGTGCTGGCGGTCTTTCTGGCGGTGCGCTGCCTCCTGGCTCCGACCTTGCCGCAGTGCGTGTTTCTCTTTTTCGCCTTTGGTCTGACGCTGGCCCTTGCGTGGGCGCGCCTCGGGGCGGTGGATGTGGCGATCGCGGAGGCGGCGATTGCGGCGGGTTTCCTCGGGGTCCTGCTTATCGACGCCCTGCGCGACTTCTCCCGGTCGCGCTCAACCGGTGAGGGCGGCGACCGGCCTTCCCGGGTGAGCCAGGGGCTCGTGGGAGCGGGTGTGCTCGTGTTTCTGGTTGTGGCCATCGAAGCGGTCTGGCGTGTTCCGAATGGCGGTGGCTTGACCGCACTGGCGGCGGACAACCTGCCGCAGTCGGGGGTCGACCATCCGGTCACGGCGGTGCTGCTGAACTACCGCAGCTACGATACGTGGCTGGAGGTGGGTGTGGTGCTCATGGCCCTGTTGGCGCTATTCGCCACGGGCGGCCGGGAATATTTCTGCCGGCCGGTGGTACGGGCAGTGGATCCCCTCTTGCGGCAGGTGATTCTTCTCTTCACACCGGTGCTGTTTCTGGTGGGGGCGTTTCTCCTCTATCTGGGAAAGACGGAACCGGGCGGGGCTTTCCAGGCCGCCGTTCTCTGGGGCGCGGGCGGGATCCTGCTCCACCTGGGCGGGTGGCCCGTCTTTGCTTCCATGGCTCCCTGGCTGCGGCACCTGCTGCTGACGGCGGGCTTCGGCTTTTTCCTCCTCCTGGGCTTTCTTTTCATGGCCGGGGGAGGGGCTCTGTTTGAATATCCTCTCGCCCAGGCGGGTCTGCTCATCCTCGTCGTGGAGACGCTCGCCGCGCTCAGTATCGCCGCCGCGCTGACGGCCATTTTTGCCTACTTCAACGGCATGAGTGCGGAATCAGCTGAACCTTTTACCCCGGCATCGTCCTGACCATGGAAACGTACCAAATCTACAGTCTGGCTTCGGCGGTTATCTTCGCCGTCGGCTTGGCGGGGATCTTCACCACGCGGCTCTTTTTCAAAAAGATCATCGCCACCAAGATCATGGGTGGCGGCGTCTTTCTCTGTTTTGTGAGTTTTGCGGAACGCGATGCGCTCGCCTTTGCCGATCCGGTGCCGCACGCCATGGTCATCACGGGCATCGTGGTGGCGGTGAGCGCGGCCGCTTTCGCTCTGGCGCTGGCGCGCCGCATCCAGCAACTGACCGGCCAGGAAACCTTTCCCGTTGAAGAAGAATGACGGACCTTCCCGCCTCACCCCTGGTGGCCCTCCTCGTGGGGGTCCCGATCGCATTTGCGCTCGTGAGCCTGTTCTTCCGCACGGAGGGACGGGCCCGAACGGGCTTGCTCGGAAGTCTCGGCACGACGGCGCTGGCCTTTCCGGCGATCCTTGAGGTCGCGCGGAAGGGGACAGTGATCCACCTGCTCGGCGGGTGGGCTCCGCCGCTCGGCATCCTTCTGCGGCTCGATCCGCTTGCGGCGGTCTTCATCGGCATGACCGCGCTCGTGGGGGGCGTGATCAGTCTCTACGCGTGGTGGTATTTCCGCAAGGAGGCCACGGCGGGGGGCACGTCCGCGCTCTTCTGGCCCCTGTGGCTCTTCCTCTGGGCGGGGCTTAACGGGCTCTTCCTCTCGAACGACCTGTTCAATCTCTTTGTGACGATCGAGGTGGTGGGTATTTGCGCGGTGGCGCTGGCCGTGCTCTCGGGCAAGGCGGCTTCGCTGATCGCGGGCCTGCGCTACCTGCTGGCCGCCATCGCGGGCTCGATGGGCTACCTTTTCGGGGTGGCGCTGCTCTACGGGAGCACGGGTACTCTGGACATCACCCTGCTTGGGGCGGCCCTCACGCCGGGCCCCGCGACGACTTTCGCCCTGATTGTCATGACCCTTGGGCTGATGATCAAGACAGCGTGTTTCCCGCTGCACTTCTGGCTCCCGCCGGCCCATGCGGCGGCCCTGCCTCCGGTGAGCGCCTTGCTTTCGGCGCTGGTCGTGAAGGGGACGTTCTATATCCTCCTGCGCTTGTGGACCGAGGTGTTCGGGGTGTCTCTCACCTTCGCGGCCGGCCAACTGATCGGGGTGGCGGGGGCGGTGGCCGTGCTCTGGGGATCCTGGCAGGCGTTGATGCAGGATCGCCTCAAGCTGATCGTGGCCCATTCGAGTGTGGCGCAGCTGGGCTACCTGCTCATGGTTTTCCCTCTGATCGTTCTGGCTCCGGGGGTGGCGGCGGAATCCGCCAACTGGCTCAGCCCGGCTTGGACAGCGGCGGTCTACCAGGTGATGGCCCATGGCTTCGCCAAGGCTTCCTTCTTTCTTTCGGCGGGGATCATCGTTATCGCCCTCGGGCACGACCGGAAGAGTTCGCTGCGCGACCTGGTGGCGCGTTTGCCAATGACGGCGATGGCCATCGCGGTGGCCGGGGTGAGCCTCATCGGGCTGCCGCCGAGCGGCGGCTTTTTCGCCAAGTGGATGCTGCTCAAGGGGATCTTCATGAGCGAGCAGTGGTGGTGGGCCCCGGCTGTTTTGGGCGGGAGCTTTTTGACCGCCGGCTATGTGTTTATGATTCTGCGTCTGGCCTTCGCCCCGGCGGAGGCCGGGCAACCGGTGCGTCCCGTTCCGAAGGCGCTGCAGGTCTGCGCGCTCGTTTTGGCGATCGGGTCCTTCCTGATCGTGCTGCCGGCGGACCACATTATTCAATTCCTCGAAAGCACCGCTCCCTTTGCCACCGGCGTGGAGACTTATCCGGAAGGAGGCCGCCATGGAAACGACTAGTCTTTTGCCTCTGGTCATTCTCATCAGTTCCCTGATCCCGGGGATGCTGATCCTTCTCCTGCGCGAGGAGCAGACGGCGTTGCGCACGTTCCTGAATCTCTCCGGAGCGTTGGCGAAGGTCGGCTTGATCGCCTGGGTCTTCGCGGGGTATCTGCGCGGAGAGGAGTTCACCTTTGTCTTCGACCTCGCGAACGACCTCTCCTTCAGTTTGCACGTTGACCTTCTCGGTCTGCTCTTCGTTTCGCTTTCCGCGATCCTGTGGTTGGTGACGACGCTGTATGCCATCGGCTATCTGGAAGGCGGCTTGCACCGCAGACGCTTCTTCGGGTTTTTCAGTCTCTGCGTGACGGCGAGCACGGGGATCGCGCTCTCGGGAAATGTCGTGACGTTCTTCGTTTTCTACGAGTTCCTCACGCTGGCGACCTACCCCCTGGTGGTCCACCGGGGGACGGAGAAAGCGGTCACGGCGGGCCGGACTTATCTGTGGTACACGATCGGCGGGGGCTCGGTCCTTTTCCTCGGGGTGGTGGGGCTCTTCGTGGTCGCGGGGCCGATTTACTTCGGACAGACGGAGATTGTCGCCGCCGCCGCCCAGGAGAACCGCCTTCTGCTCACCGTTCTCTTCTTCCTCCTGCTCGCGGGGCTTTCTGTGAAGGCGGCGATTTTCCCGCTGCACGGGTGGCTGCCGGTTTCGATGGTCGCTCCCGCGCCCGTGAGCGCGCTGCTGCATGCGGTCGCGGTGGTGAAGGCGGGGGCCTTTGGCATCGTGCGGCTGGTTTACGATGTGTATGGCATCGAGCTTACGGCGGAAATGTCGCTCCTCCCCCCGCTGGCCTTTCTTGCCGCTTTCACGATCATTTATGGTTCGGTGCGGGCGCTTTTTCAGGACGATTTCAAGGCGCGGCTGGCTTACTCCACGGTCAGTCAGCTATCCTACATCGCGCTCGGGGTGGCGATCACCGGGTTGCTCAGTTCGACGGGTGCCATCGTGCACCTGGTGCACCAGGGCCTGATGAAGATCACCATGTTTTTCGCGGCGGGCAACATTGCGGAAACCTACGGCAAATACCGCATCAGCCAACTCAACGGGATTGGCCGCCGCATGCCATTGACGATGGCGGCCTTCACGGTGGCGGCCTTCGGAATGATCGGCCTGCCCCCGGTGGCCGGTTTTGTGAGCAAATGGTATCTGAGCCTCGGCGCGATTGAAGCGGGAAGCTACTGGGTGGTGGGGGTTCTCCTGGGGAGCAGCGCGCTCAACGCGGCCTACTTCCTCCCCATTGTTTACCGGGCGTGGTTTTGTGATCCCGATGAAGAGGAGGCAACCCCCCTGCGCAAAGTCGGGCGGCTGGAAACCCCGGCGCTGCTCCTCGTTCCGGTGGTCGTCACCGGATTGCTCTCCCTCGCCGCCGGCGTTTTCGCCATGGTGGACGGGAGCCCCTTGTCGATAGCCCGCGAAATCGCGGAAAGCCTCTACGGCCCATGATCTACTTTCTCACCATTCTATTCCCTGTATTGGGGGCCATCGCCGGGACCTTTCTGCGGCTCGGCGGGCGCGCCACGGGCTGCCTGTTTGCCCTCGCGGCCGTGCCCGCCCTTCTTCTTGCCGCCCTCTACCCGCCGGGGGTCTCGGTCGACTGGCTTTTGTTGGGCACACACCTCGAACTCGATGACGCCCGCCGTATCCTCCTCATGTTGACGGGTCTGCTGTGGGCCGTCGGCGGCCTCTTCGGGGGCTTCTATCTGGCGGAGGATCCCCGTCTGCGGTCGTTCTTCGTCTATTTCGGGGGGGCGATGGCGGGCAACTTCGGGCTCCTCATCGCGGGTGACGTGGCGAGCTTCTACACGTTTTTTGCGCTCATGACCTTCGCCTCCTACGGCTTGGTCGTGCACACGCGAACGGACACGGCCCGCCGGGCGGGCCGCATCTACCTGGTGATGGCCATTCTCGGAGAGTTGTTTCTCATCACCGCGCTCTATTTCGCCGTGCTCCGGGCAGACAGCCTGCTTCTGCGGGATCTCGCTCCCGCCCTCGCCGCCGCCCCGGACGGCTGGTGGATTTTCCTCCTCGGGCTGATCGGATTCGGCGTGAAGGTGGGGGCCATTCCGCTCTATTTCTGGCTTCCGCTGGCCCACCCGGTGGCCCCCACGCCGGCGAGCGCGGTGCTCAGCGGGGCCATGATCAAAGCCGGACTTGTCGGGTGGATGCACCTGGCTCCGGTCGGCCTGGTGGACTGGTCCGGCATCGCTCTACTCATGATTGTGCTTGGCCTCACCGCCGCCCTGGGAGCGGTCGCCGTGGGCCTTGCGCAAGTCGACCCGAAGACGAACCTGGCCTACTCCAGCATCAGTCAAATGGGCTTGATGACGGCGCTGTTGGGCGTGGGGCTCTACGGGGAAGTGCCCGCCGCGCTCCTTCTCCCGGCCGTCGCGCTCTATGCCTTCAACCACGGCACGGCGAAGGCCCTCTTGTTCCTGGGCACGGCACTTCCCGCCAAGGTGGGCGGCGCGTGGCGCCCGGTTATGTGGGGCGGTCTGGCCATCGGGGCGCTCTCCATTGCGGGGGCTCCGCTGACCGGCGGTCTTTGGACGAAATACTTCCTCAAAACCTTCCTGGGCGACAGCGCTCTTCCCGGCACCGGAATCTTTCTCCTCCTGCTGACGGTCTCGGCCTTTGCCACGACCGTCCTCCTCGGACGTTTTCTCCACCTCCTGAGCCGTATCGAGGGGCCGGCCAGGAGCCAGGCGCCCTCCTACTTTTTCCCGTGGCTGGTGCTGCTCGCCGCGGGGGGCTGGTGGACCCTCAGCCCCGTTTTGCTCCCTCTTGAACTGTCCGAACACGTGACGAAGGGACAACCCCTGGCCGCCGTCTATCTCGCCCCCGCCTCTCTCTGGGCGGCGCTCTGGCCGGTTGCCGCCGGGGCCCTGTTCTTCGTGCTTACGCTCAAAGTGGCCCGTCTCAACCGCTGGCCTTCGCAGCAACCGCTCGTTCCACCGGGCGATCTGCTCGTGCCCATCCTGGCAGTCGGGCGCTTCCTTGTCGGGCGCGTTCAGGCTGGCATCGACGGGATCGCGCGCTCTTTTTCCCGCACGACCAGCCCGGAGGCGGTTCTCTACGATGTATTTGAAATGCCCCAAACGAAACGAATCACCGGCGGTGCCGAACACTTCCTGCGGCAATGGGAAGTGGCCGGGCTCAGTTTTCTTCTCTTCTTCATCGGTCTCCTCTTCCTCCTCCGCTAAACCCATTTTGCGCCGTGAACACCCTTGTCCAATACACCAAATCCGTTTTCTCGCCCGGTGCTTTCCTCGTGCGGCTGCTTTTGTTTGCCGCCGGGTGGTTTATCCTCGTCGGTGGCCAGACGTCCGATCTCTGGTTTGTTCTTCTGGTCCTCTTGTTGACGACCCTCATCAGCCTCTACTGCGTGCCTCCGGGGCAGTGGAGGCTGCGACCGCTGGGGGTGCTGGCTTTCCTTCCTTACTTCTTTATCACAGCCATGCGGGGCGGTTGGGATGTTGCCCGCCGGGCTTACCACCCTGGGGCGGTTTCGGTGGATCCCGGTTTTCTGACCGTTTCAGTCAGCGATGACATGCGGCAAACCCTTCTCCTGGCGTGGATCATCAGCCTCCTGCCGGGCACGGCGAGCTGCGAGATAAAGGATCGCACCCTGCTCGTGCATGTGCTCGACAAAAAGCTCCCCGTGGAAGCCGAAATCGCCGATCTGCAGAAGCGGATTGCCCGTATGACGGCGTAGAGGCGGGCGGGTGAGACGGGGCGTACAAAAGCAGGGCGGGCACGCGCGCAAATTGCGCGGCACCCGCCCTGCCGGAGGGGTTTTTCGTTCCTTAATCTAAATGATCCGCTCGCCCCGCTGCATACGGGCGAGGACCGCCTTTTCGGCCTCAACCACGGCAAACACGACCACACCGGCCATGAGGATCTTCGGCCAGAGAATCAGCGGGATGCTTTCCGTGGCGAAGAGTGTCTGCATGAAGCCCGCATAGGTGAAGAGCATTTGCAGAGCCACGAGGATACCCACGGTCAGCCAGGCCACGCGGTTGGAGAAAAAGCCTTGGTGGAAGATGGAATCGTTCAACGACCGGCAATTGAAGAGGTAGAAGACCTGCCCGAAGGCGAGGGTGTTCACCGCAACCGTGGTGGCCAACTCGTTGGAAAATCCTCCCCGCACCATCATCTGGTAGAAGGCGATGGAAAACCCGGCAAGAATCACGGACACGATCGCAAGGCGCCAAAGGAAGAGCCGGTCGAGGATGCCTGCCGCCGGATCACGCGGGGGCCGCCTCATCACCCCGCGCTCGGAGGGCTCGAAGGAAAGCGCGAGAGCGAGTGTCACCGCCGTGACCATGTTGATCCAGAGGATCTGCACCGGCGTGATGGGCATGGCCATGCCGACCATGATGGCCGCCATCACCACGAGGCTCTGCGCGCCGTTGGTCGGGAGGATGAAGAGGATGGCTTTGCGCAGGTTGTCATAAATGGTGCGGCCTTCCCGCACGGCCCGCGCGATGGTGGCGAAGTTGTCGTCGGCCAGGACCATCTCGGAAGCCTCTTTCGTCACTTCGGTGCCCTTTACGCCCATGGCGATGCCGACATCGGAGCGTTTGAGGGCGGGGGCGTCGTTCACGCCGTCTCCCGTCATCGCGGTGATTTCGCCGCGCGACTGCAAGGCCTCGACGAGTCGCAGCTTGTTCTCCGGGCTGGTGCGGGCAAAGACGTCGCAGGAAACGGCGGCATCGGCCAGCTCTTCATCGCTCATGGCCTCCAGTTCGGCTCCGGTGATGGGCTTTTCCCACGCTTCCAGACCGAGTTCGCGCGCGATCGCGGAAGCCGTCAGGGCGTGGTCACCGGTGATCATCTTCACGCGGATGCTGGCTTCCTTGCAGACTTCCACGGCCTCAATGGCCTCGGGGCGCGGCGGGTCGATCATGCCGTAGAGGCCGAGGAGAACGAGGTCCTTCTCAATGGTGTCGTGGTCAATGCTTTCCACGTCGGAATCCTTCCCGAGCGGCTTGTAGGCGGCCGCGAGCACACGCAATCCACGCGCGGCCATCTCCTCCATGCGCTCTTTCCAGGCGGTGGCGTCCAGCTCGGCGGGACCATCCGCATGCCACACGCTCGAGCACCGCTCGAGGAGGCGCTCGGGGGCACCTTTGACCCAAGCCGTTTTGTGGCCCTCCTCATCGATGTGGAGGGTCGCCATGTATTTGTGGTCGCTCTCAAAGGGCAGGGTGTCGAGCCGCTTGCTCTGGGTCCGGAGGTCCCCGGCTTTGCGTGCGAGCGTGAGGAGGCCACCCTCCGTGGGGTCGCCTTGCAGGGTCCAGTGTCCGCCCTCCTCGATGAGTTCGGCATCGTTGCAAAGGTGGCCACAGAGAATGAGTTCCCGGAGCCCCGGAACTTCCGCCGCCTTGACCGCACTTTCCTTCCCGGTATCGCGGATTTCCCCCTCCGGGGCATAGCCGGTGCCGGTGACGGTGAACTGTTTGCCCCCCACGACGAGGGCCTGAACGGTCATCTCGTTGCGCGTGAGGGTGCCGGTTTTGTCCGAGCAAATGACGGTCACGGATCCGAGCGTCTCGACCGAGGGGAGGCGGCGGATAATGGCATTTTTCGCGGCCATGCGCTGCACCCCGAGGGCAAGGGTGATCGTCATGATCGCGGGCAGACCCTCGGGGATGGCGGCCACGGCGAGACCGATAACGGCCATGATGAGTTCGGCCATGGGGTAGTCGTGGAAGACATAGCCGATGCCGAAAAAGACCACCGTGAGGGCGCCGATGATAATGGAAAGGAGCTTGCCGAAGCGGTCGACCTTGCGCAGGAGCGGGGTTTTGAGGGTCTGCACGCCCTGCATCATCTCGTTGATCTTGCCCAACTCCGTGTGGCTGCCGGTGGCCACCACCACCCCGGTGGCGCGACCGGAGGTGACCATGGTGCCGGAAAAGGCCATGTTCACGCGGTCGCCAAGGAGCACATGGGAATCGAGGGCGTCCGTCTTCTTCTCCACCGGAACCGATTCACCGGTGAGGGGGGACTCCTCCACCTTCAAATTGCGCACTTGGATGAGGCGCATGTCCGCCGGCACTTTGTCGCCGCTTTCGAGGAGAACGATGTCGCCCGGCACGAGTTCCTTCGCATCAATGGAGCGTTTCTGCCCCTCGCGGATGGTCCGCGCCTCCAGGGAGAGCATGTTGCGGATGCCTTCGAGGGCCCGTTCCGCTTTGCCCTCCTGGATAAAACCGATGATGGAATTTATAATGACCACACCGGCGATGACAATCGTGTCGATCCAGTGCTGCATGAGCGCCGTGAGCACGGCGGCGGCAATGAGCACGTAGATGAGCACGTTGTGAAACTGCATGAGGAACCGCATCAGAGCGGATTGCTTGGCAGCCTCCGGCAACGCGTTGGGTCCGTGTTCACGCAACCGCTCCCGCGCCTCGCTCTTGGAAAGTCCATCGTTGGAGGAACTCAGGGCCGCGAGCACCGAGTCCGCCGCGCGCGCATGCCAGTTACCATGGGTTTCTTTGTCGTGATGAGCCTGCATACGAACCTAAGGGGTACGATTTAAGGGCCAAAGCAAGGGTTTGCCTACCGAAAAGCAGCCAATTTTCAGGCAATTATGCCGTTTTTGAATACCAGCCGTAAGAAAAAATTACACTCGGTGAAAGAGGCTCCCAGACCGGACTATGCGCCTGTTCGCGACTTCCCGCATTCGGTTTCGCGTATGGTTGACCTTATCCTTTCCCGACGTTGTTCTGATCATCAATGGCTTTCACTTCTCTTCCCCGATTGCTTGGATTCGGCGTGTTCTTCTCTAGCTCGGTTCCAGCCTTTTGCCTGGGTTTGCCGCCGACGGATAATCCCGTGGCGAGCCACTACGCGGAGGATGAGAGGGGATATCCGGTGTGGACCGACCGGGTCGCCTGGGCAAATGTTTTTGATGTGACCGATCCGCAGTTTGGCGCAGTGCCGGACGATGGCCTGTGCGACTTCGCCGCTTTCGAAAGCGCGCGCGACGCGGCCCATGCGACGGGGGGCGGGGTCGTCTATTTCCCGGCGGGGACGTATCACTTTGTTTTGCCCGAAGCGGGCGGGGGCGCGGGGATCGGTCCGCACGGGCGGGGCCTCATGCTCCCCGCGGGCGTGGTCATTCGCGGAGCCACACCCACGGGCGACCGTTGGGCCCGCCCGACAGAGGCCTACCCGGCGGATGGGGAGCTGGACTTGCCGACGCGCTTCATCTTCGAATTCCAGTCGCGGCGGGGCGGCGAATTGCCGGTCGATTGGGGCCTCATCGGCCTTGATCCGACGCATACGGGCAACTTGCGCGATATCAGCGATGTGGGCATTTGCTGGGTGGAGCTGGTCGGCGCGGTTGTTCACTTCGGTGCCGATCAGGATTGGGCGGCCAGGCTCGGGACGAGCGGCTGGATCCCCAACAACATCAAAAACAACTGGCCCGGCGCGCCCGGCAGCGGGGACACCTGGGCCGACCGGGTGCCCGACGGCACGCACCCGGCGGATATGCTCTACGGCACGGCGGGCGGCTTCGGAGCAGCCACTTACCATGGCTCCGGCGCCGGACGGCTGGTCTTCGGCGTGCTCCTCACGGATGCCACGGTGGTCGGCGATTGGTTCGTTCCGGCGGGCAACAACCACCCGTCCTTCGGTGCTTTCGTGCAGCCGGAGGATTTCCACATTCACCGCTGGTCGGGCCGCATCGCCATCACCGGGCGGGATGTCTTTGTGGCCAACAACAGCATGCCCATGGCCACGCGCAATTTCGTGCATGAGCAGGCGACCCTCCGGCGCATTACCAGCGGAGCGGGTTTCGCCTGGCAGACACCGCCCGAGGACCGCCGCATCCTCTTTGATTACGGGCAGGTGATCGGCATCGACATCAACAAAAACCACCTCGCCCTGAGCCAGCCGCGCGACCCCGGCATGGGCTATTACGGCAGCAACGTGCATGTGTGGGACAACTATGTTTTCAACCGCGGCAGCCATGGTTTCACCGTCAGCGGCCAATTCATCACGCTCATCAACAACCACAACCGCCGCTTCTACCTCGGCAATATCGTTCCCGCCGCCTACGGCCTGCCGGGCTTCAACGGCGAACCGGGCGACCCCATCGCCTTCATCACCCGTGATGGTTTCGGCGTTTACAACATCCACACGGGCGACGACTTCAACTCGCGCGGCTACGATCTCGGCGGGCGCAACCTCTGGGCACACGCCAACAGCGTCGTCAACACCGGCTCCATGGGCAACGACGGTGAGGCCCTCATGGGGCAGCGCTACCTAGGCTTCGAAGTCTACTCCTGGGCCTTCACGGACAACCATCACGGCAACGTTGATTACGGGGCGGGCACCCGTGGCGATCCGGGCTGGATCGGCGCCTACGACATGCACAACTATGGTTTTCTCGCCCTGCGCAACACCACCCCGGGCTGGGTCGGGCATGTGAAGAGCGGGAGCAACGATCTCTACGACTTCGCCCTTGTGGCGAACAACGCCGGGCAGGGAACGCGGGCCAACTTTGGCGGCGTGGGCGACATCGACCTGAGCGAACACGCTTTTCCCCAGCCGCTTCCCGTGGCCCCCGACGTCCTGCCCATGCCCGACGGTTCGCGCCTCATTGAATACCCGTGGTTGAACGGCAACGAACTGGGCTTCCGCATTGCCCGCCGACTTGATGGCGGACGGTGGACGACGCTCGTTTACCGCCCCCGGCAGGGCACGCTCGCTTCGGCCGACCTGTCTTTGAGAGATCCCCATAGCACCATGATTCCCCTCAGGAGCCTCAACCCGCCCGCCTGGCGCGATTACACCGTGCCCTTGGCGGCCGAGACGGTGGAATACGCCGTGCTCCCGATCAACCGTATGGATCTTATCGATACATCCTTTCAGCAACCTCTTGAGGCCGACACCGCGGGCCGCATCCAGGCACCCCTCTTCGCCGGCTACAATTACCGCCTCTGGCGTTCCCACAACCTCAATGACTGGACCGACGTGACCGGTTGGATACAGGGCAACGCCACCGGGGCAAACCCCGCGCCCAGCCTTCTGCATGAGGAAGGACCCGCCGCCATGCCCGCCTTTTACCGTCTCGAAGTGAGCCGCGAATAATCTCTCCCGCCGCCCGCCGAATCCATCCCCGCCCTTTTCCCATGAAACGTCCTCTCACCGTCACCCTTGCCGGGGTGCTCCTGCTCATCCTCCTCGCGGGCCTCTTTCAATTCTCCCTCTTCCCGCACGGGGGAGAGGCGCCGGTGCAGACGGAACGCCCGGCCAGGGAAACCACTCCGGAAGCAAACGACGAGCATCCCGAAGTATCCGCCCGGCCATTACAACCGCCCGCTACCGCCGCCCAACCGCCTGCCCTCAAGCCTCCGGATGCCCCCAACCCGTCCCGTCCCATACCCGCTCTGCCCGAGAGGGGCGGCCGCGCCCTCTACACCGGCCGCCTGATCGATACGGCCACGCGTTCGACGGACGACCCCGCTGTCTTCCTGCGCACACGTCTCCTTGAGACCGATTTCCACGCCCCGCTTCTTCGGGTCGAGGAGCGTTTGCGTATCACCTCCGAAGGCGACGGTCTCGAAGTGCTCGAACAGCTGGGCATGGTGGGCGATCACGTCCTCGTGCGCCTCCACCCGCAGACCGATCCGTCCGTTTGGACTCGTTTTCTCGCCGAAAACAGCATGGCCCCGCACAGTGCCCTGCAATTAAACGGGGTCTATCGCATCACCATTCCCGCAAACTCTGTCCACGACCTCCCCGAAGCCCTCGCCATTCTCCGCGAGGCCGCGAACATGGTGGTCTACGCCGAGCCCGACCATCTCCTCCACAGCACGCAAAACGATCCCAACGACCCCGCATGGCTCAATGACCTCCTCTGGGGCCTGCGTAACAATGGCCAGCTCGACGGCACCCCCGGCAAGGATATCGGGGCGACGGAGGGTTGGCTTATCCGCAACGAAGCCCCCGGTGTCATCGTTGGTGTGATCGACACCGGCGTGCTCTACACCCACGAGGACCTCGCCGCCAACATGTGGATCAATCCCGGCGAAACGGCCGACGGCACCGACTCCGACGGCAACGGCTACATCGACGACATCCACGGCATCAACGCCATCACCGGAACCGGCGACCCGATGGACGACAACCGCCACGGCACCCACTGCGCCGGCACCATCGGGGCGGTCGGCAACAACGCCACCGGTCTCACCGGGGTCGCCTGGAATGTGCAGTTGATGGCCCTCAAGTTTCTCTCCGCGCGGGGCAGCGGCATCACCTCGCACGCCGCCGACTGCATCGTCTACGGGGTCAACCACGGAGCCTCCATCCTCAGCAACAGCTGGGGCGGCGGCGGCTTCAACCAGGCCCTTTTCGATGCCATCGAATACGCTGCCATGGCCGACGTGATCTTTGTCGCCGCCGCCGGCAACGACCGCAGCAACCTCGACCCCTCGCCCCAGTTCCCCGCCAGCTACCCGGTCGACAACATCGTTGCCGTGGCCAGCTACGACCGCACGGGCGCGCGCTCCTTCTTCTCCAACTTCGGCCAGGCCACCGTCCACCTCGCCGCTCCCGGATCGAATATTTACTCGACCACCTTTTCGCCCGATAATCCCTCCGCGACCAACCTCTACGAAGAACTCAGCGGCACCTCCATGGCCGCCCCGCACGTCAGTGGCGTCATGGCCCTGATGCGGGCGCAGTTCCCCGCCGAGGGTTACCTGCAGATCATCAACCGCGCCATGGGCACGGCCGACCGCTCGATCATGGCAGGCCAGGTTATTGCCGGGGGCATCGACCTCCCCGGTTCGCTCAGCGGTGAACCCACCGGCCCCTTCAACGACGATTTTGCCAATGCCCGCTTCCTTGGGCGACGCTCCTTCGTGACCTTCGCCAACAACAGCCTCGCCACCGCCGAGCCCGACGAGCCCGCCCACGCCGGCCACCCCGCCACGCACTCCGTCTGGTTCCGCTGGCAGGCTCCCTTCGCCAATGAGGTCGAGGTCTTCACCAGCCAGTCCGCCTTCTCCACCGCGCTCGCCGTCTACCAGGGCAGCTCCCTCGAGACCCTGACCCCCATCGCCGCCACCGATACAGCCGGAGCCGGTGCCCCTGATGGCGCGGACAGCTTCCTCACCTTCAGCACGGTGCGGGATCAATTCTACTACATCGCCGTGGATTCGACCGACGGGTCCACGGGGG
Organism: Opitutales bacterium; assembly: GCA_020831585.1. Classification (GTDB taxonomy): domain Bacteria; phylum Verrucomicrobiota; class Verrucomicrobiia; order Opitutales; family Oceanipulchritudinaceae; genus JAFIGE01. The sequence goes on along the minus strand of JAFIGE010000021.1, from coordinate 32,175 downwards.
CCTTTCGCCTGACCATCAAAAACGCTCCGCCCAACGACGATTTCAGCAAAGCACAGACCCTTACCGGAAATGGCGGCACCTTCCGCACAGACAACACCGGTGCCACCAAGGAACCCGGCGAGCCCCGCCATGGCGGCCTCTGGGGCGGCAGCTCTCTCTGGTACAAGTTCACCCCGCCCTTCGATGGACGCCTCCGCGTGGGCATTGGCGACGGCAGCCCCACACGGATCGGCATCGGTATCTATGCCGGCGACGAGGTCTCCAACCTCACCGAACTTGGCGGGGTCCTCGCCGAGCAAAACACCTCCAACCAAAACGCCTTCGCCATTGTGCGGGGCGGCCAAACCTACCACATCGCCGTGGATACACCCGACGGTCAGGAACGGTGGTTCTTCGTCAACTGGGGCTTTCAGTCCAACCAGATCGCTTTCACCGAAGAGACCCTCACCGTGGCGGAAAATGTCGCGGGCGGCGAGCTGGTCATCCCGGTCAGCCGGTTCAGCGGCTTCGCCAGCTTCGGCGCGGCCTCCGTGGACTACATCACTTCGCATCCCGTCGATGGTGCCGTCCCCGGATTGGATTACACACCCGTTGCCGGCACCCTCTCGTGGGGTGCCAATGAACAGGGCGAGCGCACCCTCACCGTGCCCATCATCGACAACGATCTCATTCAGGGCACGCGCACCCTCTACGTCACCCTCTCCAACCCGACCAACGGAAGCTACCTTGTTCCGGGCCGCCACCGTCTGCGCGTGCTCATCACCGACGACGATTCACCCCTCAACGATCTCGCCGAATTTGATACCGCGATCCTGTTCCCGGAAACGGTCTTCACCGCCCTTGATCTTGATGCGGCGGCCTGGATCGCTGTCGAGCGTATCGGAAAAGTGGATCAGGCGGAGTCTGTGAACATCGCCGCGATCGACGGCACCGCCCTGGACGGCACGCACTACCTCGCTCCGTCCACCACCGTTCACTTCGCCCCCGGGCAACGCCGGGCGTGGGTTGAGGTACCGCTTCTGGCCGCCCAAGCCGGCCAGACCTTCACCCTGGCTCTCGATGGGGCCTCCAACCCGCGCACCCTTCTGCCCGCCGCGCAGAACACGGCCGCCGTCACCATCACCGCCGGGCTCCCGCCCCCGTGGTTTGCCGAACGCCGCCTCCTCACGGAGGCTGCCGATGGCCAGCCCCTCACCGGCAACCGCTCCATCAACCACATCGATGTGAGCGACGACGGGCGCTTTGTCGTCTTTTCCACCAGCGCCGCCATCGTCCCCGGGGACACCAACGGCCTGACCGATGTTTACCTGCGCGACATGGCCACCGGCACGCTCACCCTGGTCAGCCGCTCCATCTACGGTGGCGCGGGCGAGGGCGAAAGCACAAAGCCCACGATCAGCGGAGACGGGCGCTATATCCTCTATGAGTCCGCCGCGCCCGACATCCTTGAAGACGATCCCAACGGCACCATCCGCGACATCCTTCTCTTCGACCGGATCACCGGCACCAAGGAAGCCGTCAACCGCAACTCCGCCGGGGAACTGGCGCAAATTCAATACATCAACCTCGGTCATCCGGTGTATGTCGATTCCTACGACGCCGCCATCAGCAAAGACGGCCAGCACGTTGTTTTCGTTTCCACCGCAAACAACCTCGACCTCGTGCACATCGACCCGTGGTGGGACGACAGCGTCTTCATCCGCAATCTTGTCACCGGCCACACCGAGACGGCTTCGCTCGGCAACAACAACCTCCAATACCGTCAGCGCAGCTACCTGCCCTCCGTCTCCGCCAATGGCCAGCGCGTCGCCTTCATTTCCAATGCCGTCCTCACGCCCGACGACACCAATGGCGAACGCCCCGATGTTTACCTGCGCGACTTGGGGAACCGCACCACCCAGCTCATCACCAAGCTCCCGTCGGGCCAGGCCCACACTTCCTGGGCCCCCATCCGCCGGGTCGTCATCAGCGGCGATGGCACCCGCGTCTTCTTCAGCACCGGCATCCCCGGCCTCGTCGCCGACGATACCGATACCATCGTCAACCTCTTCCGCCGCGACCTCGCCACCCAGAGCACGCTCCGCGTCGATACCGCCATCGACGGCACCCCCGCGCGCCTCAACCTCTTCGACGGGCAGACCTTCGCCGTCAGTCACGACGGCAACATCGTCGCTTTCATCACCTCTGCCGACAACATCCTGCCGGGCGATAACAACGCCACAACCGACATCTTCACCCGCAACCTCAGCAACGGCCTCCTCACCTCGCCCGTGCTCACGGCGGAGGGCGGTTTCATGGGCGGCACCGATTTTGCCGTGGCCCTCACCCCCGACGGCGCGAACGTGCTTTTCTCCTCGGGCAAATCCCAGCTCGTCCCGACCCCGGTGGATTGGCAGCCGGATCTCTTCGGCGGTCCCAGCGGCATGGATGAGACCGATTCCCTCTTCCGCTTTAGCCAGGCGACCTTTGCCTACCTCCGCACCACCGCGGCCGACCAGATCCTCCCTGTCACGGTCACGCGCACGGGGCTTGTGAGCCACGCCGCCACCGTTTTCTTCAGCACCGCCGATGGCACCGCCCTCGCGGGCGTGGACTATGTTGCCGCCAGCGGCGAACTCAGCTTTGCCCCCGGCCAGTTGAGTGCCACCATCGGGATCCCCATCCTCAATCCCCCTGGCCCCGATCCCCTCAAGACCTTTACCGTTCACCTCGCGCCCGGCAGCGGACCGCAGCGACTGGCCCCGCCCGCCAGTGCGTTGATCGAGTTGTCCGATGTCGAAGGCACCCTCGGCAGCGTCTTCCGCGTCTCTCAGCGAAACGGCGAGCCCGGCTCCGGCAATTCCCGCCACCCCGCCCTCGACCGCTCCGGCACGCGCACCGCCTTCACCTCCACCTCCAACAACCTCTCCCCCCTCGACACCACCAACCGCACCAAAGTCTTCCTCCACGATTATCCCACCAACACCCTCACCTTGCGCGCCCTCGCCCCCGGCGGCGAACCGGCCGGCGGCGTCGTCCGCAACCCCGCCCTCAGCCCCGACGGGGAATGGATGGCCTATCTCTCCGTCGCCCAAAATCTCACCAGCGACCCCTACGGCTCAACCCTTTCCCAGGTCTTCCTGGAAAATCTCCGCACACGGGAAATCATTCTCGTTTCCAAAGATCCCGCCACCGGCCAACCGGGCAACGCCGCCAGCACCACGTCCACCTTCGACGGGTTCGCCGCCGATATTGCGCGCCCCGGCCTCTCCGTGAGTGAAGGCGGGGCCTATGTCGCCTTCCAGTCCAACGCTTCCAACCTCGCCGGGGGTGCCACCGGCGGCCTCACCAACATTTTCCTCTGGGAGCGCGCGACCGGCCAGATCACCCGCATCAGCCAGGCCCCCGACGGCTCGGCAGGCGCGGGCGGCCCTTCCATCCATCCCGAAATCACCCCCGACGGTCGCTTCATCGCCTTTCTCTCGGCCAAACACAATCTCGTCCCCGGCGACATCAACGGCGAAACCGATGTCTTCCGCCACGACCGCCTCACGGGCGAGACCATCCGCGTGAACATCTCCAGCACGGGAGCCCAAGCCACCGGCGGCCGCTCCTATGTCTGCGCCATCTCCGACGACGGCGACACCCTCGTCTTCGACAGCACCGCGACCAATCTCGTCCCCGGCGACACCAACGGCGTGGCCGACATTTTCCTCCGCCGGGTCTCCACCGGCACAACCGCGCGCGTCAACCTCAACTCCGCGGGGGAGCCCACGGCGTCCTTCAACAACGGCTTCCGCCTCGCCGGCCACAGCCTCTCACCGGCCCTTTCGGGCGACGGGCGCTACCTCGTCTTCCACTCCGATGCCTACGGCCTGGTGCCCGATATCGAGCACGCCACCTTCGAGTTCGGCGGCACCACCTACATCCTTGCCACGCAAAACCTCTTCGTGCGCGATCTCCTCGAAGGCATCACGCACAACCTCATTCCCGTGACTCCCATCGTTTATGGTCGCCACCCCGCCATCAGCAGCAACGGGCGCGTCGTCGCCTTTGCCTCCGACTCAGCGGAGATTCTCCCCGAGGGCAGCGGCAATCTGGAAGACGTCTTCATTCTCCCCAACCCCCTCTTCGCCGCACCCGCCTTCTTCCCCGGCGACCACACCTGGCGTGCCGCGCTCATTCTCACTGAAGTCGACGGCCAGCGCCTCCCCGGCCTCCTTCTGCCCGTGCCGTCCGATCCTGCCTCCGGCTCCTGGCAACTCCAAATGTCCACGGATCTTGATCCCGATGGCTGGCAAGCCGTATCCGCATCTCAAATACAGATCCTCCCGATGGGCCACTGGCAAAACCTCGACTGGATCCTCCTCCGTCACAACTTCCCCCTCAATCCCGGCACGCCCCGCTTCCTCCGGGCCGAGTGGCTCCCTTGAGGAAGATTTGAGCTGGGGCCGGTGCTACCTTAATGAACGGTCCCCGCGCCTCGGGCGAACCACAGATAGACAATCAGCCAAAAAGGGACTGAATGCAAAAGGCACCCTCGCGGAGTTTCAGGGCCCTTGATCCGCCTCCCGTTCCGCTTTTTAAAAAGATTCCCGCAGCCGCGAAAAGGCTCACGCTTCCAGCGTGAAAGAGCATTGCGGCGAAAACAGGATCCCTGCTGACGCGCTGGCGTGCGGCGAGCTCAGCCGTGTCGAAGCCTGCGCCCCTTTTGATTCAGCGGCAAAATCATCCCTGCCTTATGCCGATACCCCTTTTCGGCAGGGCGTTTTTCCCCAAACTTCTCCGAAGAACCAAAAATCGGCCTTCGGCAGCTGGGCGGAAGCGGAAGGTCCGAAACCCTCGCGCGCACGCTTCGTCGCCCGAGGCCCTCGAAAAGGCGGGCCCGCCTCTCCGTCGCAGTCCGGCGATGAATCATCCGGACTACCTATTCAAAGCAATTCGCACACATGGGCGATGAACAGGGCCCCCGGTCCGACCACCTCATTTTTCCCATTGCCAAAACCTTCCCACTGCACCTTCATCCCTCTCCATCTTCCTCACGCGGGCATAGTATAGAGGTAATACGTGAGCTTCCCAAGCTTGAATCGAGGGTTCGATTCCCTCTGCCCGCACCATTTCTTTAAAGCCCGCAAGATCAACGTCTTGCGGGTTTTTTGTTTCACGCTCACCCCTGATTCTTCTAACACCCCCAGGGCAAAAATTAATGTGTTTTCTGCCGTTGGTGCGGCTTGGAAAACGGAGATTCTCCGCTACAAATCACTTTAACTGACCCAGGGCAACGAGGGCCTCAACCACGGCCCGCAGCGTGGGGGCGCGGACGCCGGAGAAATGAGCGGAAAGGGCCTTGAGCGGGGCTTCCGTGGTCCAGTTGGTATCTTGGGCCACCTTGCGGACAAGGGCCGCTTGTTCGGCGAGTTTCGCGGGCCAGGGGATCTTCTGTTTCGGCGCAGGCGCGACAGCGGCGGCGGCTTCGATGCCCTTCATTTCCGCCTGGACGGCTTTGCTCCCTTCGGGGGCCTGGTATTCCGGGCGCAACCAACGAACCGTCCCGGCGGCTTCCTCGGCGGCGCGGCGGGTGTTGAGGTCGAGAAGGCGGGCCAGGATTTCGTCGGTTTCGAGGTCCGGGGGCCACCCGTAGGATTCGGCCACGGCGGCGTCGAGTTCGTCGTGCAGCTCGCGGAGCACACCGACCAACCCATCCTCATAGACCGCGCGCTCTTTCGGGGAAAGGCACCCCCGGGTGGAAGCGGCATCCTGCCGCTTTTCTGCTCCAAACAAGCGGCTGGAAGCCGCTTCCACATCTGCCTCCAGCGAGCGGCTGGAAGCGGCTTCCACGCGGAGCTTTTCGAGCACGTTGTAAAGCCCCGTGAGGGTCAAATGGGGGTGTGCCGCCAATTGACGCTTGCGGTGCGCGTCGAGGCGTTCGGCGAGTGCACCGATGCGTTCCTTTTGATCTGGGGTGGCGTCGGGAAAGGGGAAGGTTTCGAAGCAGCGGGTTTTGTTGTAGCGGGGACGGTCTTCGAGGGTTCCCCCTTGCGCCAAAGCCCAGGCGACGTGGTGGCGGCTGGAAAGGATACCGAGGAGCGCGGCTTCGTCAGAAGCGATACAGACCAACATGTTGTCCGGCAAAATCGAGGCGTCCAAAAACTGGAAGACGCGGTGCTTCGTTGTCTCCACAGTTGCGATGTAGCGGGGAAGGCCGTTCAAGGCCGGGCGGAAAGCCTTCCGGGGTTCGCCATGTATCCACCAATTCAGCCGGTAGCTATCCCGCTTGTTTTGGTCCCGTTCCGGTTTCACCCGCTCGGAGACCCATTGGTAAATTTCGGGAAAGCGGTCGCGGACCTCGTCGGCAGGCAATCCAAAGAGATCGATCACCTTTACCCCGCGGGGCCGGTTGGTGAGATCCTTGCCGTTGCGGTAGTCGCGGATGTGCTTTTCGATTCCGGGGATTCGCCCGAGTCCGAGTGCGCGCGCCTCCCCGGGTGTGACAATGAACCCGGCTCCAATCAATTGAACTCCCCGGTTGCTGATGTCCCCGTTCGCCCGCAGCGCGACCGCTTTTGCCGTATCCACGCCGATGGTGAGGTTGGCATGGAGAAGGCCGGTCTTCGATGCGAGTTCGACAACGGCAAAGCCTTCGCCGGTGTCCGTTTCCCTCTCGACCGTGGCGAGGACGCCCTCCCCTGTTCCGGCCGCGCCGACGGTCATGGCGATGCGCACGGCGGCCCCGCTGGCGCTGTCGACCCAGGGGTGATCGGGCACGGCGAAGCGGAGGGAAAGCGGGGGTGTGGAAGTGGCATCCTGCCGCTTGTTTGCTGAAGCTGAGCGGCTGGAAGCCGCTTCCACGGCCACTTCCATGTGACGCTGAAGGACGCGGCGGGCGAAGGTCTGGCGCAGGCTGTTGGTCGTGATGAGGCCGAACTGGCGGACTTTTCCCCGGCGCACGAGTTCGGCCGCGAGGTCCCACCAATACATGACGAAGTCAGCCGACTCGGGGACGTGCGGGAGGGTTTTGCGGAGGGTTTCCACATAACCGTCGCCAAGGGCCTGGCGCATCTTTCCGGGGCCGATGAAGGGTGGATTGCCGATGATAAAATCCGCCGCCGGCCATGTCGCCGGGCGCGGGTTGGCATAGTCGTAAACGGGGATGCGGGCGGACTCGTCCGGAACCTCTTCGCCGGTGGTCGGGTGCGGCTTGTAGGTCCGCCCGTCCCACTGGGTGATGAAGCGGCCTTCGGCGTCTTTGCGTGGTTGCGGGTGGCCGTCGTAGGCAAGGACGGCGTCGCGGCACTCGACGGTGTGAAATTTGGAAATGACGGGCTCGGGCGGGTTGATGTTGCCGCGGGTGCGGAAGTGCCATTGCAGGTATCCAATCCACAAGCACAGCTCGGCGAGGACGGCGGCGCGGGGGTTCAGTTCGAGGCCGAGGAATTGCGAGGGGTGGACGGTCTCCCCGGCCAGTTCAAGGCCCTCCTGGGTCTCGCCCATGCGGGTGAGGGTGTCGATGATTTCCCCTTCGAGGCGTTTGAGGTGTTCGAGGGTGACGTAAAGGAAGTTGCCTGAGCCGCAGGCCGGATCAAGCACGCGGACGTGGCAGAGGCGGCGGTGAAAGGCCGCGACTTCTTTGACGGCGGCCTTCTCCTTGTCCTGCTCAATGAGGGCGGAGGCGGCGGCTTGGACGGCGTCCCACTCGGCCCGGAGGGGTTCGATGATGGTGGGGAGCACAAGGCGCTCGACATAGGCGCGGGGGGTAAAGTGCGCCCCGAATTTGTGGCGCTCGGTCGGGTCGAGGGATCGCTCCAGGAGGGTGCCGAAGATGGCCGGTTCGACTTCGCGCCAATCCGCCTTGGCCGCCGCGATAAGCAAATCCAGTTCTTCCGCCGTAACGGAGAGGGCGCGGTGCTCTTCGAAGAGACCGCCGTTGAACTTGAGAACGGTCTCGCGCAGGCCGACGGAGAAGCCGCCCGTGGTCATCGTCCGCCAGACCTCTTCCATGACGGGAACGAAGCCCCGCAGGTCGGTCCCCCGAAAGGTTTCGAGGAGTTGCCCGAAGCGGCCCTTGGGCAAAAGCCCGATGTCTTCGGCAAACATTGTGAAGATGCAGCGCATGAGAAACCCGGCGACGAGCGACGGGGGGTTGCCGCTTGTCTCCATGGACTGGGCGAGCTTGGCGAGCCGGGCGGCAATCTCCTCGGTTACGCGGGAGGAAATGCGGGAGGGATCGAGGCTGAGCGGGTCAGTCCAGATTTTGCGCAGGCGTTCGCGGACCTCCGGTTTGGCCAGATCGGCGAGAAAAAGGCGATGGCTGCGGGGATCGGGATAGGGGATGTAGATGCCACCGGTGCGGCTGAACTCCGAATAAATTTCGATGGAATGGCCCACGTCGACCACAAGGAGGAAGGGCGGTCGGCCTTCATCGAGAGGGAGGGCGTGTATGTAGTCCTCTCCTTGCCGTTTGGCGCGGACCATGGCCTGGTCCCATTGGCCCGTCCCGCGCGTGCCGTGACCGATGCGGGTGGCTCCGTCTTCCGCTCCCTGTTTCGCTTCGAGGACAAAGCAGGCGCGCTTGTAGAGGTCGATGCGGCCCGTCGTGGTGGACCCATCCGGCTTGGTAAAGTTGACCCGCTTTTCAAAGACGTAAGCGTTGTCGGCTTCGTCGGGGACGGAGGGTTGGGGCGGTTCGACTTCCAGCAGCGGGCAGAGTTCGGAAAGAAAGAGTTGGTAATTTGCCCGTTCCGAAGCGCCGGAATGGACCCAGCGGGATATGAAGTCTGCGGCCTGCACCATGCGGCGGAAGTTGAGGGGGGGAGCGGGTGAAATCAAGGTCTTTGGCCTTAGATCGGGAAAAGGCTTGTTTGTGCTGTTTTGCTCCAAAAAATTTCATCGGCACACGAGTGGATTGCCGCAGGCCCCCGCGCTTATTCATCCCCCCCTCCCCCCAGGCGCGCTTTCCGGGGCGCTCGCTTCACATTGACACCACGGCCCGGTTCGGCAGGCTGATCATCGCCAGGTGCCCGGGGCAGCTCCGACGCGGGAGCATCCACACCCAGACCCCGCCCACTTGTCAGCGCAAGCGGGGCTCCAGCGGTGGCGCGTCTTCCACCGCCGGGACTGACGCGGGCGCTCCTCGACAGAAGGCAACGTGCTGAAATCTTCCCCGACCTTCCCCGAATTTACCCTCGATCTACCCTGCATCCGGCGGGCGCGTTCCGGCCCCTCGGAAGAGCTTCAGGACTCCTTACCCCGGTGAAGGCAGACTGACATCATTAGCTGAATTCGTCAGGAAGAAGGGGAAAGGGTTGAGCACCAAAGGTGCGGCTCCATATCAGCCCAGGGCAGCGCCCTGGGACATTCAGGCATCCCCCAGCCGGAGGGCTGAAAGCCCGATATATCCCCGTAGGCGAGGCGTTTAGGTCGGGCTTTCAGCCCTCATTCCGGCGGGATTGAGCCCACCCAGGGCGGTTGCCCTAGGCTGGTATAGCCTTGGGCCGTTGGCCCGCAACCGGGATCTCCCAAAGGACAAACGAAGAGTCCTGAGCCTTCGAGGTCCGCAAGGTCAGCCGAAAACCTTCAAGCCCGGCCCACCGACCCCATGGATTTCACGGATGGAAGCCCTACGGCGCATCGCACGGCCCGCCGCTGCTTACATCACCGTGGTCCGGGCTTCAACCCACGCGGCGGCGGCGGCGCAGGGCGACGAGGCCCCCTATCGCGCCGAGGAACAGAGCGTAGGTCGCCGGCTCCGGCACGACGGAGAGGCCGACAAGCGTGATCTCCCCGGTCCAAGTACCGGACGCGTCGTCATTCCAAAGAAAGCCGAGGAAGACCGAAGGATCACTGATCGTTCCATTGAAGACGATCTGTTGCGCTTCGGTCAGGGTGATGGTGGTTTGGATCGGTGTGCCGGGGGTCGTGGTGCCACCCATGCCCCAAGCAAGCCGGGTGGTCGCACCATAGTTTGTGTTGGAGCCGGTGCCGCCAACCTGCAAGAGCCCCGCCCCGCCATTGGTAGCAAGATCAACTGAGGTTTGATTGGTGATGAAGACGCCTAGGTCGCTTGCCCAGGTGCCGCCACTTCCGCCATTGAACACAAAATCGGCTTGGATGGCGGTCAATGTGCCGGTGAGGGTTCCGGGACTGCGCACCAGTATCGAATCAGGGGGCGCATCCACTGTGTTGGACAGTGCGAGATTCTCGAAGGGAATCACAACCGCGTGCGCCGATGTGCCCAGCGCGAGGAGACCAAACGCCAGAAATGAGCGGAGGGAGCCGGGGGTAAGGGATGCGGAAGAAAGATATCGGGTGTGGATAGGTGCTTTCATGTGTAGAAAAAAGGGAACAGATAGACTTTTTTTCATCACCCGATCGCGTGGCTGTGTCAAGCTCGATAGGCTCTTCCCCCCCCAACAAAATCAGGGCCCTCCTCATGGCGCTCGTCGGTAAGACCCGTCCCCATTGGGCACTTGCCGAACGCGGGACAAAACCCTTTTCTCCTCTGCCATGATAGATGGCTTCGACGGATTTCCCCGCGCTCTTCTGGCCCTTCGCCGCTTCCACAGCGTGGAGCGGGCGGTGGACACGGGACCGATTCGCTTTCAGCTGCGTTTTGGTGAAGACGGGGCGCAGCTGCTGGCCGTCACGGAGAAAGGCAAGCCGGTGAGCCCCGATCACCGCGGCCACACGGGCCTGACGCGGGAGATCCTGAAGACCATGGCTTCGGACCAGCAGACGTTCTCCGAACAGTTTGACTGGGGCAGCTCCGGGGATACCGGGGCGGAGGCGGTGGCTCTGGCCAACCAGTATTCGCTGGTTTGCCTGCTTGCGCGCTCGGGAGCGCTGGTGGATACCGAAATGGCACCGGTGGAGACGATTCCGGGCATCCACCACCTTCGTGTGCATCTGGAAGCGAAAGATGCGGAGGGGAAAAAGTTCTCCACCGGGCTGCAACTGCGGGATGCGGCGGGCAAATCGTTCCCGTTGGCCCGGCCCCAATTGATTACCGATGGCTTCCTGGTCGACAGCGGACGCCTCTTCGCCTTTGAGTCGTTGGGCCCGCACCACGCCATGATTCCACTCTTCCTCGAAGAGGTGCCGGGGCAACATCTGGAGACGTTTTTGACGCTCCTGGCCTCCGCCCTGCCGACCGTGGACCTCTCCATCGACAACCACACCATTGAGGAGGGTGAACCTGTAACGGCCCGGCCCGCCCTCATCTTCAATGAGGTCGATCCCAATGGGGCTCTGGATTTTTCGACCGGCCTCGCCATCGCGCACTTCCCCATCGAGTTCACGCGCGACTACGATATTTCACGGGTGGCCCTCGTCGACGCCGGGCGCCGGTCAGTGCGCCTGCGCCCTGTTCACTTCGAGGAGGCCCATGCCGCCTTGGCGCGACTTTTCAAAAGCCTCGCGGGGTTGGAGCGCAAGCAACGCTCGCCGGAGAATTTTCTCGCGCAGTGCGATGACCGTTGGCTGCTCAGCACAGATCTGGCGCGGGAGTTTTTGACCACCGAGTTGCCGGTGCTGGCGGCGACATTTGCCCTCTTCGGCACCGGCCGGTTGCGCAATTACCGCATCGTCCACGCGAAGCCAAAGCTCAACCTCCGCCTCAGCCACGGTATCCAGTTTCTCGATGGCGAGGGTGATCTTGAAATCGAGGGCGAGCGCATCTCTCTGCTCGACGCCCTTGCTCAGTATCGAAAAAACAACTACATCACGCTTTCAGACGGCAACCAGGCCGTGATCGATCCCGATTACATGGCCCGTCTGGAGCGACTCGTGCAGAAAAACAAGAAAGGCGTGCGCGTCTCCTTCTTCGATCTGCCGCTCCTGGAGGACCTCATGGGGGAGGCAGCGGCAGCGGCGGATCTGCCCAAGGCGCGGGAAGTCTTCGCGGGCTTCAACCGTATCCGCGAGCGCACGCCAACGTTGGAGCGCTTTCGCGGCGAACTCCGGCCTTACCAAGTGGCCGGTTTGCAGTGGCTCGACTACCTCCGTGCCAACCAACTGGGCGGCTGCCTCGCCGACGACATGGGCCTGGGCAAGACCGTGCAGGCCATCGCCCTCCTCGCCGAGCTGGCGCACGGGGCCGACGCCCCCACCCTCATCGTGATGCCGCGCAGCCTGCTCTTCAACTGGGCGCGGGAACTGGAAACCTTTGCCCCTCACCTCGACCACACGACCCACTACGGCCCGGGCCGTGACTGGGAAGCGGCGCGGACGCATGGGGTGGTCCTGACGACCTACGGCACCCTCCGCGCCGATGTCGAGGCGATGGTGGAGACGGAATTCCGCGCGGTCATTCTCGATGAGTCCCAAGCCATCAAGAACCCCACCACCCAGACTGCCCGGGCGGCCTTTGCCCTGCGGGCCGGCTTCCGTCTCGCCCTCTCGGGAACGCCGGTGGAAAACCACCTCGGCGAACTCTACGCGCTCTTCCGCTTCCTCAATCCCGGCATGTTCGGGGGCGCGGTGGATTTCGAGCGCCACTACGCCACTCCCATCCAAAAGAACAACGACCCTCAGGCCACCGCCGACCTCCGCCGCAAGATTTATCCCTTCGTCTTGCGCCGTCTGAAGGCCGATGTGCTCAAAGAGCTGCCGCCCAAAGTGGAACAGATCCTCTGGGTGGAGATGAACGACGAACAGAAGCAGCACTACGAGCGCCGCCGCCTCCACTACAAGCGCATGGTGGATACCGAAGTGGAGGAGCGGGGCCTCGCCGCCGCGCAGTTCATGATTCTTGAGGCCATGCTGGAACTGAGGCAGATCGCCACCGTGCCGGAATCCCGCGTGGAGGACGGTTCGATCGTGTCCTCGAAGCGCGAGCGCCTCATCGAGGCGATCCAGGAGGCATTGGAAAACGGGCGCAAATGCCTCGTCTTTTCCAACTTCCTCGCCGGGGTCGAGCAGGTCTGCCAGGCGCTCAACGAGGAAGGCATTGAATACGAGCGCATGACCGGGGCCACCGCCAACCGGCAGGAGCGCGTCGAACGCTTCCAAAACGATCCGCGTGTGAAAGTCTTCGTGATGACACTCAAGACCGGTGGCGTGGGCCTCAATCTCACGGCCGCCGATACGGTCTTCATCCTCGATCCTTGGTGGAACACCTCGGCGGAATCCCAGGCGGTGGACCGCGCGCACCGCATCGGCCAGACGCAGACCGTCTTCACCTACCGCCTCATTGCCCGCGGCACCATCGAAGAGAAAATCCTCCAGTTGCAACAGAAGAAGAAAGAACTGGTCGACCAGATCGTCTCTTCCGACGGCGGTGCCCTCAAATCCCTCAGCGAAGCCGATATCGACCACCTCTTCGACGCCTGAGAACATGGAACTCAACCACAACAACAAAAGATTTCTCAACGAAGACCTGCGCACGGTCCTGGAGAAGTTCTATTCCGTTGACAGCATCCGGGCTCTCTTCGCGCTCACCAAGGGGAATGCGGCAGACGCGAAAGGGAAACACCCCAAGAAAGCGGAGATGGTGGACGCGCTCCTGGAAACCAGCGATAACGACGCCGCGGGTCGTGCCTTCTTTGAGTCCCTCTCCCCGGCGGCCCAGCGCGCCTACGCCTTTCTCGTCTGGAACAAGCATGTCAACATGGCTACGCTCGAAGCCGCTGCGGATGCACGTATTGCCGAGCCATTGGGCGATGATGACAAGAGAGGGAGAAGATACCCCGGTTACACCGTTTCCCCGGAGTTTGACATCCTCGTGCACTACGTGACGGGCCATTACGGAACCGCTTGGGATTACCATTGGAGCGGCGGAATAGAGAGCACGCATTTTGCCCCCCGGCGCATCGCGGTGATGCTGCCCCCGGCAGTGAAAAAGTGGTTTCGGAGCTTCCTTCCCAAACCGCCACACTACGAACTCATCCATCTGGACGAACCGCCCGTAGTCAAAGGGCAGACGGTGCGTGTCTTCCGGGGGGCCGAAGACGCCGTTCTTGGCTGGCGCCTCGCGGCCGATGCCATCCTGCGCAAGACCCTGCCGCTCACCACCGCCGGAAACCCGACAAAGGCGGCCATGCGCAAACTCGTCAAATCCTCGACCGCGCGGGAATTCTTCAATCACCCCGGGGACCCGAAGGAATTGTGTGAACTCCGCCATGAATGCCTTTTTGCTCTCCTCACCCAGGCATCCAGGGTAGAGCTGGAGACCCTCGCGCAACGGCCCTTTCCGGCGGAACAGCTCTTCGCAAAAATCGTGCCGGCCCTCCTGCGGCAACCCGGGGTCATCGCCCCCGCCGTCCCTCATCTGATACCCCCCGATGATTTCGCGGCACCCGACAAAAAGGGCCTGCGCGCCCTAAGCGACATCTGCGCGGCCCTTCCTGTGGGCAAATGGATCTCGGCGGAAAACATTATCGAACGGGTGCACCTCCGGGATGTTCATGTGGCCCATCTCGAAACCCGCCACATCACGGCAAAGGTCTACCGAAAGATTAGTTTCTCCCGCAGAGAAAATCACTTCGTAGGCGAGCGGATAGACCTCAACTTCGCCTCCCCGGAAGACTTTGATTCGCTGGTGGTGAATCCGCTGCTTCAGGGGGTGCCCTTCCTCCTCGCGGCGGGCGGCTTGCTCGACATCGCCTACACCCCTCCGCCGACGAACCCCCAATGGCACCAGAACGGCAAGGTCGACTACCTCACACCTTTCGCCGGCCTCGTCGCCGTGCGCCTTAACGCCATCGGCGCATACGCCTTTGGTCTAGCCAAAAAACTGGATCTCGGCATTGAGGAAACCCCTGAGTGCACCATCCACTACTCGCCCGAAAAGCTCGTCGCCATCGCCAAAAATCTGGATCCGGTAACCGAGCGCATCCTCACCGAGCACCTCGAACGCCTTTCGCCCACGGTTTATCGCCTCACACGCAAGAGCCTCTTCGGCAAAGTGACCACTCCCCGCGAACTGGCCGACCGTGTAAAAGCCTTTCGCGATCACCTACCCGGTGAGCCCCCGCCCAATTGGGAGGCCTTTCTCAAAGAATGCCTCTCCACCCCGCCACCCCTGACCAAGCGAAACAGCACCATGATCATCTACACCCTCTCGGAAGATCCCGAGGTGCGCCGCCTCTTCGCCACCGACGAGGTCCTCAAGCGGCTCACCTCGAAAGTGGAAGGCTGGCGGGTAGCCATCGATCTGAGCGACATCAACCGCGTCCGCGCCCGCCTGCGCGAGTTTGGCTACCTCCTCAACCTGGAGAATTGATTCGCGCAAAAGGGGTTTTCGAAAAACTTCACCGGTACCGAGACCGCCCCCCTGCCCCACGTCTCAGGGCGTATAAAAGAGCGGCGCTCCCGGCCCCAGGGGAAGCCCGAGAAAAAACCACACCGTGAGCAAACAGGCCCAGCCAATGAAAAAGGCTACCGAATACGGCAGCATGGCGGCGATGATGCTGCCGATGCCGATGGATTTATCGTAGCGCTGGGCGAAGGCGAGGATGATGGGAAAATAGGGGGAAATGGGCGTGATGATATTCGTCACGGAGTCGCCCACACGGAAAGCGGCCTGGCTCAACTCAGGGCTGTAGCCCAGGTCCATCATCATGGGGACAATGACCACGCCGAGGACGGCCCATTTCGCCGAGGCCGAGCCGATGAAAAGGTTGATGGTGCCCGCGATGAGAATCACCCCGAGCAGAAGCGGCAGGTGCCCCAGTCCCAGCCAGCGGAGCAAATCCGCTCCGGAGATGGCCAGAATGATGCCCAGATTCGACCAGTCGAAATAGGCGATGAACTGCGCCGCCGCAAAAGCGAGAACGATATAGGTGCCCATCGTGCCGAGGGTGTCACCCGTCATTTTCGACACGTCCTTATCCGAGCGAATCGTGCCCACGCTGAGGCCGTAGGCCAGCCCGGGCAGAAACAGGGTGATCGCCAATAAAATGATGACGGACTGATAGAAGGGCGCGAGACCAGCGAGCGGACCGTCC
Organism: Opitutales bacterium; assembly: GCA_020831585.1. GTDB lineage: Bacteria > Verrucomicrobiota > Verrucomicrobiia > Opitutales > Oceanipulchritudinaceae > JAFIGE01. The sequence continues at coordinate 16,255 of JAFIGE010000021.1, read as the reverse complement.
GGCTCATAGAGAAGCGCGCCCGGCGGCAAGACAAGCAAGGCGATCCCGGCGAGGCAGGCGAGAAAAACGCCGCCCGCCACCTTCAGGCCCTTCTTCTCCTCCGGCCGCAGGCGCGACGCGTCCTCTCCCACCCCTTCCATTTCACCGGCGGCATGTCCTTTCCACACCCCCAGGCGCGGCTCCACAATGCGCTCTGTAACGAGCCACCCCAATGGCACCAGGAGGAAGGTCGACGCCACCATGAAATAATAATTGGCCAAGGGTGTGACGACATAGTCGGGATCGTAGAGAATCGCCGCCTGGTGGGTGAGCCCCGCCAGAAGCGGATCGAGCACGGTGACAAAGAGATTTGCGCTGAATCCACCCGAGACACCCGCCAGCACGGCGCACAGTCCGGCAAACGGATGCCGCCCCAGGCTCGCAAAAATGAGCGCGCCGAGCGGGGGCAGGATAATATAGCCGGCATCCGCCGTAAGCGAACTCATGATCCCGGCAAAAACCAGCGCGGGCGTGATCAGGCGTTTTCCCGCTCCGATAACAACCAGCTTGAGCAACGCCGCCAGACAACCGGACCGCTCCGCCACACCAATCCCGATCATGGCCACGAGGACGGTGCCGAGCGGCGCAAAGCCGGTGAAATTCGAGACGCCCTCCGTAAGCATACGCCGAAAACCATCCGCGCTCATCAGATTGACGACCGAGAAGGTTTCCCCCGAGCGCGGATGCACCACACTCACGCCGATGAGGTGCAGCAAAAAGCTGATCGGCACAATGGCCGCCGCGAGAAGAAAGAAAAGGGTGAGCGGATCCGGCAGACGGTTTCCTCCCCGCTCAATCCCATCGAGTATGCGCGCCAACCTTCCCTTCATGCCGCATTGAGGAACATCCCGGGAGCAAACGCAATACGCGAACCGATTCCGTTTGAGGCAGGCCCCCGCCCGGCGGCGCACCGCGTGTAACCTGATTGTAACCCAATCGCACCCGTCTTTTCGCCGGACGCCTCTTGCGGAGAATGCGGGGGACGTTCAGGGTGAATCTGGAAAATAGATAGGGTCGAATTCCCGACTCCCATCCGTTTCTCACCAACAAACTATCCACAAACATGAACAAACTCAGTCTGATTCTCGTTTCCGCTGCGTTGGGGGCGTCTGTCGCCCTCAACGGCCAGATCATCACACAATGGGACTTTAACCGCGACGCCGACTCCAACTTGCCCGACGCCAACAACCCGGCTCCCAGCATTGGCAATGGCACGGCTTCCGCCCTCACCGTAACCGGGTTGGCGTTCTTCTCCGGCAATGCCAACGGCGGCTCTTCCGACCCGAATACCTCGGCACCGACTGGTGCCTTCGGTAACAACGGATGGCAACTGCCCGCTGGCTGGCCGGACCAAGGAGTCGGCAGCGGCACGGCAGGTGCCCGCTTTGATGTTTCGACTTCGGGCTTCTCCGCAGCTTCGTTCGACGAACTCGTTATCACCTTTGACCTTCGCTTGAGCAATGCGTCGAGTCGCTGGTATCAACTGGATTACACGGTGGATGGCGGGAACAATTGGATCCTCGGCACGCCCACCCGACTCGGAGAGGCGGCAAACGCTGGGGACACCTGGTTCAACCAAAACTCCCTGACCCTCTCCAATGCGGCAGTCTTTGACAATTCGGACTTCGGGTTTCGCATCGTCAGTGTCTTTTCCGCCGAGGCTTTCACCGAGGCCAGTTCGGGGACCGAGTTCATCGCCAATTCCGCCTATGAAGTGGCACGCAACACAACAAGCACCTACGGAGGCGGCACCTGGCGCTTCGACATGGTCACCGTCACGGCCATTCCGGAGCCCCGCGTTTACGCGGCGATTGCCGGTCTCGCCATGCTCGGTCTCGCCCTCTGGCGCCGCCGCCGCGCCTGAAAAATTGCCTAATTCACAATGCCGGGCGGCTACCTTGGCCCCCGGCTTTTTTGTGTACGGGTGATCGCCTCCCTACCTCGGCAACACGGCCCCGACTTCGGTGTGGTGGACAAAACCGCTCTGCCCCCCGGTGCCGCGCACATTCCAGAAGGGATCGCGGAACTCGCGCAACTGCACGCGCTCACCGGCACGCAATTCAACGGCACGGGGGCTGCCACTGGTGGGGGCCACGCGCAGAGGGGTCTCATCGGCCAAAATAATGCCCACCGCCGCACCCCGCCGTTCCTCAAAGAGAGCGAGCAGGGCGGTGACGGCCACGACGGCGCTGAGGACCGCAGCCACGCGAGGGAGCGCGCGGGAGCGGGTGAAGGTGGGGACAAGAAAGAGAAAGGCGGCGGTGGCCCAGAGGCCGCCGAGAGCCGTCCACATCCAGGCCCGCGGAGGCAGGCCGCGTTGGAGGGTGCGGAGCGGACCCTCCGCCGGGGGCGCGGGCAGGCGGGCGGATTGGCGCACGATGGCGAGGTTGGCGGCGATATCCGGATCGCCCGGGCGAAGGTGGTCGGCGCGCAGGTAGTGCAATTTGGCCGGACCGACTTCGCCCAGCCGGAAAAAGGCATTGCCGAGGTTGAAATGCACCCCGTAGCTGTGGCCATAGGTGAGGGCGTGCTCATAAGCCTCCACGGCCTCGGCGTAACGCCCTTCCGCATACGCGACATTCCCGGCGGAAAAGAAAGCCTCAAAATCCGCGCGGAGAAGACCCGGCAGACTAAGCAGGCTGAGAAAAACGCAGACCAGGCCACGCGGCCCGGCTAATGTCATTCGGGCATTCATGATACGGGCGGGGTGGAAAGCGAATCGAGGGCGCGGCGGAGGCTGGCGATGTCGGCGGACAAATCGCGCCCGGCGAGCATACCGCCGGCGTATTTGCCGGACTCGGCAAGGGTGAAAGTGGTGCGCGCGAAGGCGGTTGCCTCCTCATCGGCCCCGGCTTTTTCGAGGAGGGGCAGGAGGTCTGCAAGAGTGAGCGCCTCCGGCTGCTGGTGGCGGTCCGCCCAAGGCACGAGGGCGATCTGCCAGGCTCGCTGCGCGGCCTCGAAGAAGGGCAGCGCTTTCCCCTCGCGGGCGGCTTCGGCGGCTTGGGCGAGGGCCTCGCGGAGGGCTCTTTGGCGGGCACGGGCAAGGCGGGCGACGGCGTCGGCGGCGATTTGTTGCTGGCGGCGGCGCACCCAGCCGAGGGCGGCAAAGGCCAGCGTGGGCGTGAGCGCGAGGCCCCAGAATCCGGGTGAATGGAGGACAGGCCGAAGGTGGCTGTAACGCGGCCCGGTGCGGGATCGCGGCGGCCGGAGAGCGGCGGCCGGATCGCTCGCACGGGCGCGCTCGGCACGGAAATCGCGCATCGCCGGGCCCGCCTCGGGCGCGGGGGTCACGACAATCGGTTCCTCCTCAAAAACGAACTCACGGAACTCGCCCACTTCCGGATCAAAGTAGGAAAAAGCAAACCCGGGGGTGAACTCGACCGACTCATTCTCCGGGATGAGGACATATTCAAAGGTCCGCGTGCCCCGGCGTTCATGGGGATCCTCCGGAGCAGGAGTGAACTGCACACGAGGGGGGAAGATGCGCCAGCCCGGGGGCGAACCCAGAGAGGGGCCGCTGAGGCGGTCGATATTGCCCTCTCCGGTTACATCGAGCGTGAGGGTGAGCGGATCGCCCGCCTGCAAGGTTTCGTGGGAGAGGCGGGCGACCGCATCGAAGCGCCCCACGGCATCGCGGAAGGAATCCGGACGCCCCTCCGCCGGAATGCGCCGGATAACGATGGGGGCGGAATCTGTCGTGAGGGTGACGCGTTCCTGAGCCGCGCGGGCGCGCCCGAAAAAATCGCGTTCCACGCGCGAGCGGTCTTCGTAAACAATGGGCATCGAATAAACGAGCGAGACCTCCCCGGCACGCAGCGGCGTGACGACGATGTCCCAGGCGGCATAGGAGAAGCGCTGGCCATCGCGGGTGATGTTGCCCTGGCGGGGCTCGCGCGGAAGGTGGCTCACCCCGAACGCGTCGCCTTGGTGTGACGGTAGATCGGCGAGGGAGGCGCGCACATCGGGGCGCAGGAAGAGCTGGAGGGTGGCCGGGATGCGCTCGCCCACATAGAGCGGACGATCCGGCAGAATGAGCTGCAAATCGAAGAACTCGCGCAGGCTCTCATCCATTTCCGTGATGGTTACACGCACATCGCCCACGGTGAACGTCTCCTGACCGATGGAAAAGGTGCGCCCGGGAATGACAAACTCGCCCGGTCGCTCACCGATAAAGGAAAAGCGCAGTTCGAGCGACTGGGTGCGGCGGGCATTCATGATGGAAATGGAGGTGTTTCGGCTCACCCCGCCGAAGCGCAGGCCGGGCACGGAGGGCGCGGCCAGGTTGGGATCGCCGGGGGCATTTTCGATCCGGATGGTGTAACTGCCCGTCTGCCCGACGCGGATGGTTGCCTGATCGACAAAGGCCTCCGCACGCGTCTGGGCGAAGGCCGCCGCCGGGAGCAGGCCAAGGAGAAGGAGCGTATGTAAGAAAAATGTTCGCATCATGGGCTTCACCAATCTCTTCCAATAACGCGCTCGGCGGCGCGGCGTTCTTCGTCGGTGATCACGGGCAGCACGCGCTCATCGGTGCCCATGAGGTTGAGGATCTGGTCGATTTCTTCGGGCGAAAGCTCGGCCGCAGGCGGAGGCGGCGGGGGCTCGCTCTCTTCTTCGTCAGCGGGCTCGGGCTCGGGCTCGGGCGGAGAGGGGTCTTCGGAATCGTCGGAGGGATCGGACTCATCGGACGGGTCGGAATCGTCGGACGGGTCGGAATCGTCGGACGGGTCGGAATCGTCGGAATCTTCCGAGTCCTCGGGATCTTCCGAATCTCCGCCCTCGCCGTCGTCGTCGCCGTCTTCTTGTTCGAAGCGGGCGTAGAGGGTGTGTTCGCGGCTGCGCACGCGCACATGGGTGGCGGGGGCCTCGGGATCTTCAACGCCCTCACCCTCCCAACCGACGAAGCGGAAGCCGTCGGCGGGTTCGGCTTGGATGGGGACGCGCGCGCCGATGTCGTGATCGCCGCCGCCCTCGACAAAGCCGCCTTCCTCCGGCACGGGAATGAGCACGAGCGACCAGATCCGCCCCATCTGCGCGATGACCTCGCGGTCTTCGGTGAGGGCCACGGTCGTTTCCTGCGCCGACGGATCGGCCACCCCGCGACCCTCCCAACCCCGCCAGGCGTAGCCGGGGCGCGGCTCGGCGAAGATGCGTGGATTGGAAAAAACCTCAAAATAGCCCGAATCGCCCGCGAAGCCCCCGGTTTCCGGCTCGATGCGCACGGTCAACTCGAAGGCATCAACAAACTCGGCCACGACACGGGCGTCCTGCGAAAGCCGCACGGTGGTTTCGGCGCTCCCGCGGTCGGCGATTTCCAAGCCATCGCCAGTCCAGCGCGAAAAAGCGTAGCGGGGACGGGCTTCCGCTTTGATGGGCACCTCCGCGCCCTCGTCAAACCGCCCCGACTCCCCCGCCGTCCCCCATTCGGGGTTGCTGGAGACCACATCGAGCTGCCACGTGCGCACGAAGCGGGCACCGGCGAGAGTGTCTTCGCTCACAAAGAGCGTCGTGCGCTCTGTCTCGCGATCCTCGATGCCCTCCCCTACCCAGCCGTCGAAGCGCCAGCCGCTGGCGGCCCGGGCCTGGAGCGGAAGAGTCGCCCCCCGGGGCAGGACGAGTCGGCCCGAGGGGGTGGTCTCGCCCCCTTGCGCGGGGATCGCGCCGATCTCCACAGTGCGTCCCAGGGGCACGAGATTGCGCCGCACCAGCTCGGCGTTGCGGGCGGCATCGGCGGCATTGGCGTCGAGTTCAAGGGCATTCTCGAAGGCATCGACAGCCTCGCCCCAAAGATCCCAGGCGGCGGGGGTGTCGCCCTCGGCGAGGGCCTGGCGTCCCTTTTCGAAGAGGGTGTTACCGAGATTGAAGAAAGACCGCTCCTGCACGTCCGCTCCGCCCAATTCGAGGGCGCGGGAAAAGGCCGCCTGCGCCGCCTCCAGTTGCCCGGCGCGGTAAAGACTCACGCCCTTGTTGTAGAGGAGGGTGGCGTTGTCCGGACGGCGTTCGAGCGCGCGGGCATAAGCTTCGGCGGAGGCGGCATACTCCCCCGCCTGGAAGAGGCGCCGCCCTTCAAGGGCAGATCCGGCCAGATCCGGCGGCTGAAGCAGGATCAAAACGCCCGCAACGGCAAGGGCCGGACGCACGGCGGGCAAGCGCCGGCGGGTGCCCAGCAGGCATTCCACCACAAGCAGGAGGACGGCGGCCGCGAGGAATCCCTGATACCGCTCGATGGGCACCTCCTGAAAATGACTCCCCAGATCCTCCGGGGGCACAATCTCCACGATGCGCTCGTAGATGCGTTCAAGAGAGCCCGCACCCGCAAGGTTGAGATAGCTTCCGGAGGTGGCGGCGGCGATCTCCATGAGGGTGGTCTCGTCAAAACGCGTTTCGACGATTTCCCCGGAGGGATCGCGGTGGTAGGTGCGGCGGCCGTCCGACCCGATCACCGGGATGCGCTGGGGTTCGGCCGTGCCCACGCCCACCGTGAAGATAAGAAACCCGTCGCTGACGGCTTCGCGGGCCTCCCGCAACCCCCGCGCTTCGAGGTCTTCGCCGTCGCTGATGAGGATGATGACGCGGTGGTTGCGGTCGTCGCGCAAAGCCTCGCGCGCGGTGAGGATGGCATAGCCGATGTCGGTGCCGGGGACCGGGAGGGTATCCGTGTCCACGGCCATAAGGGCGCGCCGGAAGGATTCGTGGTCGAGCGTGAGGGGCGACTGGAGGAAAGCCGTGCCGGCAAAAGCGATAAGCCCCACGCGGTCGCCCGGAATGCGGTCGACGAGGTCGAGGATGGCGAGCCGGGCGCGCTCCAGGCGGTTGGGCCGCACGTCCTCCACCAGCATGCTCAGCGAAGCATCGAGGACAAACATGAGGTCGAGGCCGCGCCCATCGCGCTCCTCGATGGTCGCGCCCCACTGGGGCCGGGCCGCCGCCACCACCGCCAGCAGCACGGCAAAGAAAACCAGCCCCATCTTCCAAAGCCGGCGCACCGGACTGGCCGAAGCGGCGAGCGTGGCGAGCAGCGGCGCGGCCGCAAAGCCCTCCAACTGCCGGCGCAAACGCACCTCGCTCCACCAGAAAAAGAGGGCGAGGAGCGGAAGGATCGCGGCGAGGGCGTAAAGGTATTCCGGTTGGGCGAAAGTCATGATCCAGCGAGACCAGGGGCTTACGGAATCTTACGGAACCGCGTGTGGGCAAGGATTGTTTCAAGGAGAAGGAGGCCAAGGCCGGCGGCTATGGGCATCCAGAAGAGGTCGCGGTAAAAGCGCCGCACATCAAATTCCGCCTCCCGTGATTCGAGGCGGTTGATCTCCTCGTAAATCGCCTCGAGGGTGCGCGTGTCGGTGGCATGAAAATAAGCCCCGCCAGTAAGATCGGCGATTTCCTGAAGCACCTCCAGATCGATATCGGAGCGCGCCCGACCAAGGACCGGCACACCATCCGCACGGCGCACGGGTTGCCGTGTGACCGGGTCGAACTGCGCGGGAAAGGGCACGATACCGGGCCGCCCCACGCCCACCGTGTAGACCCGAATGCCGAGCGCGGCGGCCACCTCGGCGGCTTGCATGGGCTCAATCTGCCCCCGGTTATTCGCCCCATCGGTGAGGAGCACGATGACCCGCCCGTCCCCCTCGATATCACGCAAACGCCGGATGGAGAGGGCGAGGGCGTTGCCGATCGCGGTCCCGTCCTCGATCATCCCCAGGCGCATATCGGCAATGCGCCGGCGAATCCAGGTGTGATCGTTCGTCAGCGGACTCGCCAGATAAGCATCCCCGGAAAAGGCCACCAGCCCGATACGGTCACCCGCCCGCTTTTCGATGAAGGCATCGATGACCGACTGCACCAGCGTGAGCCGGTCAAGGGGCACCCCGTCCTGCTCGAAGTCGTGCGCCCACATCGAGCCGGAAAGATCGATGGCGATCATCATATCGATGCCGCTTTCGGCGATCCGCGTGACCTCCTGCCCCGCCTGCGGCCGCGCCAAAGCAACGATGAAACAAGCAAGGCTGAACCACCGCGCATGAAAAACGAGATTTCCCCGCGAAGAGCGCACGAAGGAGGAAATCTGCCGAACAAGCGCGGTGGAAGAAAACCGGATGGCCGCCCGCCCCCCTACCCGACCCGTCCAGTAAGCGAGGATCGGCAGAAGCAGCAGCAACCACAGCCACTCGGGTTCAGCAAAGCGAAAATTCATCGGGCTTTGGAGCGCGGGAAGGAACGCGGCGGAGCCGCACGAAGGCGGAAGGCGGTTGACAAGGCAGGCAACGGAGCGACCTTACAGGTTGTCCAAATCCAAATTTTTCAATTTTGCCTTCAGATCCTTGCCCGCCTTGAATTTGATGACCGCTCTCGTGGGAATAACCACATCCTTATCCGGTTTGTTCGGGTTGCGACCAATACGGGCTTTGCGCTTTTGCACTTCAAAGACCCCGAAGTTACGCAGCTCCACATTGCGGCCTTCCTCCAAGGCCCGGGCGATCACATCAAGCGTCTGCTGCACCACCTCCCGCACCTCCTTCTGGGGGAAACCGGTGGACTCGTAAATCGTGAGGACAATATCTCGCTTCGTTAGATTTGCAGACATGGCAAGGCTGGGTTTTGATTGGATTAAAAATATTGAAGTTAATGGCTATCTGTCACTTGGGAGAGTGTCAAGAGACCCAAAAGGAAAAATTTCGCATGAGTAAAGAACCAGATGAACCGAAGAATCCCTTCGAAGAATTGCAAGCGCAACTGAACGAAGCTCTCAAGAGCGGCAAGGTGAAGTTCGGCGGACCCTTCCCGCCACCCGGCATGGGCGGAGGCAGTGGATTGGCGGCAGGCGGAGGGGACGCCGATGACGCCTCAAAAGCCGACGAAAACGCCGCCGTGCTCGAACGCATCCGCGATTTCAACATGAAGCCGCGCGAAATCCGCGACTACCTCGACCGCTACGTCGTAAAGCAACAGGAGGCGAAAAAAGTCCTCTCCGTAGCCATTTGCGACCACTACCATCATGTGCGGCGCTGCCTGGAAAACCCCAAGCTCGCCGAGCGCGATTTCCACAAGCAAAACATTCTCCTCCTCGGCCCCACCGGCGTGGGCAAGACCTACCTCATGCGCAACATCGCCAAGCTCATCGGGGTCCCCTTTGCCAAAGCCGACGCAACGAAATTCTCCGAGACGGGCTACGTTGGCTCGGATGTGGAGGACCTCGTGCGCGACCTCTACCGCATTGCCGGAAGCAACGCCGAAGCAGCCCAGTTTGGCATCATCTACATCGACGAGATCGACAAAATCGCCGCCAGCGCCAACGCCACCGGCAAAGATGTCTCCGGGCGCGGGGTGCAGATCAACCTCCTCAAGCTCATGGAGGAGACCGAGGTCAACCTCTTCAGCCCGACCGACATGATGTCGCAAATGAGCGCGATGATGGAAATGTCGCGGGGGGGGAAATCGAAGAAGCGCACCATCAATACGCGCCACATCCTCTTCATCGTGAGCGGGGCCTTCGACAAGCTGGGCGAGTCTGTGAAGAAGCGCCTCGAATCCACCAGCATCGGCTTTGGCAATACACGCGAACTCGTCGAGCGCCCCGCGAGCAGCTACCTGCACTCCGTGGAGACGCAGGACTTCATCAAGTTTGGCTTCGAGCCGGAGTTTATTGGCCGCCTGCCCGTGCGCGTGGCCTGCGATCCGCTCGGCACCGACGATCTCGCGAAGATCCTCACCGGCTCGGAAGGCAACCTTCTCGACCAATATCGTGAGGACTTCAAAGGCTACGACATCGACTTCCGTATGACCACCGAGGCCATCACCGAAATCGCCGCCCGCGCCCACCGCGAAGGCACCGGTGCCCGCGGACTGATGACGATTTTCGAGCGCGTCTTCCGACAATATAAATTCGAGCTGCCGTCGACCGGCATCCGCTCCTTTGAAGTCACGGCGGAGACCGTGAGTGATCCGGAGACCAGCTTGAAGAAGCTCCTCAAAGAAAACGCGCACCTGCAGCGGAGCGTCTTGCGCAAAGAAGTGGAGAGCTTCGGCACCCGCTTCGCGGAGATCCACGGGCTGCGCCTGCACTTCTCCCCCGAAGCCATTGAAGCTCTGGTGGAACTCGGCGTGGAATCCGATAAAACCATCCGCTCCATCTGCGAGGAACGGTTCAAAGACTTCGAACACGGCCTGAAAATCGTCGCCCGGAACAGCGGAGCGGACGCCTTCACCGTCACCGGCGCAATGGCCCGCGATCCCGACGGCGAACTCTCCAAACTGGTCGTGGAAAGCTTTCGCCAACGCGAGGCAAAAGGGTCCGGCACTTCCGGTTCGGAGAATTGAGGGAGGATTGCGGAGATGTCCATTTGCTTCCCTACCCTGCATCCCGCTGAAGGCAAAGTAGTCCGGCCGATTCATCGCCGGGTGTGATCACCAAGGTTGTCACATTCCTCAGGGGCGTTTCACCACGGTCGCGACCGTCGCGAAATCGGCACCGCCGTCTTCCACGAGCAGCTTGGGCTTCCTTCCCCTTCGAAAGCCGAGCCAGCCATCGACCGCACAAAAGCTCTCCACCCAGCCAACCGACCCCACCACCCAGCTCTCACTGAAAGCGCGGATCTTCGAGAGAAGCCCGGACCCTTCCGCCAAGCCCGCTCCAGGCATCGCTGTCTCCTTCGTTGCACCGGCTGCCGCCGTCCTCTGGCCTCTCCCAAGAGGCCGCATTCCCGGACCCGTCCGGCTGCACAACCGCGCACGGTAACGCTTGTGCCATTGGGTCGTCCAGGTCATCTTGCCCTCAGTCCGGGCGATCCCCCGCCGAGCCGCCGAACCACCCGCGCAAGCCTCCCCGAAGCCACTGAAACCATAGTCGCCCGCGTCCTCCACCAGCCCCGCCCGCACCGGGTTCAAGTCGATATACGCCGCCACCATCCGTTGCGCCTCTGTATCCGCCTCCACGATGACACTGCGGAAGCGCTCCGCCCAGAAAGTGCCCACCGTCCCGCGCTCGCCGTTATACCACAAAGTAAAGCGCGTCTTCACCTCCCGCATGAAGACCGACACCTCCCCCATCCGCGCCTTCAGACGTCGACGTATGCCCTCTGCGGAGTCCCCGTTGTTCTTCAGAATGACCTCCAAATCATCCGCATCCAGCCCCAGCGAAGCGCAACGCGTCCCACCATACAGCGCCCGAAAGCGCCCCACGAGACCCGCGTCGTCCAAATCCTCTGTCTCCTTCGGATCGAGCCGCACGAAGATATGAAAGTGATTCGCCATAAAGCAATACGTCAGCACCTCCATCCCCGCAAACGCCGCCTGCGAGCGCATGATATGCCTCATGGCCTCCATCGCCTCCTCATCCATCAATCGTCTTTTCTGCACCACCCTCGAAATAAGGTGGTGGCACGCCAGTCGCGGATACTTCAATCTTCGGCAAAACCTCCTGCTCATACAGCGACTCAAACACTTGCTTAGCCTCTGTCAATGCTGTAATGTTCAGAACATTAAAAAATACAAGTGCCGAATCGGTTGTGGATTCTGCCGCAGCGCCTGACCGACCTTCGACTTTGGATCTTCCGAGGGGCAGGGCTCAGGTTCCGCAGAAGGTGGTGTGCGCTTGGTCGGTTTCCCTGGGAGTGGCGGAAAAGAGGGAGTCGGCGGCGGGAGCGAAGGGTTGGCGAAGGATGGAGAGCGCGTGAAAGAAGGGCGCGGAATCGCCGGCTTCGGCGGCGTCGAGGGCTCTTTGCACGGCGTGGTTACGGGGGATCTGGCGGGGGTTGGCGGCATCGCGGATTTCTTGGATCTCGGCGGGAGCCAGACCGGCTTCGCTGATGCGGGCATCGAGCCGCTGCCGCCAGGCGAGGAACGCGGGGTGATCGAGATGGAGGCGTTCGGCGTTATCGTCGCCGGAAAGAGCACGGAAGGAGTTGGTGAAGTCGAGCCGGTGCTCTTCGAGAAGGGCGAGCCCATCTTCGATGAGTTCCTTATCTCCAGGGCGGGCTTGCGGGAGGCCGAGCTTGCGGCCCATTCGCTGGATCCAGGCAGTGGTGTAGGCCGGGCCAAAACCTTCGAGGACCTCCGTGGCGCGGGCGATGGCTGTCGGCTGGTTGGCATCGATGAGGGGGAGGAGGCTCTCGGCGAAGCGGGCAAGGTTCCACCCCATGATGGCGGGTTGGCGGCCGTAGGCGTAGCGGCCGTGCCGGTCGATGGAAGAGTAGACGGCGCTTTCGTGGTAACGGTCGAGGAAAGCACACGGACCGTAGTCGATAGTCTCGCCGGAGAGGGCTACATTGTCGGTATTGAGAACGCCGTGGACAAAGCCAACGGCCATCCACTGGGCGACAAGATCGGCTTGGCGTTGGACCACGGCACCGAGGAGAGCAAGGGCGGGATTGGGCGCAGCGGTTAGCCCGGAGTAGTGGCGGCGCAGGGTGTAATCGAGCAGGGCTTGGAGAGATTCCCGGTCGGCGAGGGCGGCGAAGAGTGCAAAAGTGCCCACGCGGAGGTGGCTCCCTGCGGTGCGCACGAGGATGGCACCGGGGAGTTCCTCGCGGCGGAGGACGCGCTCACCCGTTTCAATGACGGCGAGGCTCCGCGTGGTGGGGATGCCGAGGGCAGCCATGGCTTCAGAAATGAGGAACTCCCGCAACATGGGGCCGAGGGCGGCGCGACCGTCCCCCCCGCGACTATAGGGAGTCGTGCCAGCCCCCTTTAGCTGAATGTCGTGCAGATTTCCGGCGGGGTCGGTGATTTCACCGAGGAGGATGGCCCGCCCGTCTCCGAGCACGACGAAATGCCCATATTGGTGACCAGCATAGGCCATGGCGAGGGGCTCGGCTCCAGACGGAGGGCGGTTTCCGGAAAAGACGGCAGCCAGGGATTCAGGCGTGGAATTCCTGAGCGCTCCGAGACCAAGTCCGTCGGCAAGCGCCTCGTTGAGGATAAAAAGGCGCGGCGCGCTTACAGGAGTGGGTTTCACCCAACTGAAGCAGCGGGCGGGAAGCCGGGCGTAGGTGTGTTCCCAAGGCCAATCTTCAAGGGTGTCGTTTTTGCGCATACTCCATAGGGGAGCGCAAATGCGGGCAGGCGCAAGAAGGGGAAGCCCTTCGGGATAAACTCAATAATCCTTAATCGTGAAGAGGCCCCAGAGGAGGCGGGTCTCCCGGCCGGAGGGTTCATCGCGTGTGCCGATTTCCTTCGTGCTGAGACCAATTGTGGTGGGGCTTGCCGGGCGGAAAGTCGCGTCCCGCGTCTCGATGATACCGAGCAAATTCGAGTCCCGCCCGCCGGTGGAGGCACAGCCGACAAAGAATAAAACGGCAGCCCCCAGAAGCAATAGACGCACAGCAGATTTCGTAGGCAACTTCATGGACGGAAAAAGTGGCCCCGAAGCCGCCTTTGCGCAACGCCAAAGTCAGGAATCTTTGAGGGCCTGTTCGAGGCACCGGGCCACGGTGAGGGCGTCTTCCACACTGTCACCGAAGACACAAAAATGGCCCATTTTGCGCCCCGGACGGGCTTCGCTCTTTCCGTATAGATGGAGCTTCGCGCGCGGTTCGGCGAGAATACGTTCCCATGGAGGCTCGCCGCCTGCCCACAGATCCCCAAGCAGATTCACCATAACGGTGGGGCGAAGCAGATCCGTCGCCCCGAGAGGCAACCCGCAAACAGCGCGAATATGCTGCTCGAACTGGCTTGTGAGACAGGCGTCGAAGGAAAAGTGGCCGGAGTTATGCGGGCGGGGCGCAAGCTCATTGACAATCCAGCCGCTGCCTGTGTGAAACAACTCCACAGCCAGGACTCCCACGAGGCCAATGGCTTCGGCTATACTTTTGGCCAGGTCGAAAGCCTCGGCGGCGGCTTTTTCCGAAAGGCGGGCAGGGGCAATGGTGGTGTGGAGAATGTGGTTACGGTGAATATTTTCCGCCAAAGGAAAAACCGTCTCCGCACCAAAGGCGTTGCGCGCACAGATGACGGAAAACTCGCCTTCAAATGTGATCCACTTTTCGACCACGAGGTTTTGCCCGCCAAGGGCATCCCAAGCGGCCCCGATCTCCGCTTCGCCGGAAAGCTTGCGCTGTCCTTTGCCATCGTAGCCGAAAGCCGCCGTTTTCACCACGCAGGGAAAGCCGATTTCCAAAACGGCCGCACGCAGCTCCCCCTCGGAGGCGACCACAGCGAAGGGGGCGCAGGGAAAGCCGTGCGCGCGCAGAAAAGCTTTTTCCCGCGCGCGGTTCTGGCAAATGGCAAGCACTTGGGCAGAGGGATGGACCGGAGCCGATCGCTCCACCGCCCGCACCGCCTCCTCGGAAACGTTTTCAAACTCAAGCGTAGCCACATCGAGTCCCTCCCCAAACCGATGCAGCCGATCCAGATCGTCGAAGCGGCCATTCACCTCGCTCTCCGCGACAACTGCCGCCGGTCCGCTGGGCTGCGGATCGTAGACGCGGAAACGATAACCCAGCCGCCTTCCGGCGAGGAGGGACATGCGCCCCAGCTGACCTCCCCCCAACATCCCAATGCAACCACCGGGCAAAATCTTGCGTGCGCGCTCCATGGCCTCTCCTCAATCCTCTTCGGTGCCGGGCAGCTCCATGGCTTCAACGGTCGCCGTCTGCCGGGCGCGATAGGCCTCCAACCGCTCTGCCAGGGAAGCATCCCCCAAAGCAAGGATCGCCGCCGCGCCGAGGGCCGCGTTGCGCGCACCAGCTTCGCCGATGGCGAGCGTGAGCACCGGTATCCCGGCGGGCATTTGCACAATCGAGAGGAGCGAATCGACTCCTTGCAAGGTGCGCGACTTCACGGGAACACCCAGCACGGGCAACGGCGTCATCGCCGCCACCATGCCGGGAAGGTGGGCGGCACCGCCCGCTCCCGCAATAATGACTTGGATGCCGCGCTCTTTTGCGGTGCGGGCATAGGAGACAAGGCGATCCGGCGTGCGGTGGGCACTGACAATGCACCTCTCCGCCGGAATTCCCAGCTCTTCGAGAATGCCGACGGCATGGCGCATGGTCGCCCAGTCAGACCGGCTGCCCATGATCACGCCTACCAAGGATTGTGCGCTAGCGCTTTCCATGAGCAAGCACGCTGTTCCCGCCCCCCTTCCCTGTCCACCCAGATTTTGATAAGGGCCGGCGGAAGCGGTTCGGCGCTTTTTCGCTTTTGCGATTGTCGGGAGGGCACGATGCGCTAGATTCCCTTTATGAACTGGTCCCGTATCCTCACTTTTCCGGCAGCTTTTTTGCTGATAGCTGTGACTGTGTTTGCGCACCGTGAGGGCGATGTTTTGGACGGGACCGGGCTCGACCTCCGGGGGCCGGACGGAACGCTCCTCAACCTTCGCATTGTCGATCAACAGTTCCGGCTCTACGCCATGGACGAGACGCGGGAGGTCATTGCCCTGCCCCCCATGTTTCATCGCGTTATACTTGCCACAGAGGAGATACCCCGCTCCTCACGAACCATGCGTATTCTCCTCCTGCCGAGCGGAGAGGGCGACTTCGC
Source organism: Opitutales bacterium (assembly GCA_020831585.1). Lineage (GTDB taxonomy): Bacteria > Verrucomicrobiota > Verrucomicrobiia > Opitutales > Oceanipulchritudinaceae > JAFIGE01. Next base: position 739 of record JAFIGE010000021.1, on the reverse strand, counting down.
CACGAGCCCGCGCCGCATTCCCGTGCCCTTTAACTACTGGGTCACTCTCTTCGTCGGTGAGCCCAACGAAGATGGCGAACGCGATCTCATCCCCCGCACGCGTTTCTCTCAGCCGATTGCGGACGAAGGCGGTGACGATGAGGACGGAGAGGGATGAACACACCTTCCACCGAACCGTTTCGCCTCGGGCGGCTTTTGAAGAGCTGGGCGCTCATTGCGCTCGGGGTAGTCTTTGCCGCAGCCGTCTCCTCGGGCATCCACTATGAGAGCGGCTGGACCTTGGCCGTGGTCGCCATCGTCCTGAGCCTGCTGAATGCCCTTTTGCGCCCGCTGCTCATTCTCTTTGCCCTGCCCTTTGTCGTTCTGACATTCGGCCTGGGCATCCTGTTGATCAATGCCCTCCTTCTCTACCTGACTGGTTGGCTCGTCGGCGGCTTTTACGTGGAGAGCTTCTGGTGGGCGCTTTGGGGAGCCTTTCTCATCGCCCTCACCTCGGTTCTTGTGAACACCCTCCTCGGACAAGGGGCACGGGGAAACGTTCGTGTACACGTGAATCGTCCTCCGCGCGGCCCCCATCCCCGGCGGCGTCCACTGGACAAAGGGGACGATGTGATCGACGTGTAGGCCGCGCCCTGCCGCCCCCCCCCCCCCCCCCCCCGGCAACCCCCCCCCCCCCCCGGGCGACAACCGTGGCAAAAAATTGTTCGGGGGCGGGGGTAATTGCCCCCCCCGGTTAGGG
>JAFIGE010000020.1 GCA_020831585.1 Opitutales bacterium | reverse complement strand
TCCAACCTTGGGCTCGGCTGTACAGGTTGGAGTTCCGCGTTCACGCGGTCCCGCTGCCCGTCGCCCTCGCCCGCCCGCCGTGCCGGGACCGCCTGAAGGCGGGACCCCAACCTTGGGCACCGCTGTACAGGCTGCACACCCGTTTGTCGGTCATCATCGTTTTTCGGGTTGTCATGAGGATGAGAAGTGCTTCTCTTCGCTAGGCTGAAAAAACCGTTTTCTGAAGCCGGTTTTTTTTTATTCAACAGACTCACCTTTTTCATGCTAAAGAAACAAACTGCAAAAAAACTCTTTTCCTTGTTCGCGGGAATGGCGGCTCTTTGGATGCCGGTTCAGGCGGATGTTGTGGAAACGACTGACGGAGCCCGCTTGACTGGGCGGATCGTGAAAATCACCGATGGGCAATTAACCCTCGATACCAGCTACGCGGGAAAGATCGTCATTGATCTGACACAAGTCAGCTCCTTTTCCACTGACGGAGCGGTCTCGCTCCGGGTGGAAACGGGCGATGTGCTCGTGGGGCCGGTGAACCGGCTCGCGGATGGCAGCCTGGAAGTGGCGACGGCGGGTGGTCCGGTGCGCACGTCCACCTCGGCCGTGCAGGCGAGCTGGGCTCCCGGCGAGCGCGATCCCGAAGCGGTCGCGCGTGAGGCCGATTTGGCGGCCCAGTTACGCCGTTGGACCTATCGTGCGGGTGTGGATATCAGCGGTCGTTCCGGCAACACGGACCGTTTGGCCACGTCCTTATCCTTCAACGCCCGCCTTGAGGGGCCGAATGACCGTCTGGATTTCTATGCTACGTATGCCTATGCGGAAGACAGCAATGTGCAGACGGACCACCAGGTGATCGGGGGGATGTCTTTCACCAACTTCTTCAGCGGCAATCTCGGTTGGTATGTTCGCCAGGAGCTGGAATACAATGAGCCGGAGGGCATTGACCTGCGCTCCACCAGTGCGGCCGGTCTGACCTACCGCTGGATCAATCAGCCGCGGCAGCGCCTCGAGACCCGGGCTGGTTTGAGCTTCCGCCATGAGAGCTATTCGTCGGACACGAGCGACAACTTTGCCGGTCTGGAACTGGGGGCCTCTCACTACTGGAAGTTCGCTGATTGGGGAGAGGTTAGCACAGAGCTGACCTACCTGCCGAGTTTTGACGACTTCGGGACCTACCTCTTCATTCACGATTCCGGGGTGGATATCCCGCTCGGCTTATCCGACCGCTGGCGTCTTCGCTTCGGTCTGAACAACCGTTACAACAGCGATCCGGAGCCTGGCCGCAAAAGCATGGACACCACCTACTACCTGCGCCTGCTCCTCCTGTGGCAATAAGCCCTGCTCTTTCTGCAACTGCACACAACACGATTAATCTCACACGATCATGAATAACGAAGAAGTTATCGATTTAACTTGGGTGGAGCAACAGGTGGAGGTGGCCATTGAAAGGGCTCCCAGCGTCATCCTTCAGATTGTCCTCGCTGCTGTCATCTTCATTGCCGGTAAGTGGATCGCCCTCAAGATCCGTTCCACTATGCGCCGCACCATGGAGGCACGCAATGTGGATCCCGTCCTGGTGGGTTTCCTTTCCAGCCTTGCTTACTATGCCCTCCTGATCGCGGTGGTCATCGCGGCTATCGGTCAATTGGGTATTCCCACAACATCCTTTGTGGCTGTCCTCGGTGCCGCCGGTTTGGCTGTTGGTTTTGCTCTTTCCGGATCGCTCTCCAACTTCGCCTCCGGCGTGCTTATTATTCTCTTCCGTCCCTTTAAGGTGACGGATTTTGTCGAGGCCGGAGGTGCCATGGGCATCGTTGAAGAGATCGGCATCCTCACCACGGAGATGAGAACACCGGACAACAAGAAGATCATCGTGCCAAACTCCGCCGTTATGGGAGGCACCATCACGAACTTCTCCGAAAAGCCGACCCGCCGTGTCGACCTCACTTACGGTGTGAGCTATGAGGATGACCTCGATAAGGTGATCGCCATTATGAAGGACGTGCTGGCTCAGGACAGCCGCATTCTCCCCGAGCCTGAACCCACCATTGGGGTGCTGGCTCACGGCGACAGCAGCATCGACCTTGTGTGCCGTCCATGGGTGAAGAAAGAAGACTACTGGGGCGTTTTCTTCGATCTGAATCTCCAAATGAAGAAGCGCTTCGACGCCGAGGGCATCACCATTCCCTTCCCTCAGCGCGACGTTCATATTTATCAAAAGAGCTGACCCAGGCGGTTTCGCTCTCTGCTCTCTTTTCAGGGCGGTCCGGATCTTTTCCGGGCCGCCTTTTTCTTGTCAGGGGCGGATGGTGGGGCCAATCCTTGGCAGCATGTGTCAGAAATTAAAAATTCTCCGTGGTCTGCTCCGGCAGAGCGGGCTTTTCGCGGGTGTGCTGGTGCTCTTGATGGGCGCACCCGTACTCGGCGGCGAGGATGGCGGCGGCGGGGATGGAAGCGATGCGCAGCGGGAGAAGCTGGAAGAATTCATCGGTTGGTTGCTGGACACGGATGACCGGGTGCTGGCCAATGTTCGCTTTGCCGATGTCGTGAAAGCGGCCACGGGGAGGGAGGTCAGAAGATTTGATCCAGAGGATCCGGTTGATGCCGAGGTGATGGCGGGTCTTTCCGAGGCCTTCGATGTTGTCTTTGCGGATATCCGAAGGGAGGACCATCCGGTTCACGCGGTGGGCCGGATCAACGAAGTGAGTGGAGTCATTGAAGACTTGGTCTTCGACGCCATCGGCAGGCAAAGCGGCTTCTCCAGCACTTGGCCATTGAACGCGCGTGGGCATGTGCAGCGCTCGGGTTATCCAGACATACGGATTGTCCACGACGCCTCCGGTCGCGTCTACTATTTGGATCCGAAGGTCTACCGGGAGGGCAGTGAACGCAGCGGCTTCCGTACTTTCTATTTCGAGCCGCGGGTCGAGACAAATAAGATCCTTGATGACGCGGCTCACCTGATCATGGGCATCGCTCACCGGGGGCGGCGAGGGGAAGTTTGGGAATTTGCTGAATGGTCGCTGGTGGATCTTGTCGACTTTCGCGTGCGGCTCAAGGCCGAGTTTCAGGCTTCCAATCGCGAAATGTATGCGCCCGAGGGGTTGCGCCTGCGGGGAGGGCGGCTTGGCGGGAATTCCGAAGAAGGCAGGTAAAGCTCATCCGGGCTCAGCCGGGATGGGAATGCGCGAACAGCCGGGCGGAGTTGGCATCCCAGGAAAAAGATGCGGCGTGTTCCGGGGCTTTGTTGGCCAGGCGGTTCCGGATCGATCTGTTTTGCAAAAGTTCGGCAACAGCGGCCGCAAAAGCAGCCGGGTCACCCGGTTTGATGAGGCGGCCTGTATGCCCATCCCGGATTGTTTCGCGTGTCCCGCCGGTAGCCGTGGCGATGGCGGGCAGACCAAAGGCGGCGGCTTCAAGAATCGTTAAGCCCAACCCCTCCACACTTTTGGGCAGTTCGCGGCTTGGAAAAAGAAGAAGGTCTGCTTCGGCGTAGAGGCGTCCAAGTTCCGGGAGGCTCACGGTGCCCATAAACGTGAGTGACAAACCCGCACGTTCGGCGGCCTGGTGAAGGGATTGTGCATGGCCTTTTCGCTTTAACGGACCGACCACGCGGTAGTGGATCTGTCTCTTGAGATCGTCCGGCAGACGGGCCAGCGCCTTGATGGCAAGATCGAGCCCCTTGCGCGGGTGAATACGGGCCACAGAAAGCAGATCAAAGGGCCGTCCATCTTTTTTGATCTTGGGGACCGGGGGTCTTTGCCTGGCCAATTGTTGGAGATCAGAGCGCACGGCACCGGGCACGTGGACCAGTTTCGGAGCGAGGCCGGGGTAACGCCGCAGCAGTTCCTGTCGCACAAAATCCGAAACCACACCGATGCGGTCGGCACTTGCGCAGAGCCGGCCAAAGTTCTGGCGACGGTGAAAACGATCGCCCAAAAGGCGGATTTCAGAGCCGTGAAGAGTGAGGACGAGGGCCGCCGGTCGGGGGAGCTTCAGCCAACGCGCGTACATGTAGAGCCGCAGAGGAGCGGGTTCCGGTAAGTAGAGGAGGGTGGACTCCCATGGGATCGGCAGGCGGCGAAGGGCCGCTCCCAAGCGAAGGCGGTCGAACCATCCCTGCGTGCCATTGACCGGGAGGCGATAGAGACCGTAGGGGGCATCCCGCGCCGGAAGGGCATTCCGGGGGGCGGCAATATCAACGGTCCATCCGGCCCGGGCCGCTGCGAGCGCCGTCTCTTCGCAATAGGTGGCAATGCCGCCCGGGGTGGGGGCAAACTCGTGCGTGACCATGAGGATGCGGTCATACGGCCGTTGCGCTTCAGGGAAATTATCTTGTGCCATGACCGGCGGCATTCATGAAATGGGGGGAATGTTTTACGAAACCGAAGTGTTGCGATTCAGAGGGATGATTCCCTGCTCGTCTTCCTGATGTCGATCAAAACCCCAGCGTTTTCCCCGGTATTCGCACACGGAATCATCAGCCGGTGGGGGAGCGAACCCGCCGCTCGATGTGCTTTGAGGCCCCAACGGGCGAACAGGAGTTTTTTGTGACGGTCAGTTCTGCCAAACGCCGGATTCTTCTATTCCAGGACCGCCTGCGCATAGGAGGAACTGAACGGCAGACACTATTTCTCGCCCGCTGGTTGCAAAACGCCGGGCACACGGTCGGTGTTCTCGTCACCGAGCCGGGCGGGGAGCTATGGGACCAACTTTGCGAAGCCGGGCACCAGGTCCTGAGCTTGCAACAACGCTCCTATGGCCTGCCCTTGCTTGCACCCGGCTTATTCCGCACGGTGCGCGCCTGGCAACCCGATACCATTCTCGCCATGGGAAGGACTGCCAACTGTTACGCGGGCATTTTGCAGCGGGCGTTCCCCGGTGTATGCGTGGTGGGCAGTGTGCGTACGGGAAAGCAACTTTTTCCGCTGCACCGTTGGTCCCTACGGCACGTCCGTCGTATCATCGTGAACTCTTATTGGTGGAAGGCCCGCCTGCTCTCCGAAGGCTTTCCACCGGAGCAAGTGGAAGTGGTCAGGAATGCGCTGGCTCTCGAAGGTATCCGGGCAAACGGCGAGGCCCCGGAAACGGGCGACGGCCGCCACCTCCGGAGGGAGTTTGGGGTCGATCCGAATGCGTGTGTATTTCTCAGCGTCGCGGGGTTCCGCCGGGGGAAACGGCAAATCGACCTGTTGCATCTCTTCTCCGAGGCGCGCCGATCCTGCGTCGCTCCACCGATGGTTTTGTGGCTAGTCGGCGAGGGGCCCATGCGGGCGCGGTGTGAGCGCGTGGCCCGCCGACTGGGACTTCGGGATGCGGTGCGGTTTTCCGGATACCGGGCGGATCCATTGCCCTTCTATGCGGCGGCGGATGTGGCTGTTTCGGCCTCCCGCGAAGACGCTCTGCCCAACTTTCTGGTTGAGGCGCAGGCCAGCGGATTGCCCTTTGTGGCCTTTGACTGCGCCGGAGTCAAAGAGTGCGGCCAACCCGGGCAAAGCTGCGTGATTTTGGACAGGTCAGACGACCCCGGCTTCATCAACGCCCTATCGACCTTTGCGGGAACACCTGAAATGCGCAGGGAATTTGGTGAGGCCGGTAGAATCTATGCTGCGAAAGAGTTCGATCCCGTCCGGCAGGCGCGCCTGTTCGAGTCCGTCTTGCTCAGATGAGCCTGAAATCCGCAGCGCAGTGAGGCAAGACGGCACTCAATAAACATCACGCTGGTAGCGGCGGTCTTTTTGGAGTTGCTTGACGTAGGCTTCGGCTTCCTCGGTGGAGCGGCTGCCTTGTTCGGCGATGACTTCGATGAGGGCGGTGTGGACATCCTTGGCCATGCGGGAGGCGTCGCCGCAGACGTAGAAGTAGGCGCCTTCTTCTAGCCAGGCATAGAGATCCTTGGCCTGCTCCTTCATGCGGTGCTGCACGTAGACCTTCTTGTCGGTGTCGCGGGAAAAGGCCACGTCCATGCGGGTGAGCGTGCCGGACTTGAGGTAGTCCTGCCACTCGGTCTGGTAAAGGAAGTCGAATTGGAAGCGCTGGTCGCCGAAGAAGAGCCAGTTCTTGCCGGGCGCGCTGAGGGCGGAGCGCTCTTCGAGGAAGGCGCGGAAGGGGGCCACACCGGTGCCGGGACCGATCATGATGACGGGCGTCGCGGGGTCTTCCGGCAGGCGGAAGTTTTTGTTGGTGTGGACGTAGACCTTGGCCTTGTCGCCGACTTTGAGGCGATCGTTGAGGAGGGTGGAGGCGACGCCTTTGCGGTCCTTTCCGTGCGTGTGGTAGCGCACGACGGCGACGCAGAGGTGGACCTCGTCGGGGTGCGCGCGCAGACTGGAGGCGATGGAGTAGAGGCGCGGGGGGATCTTGCGCAGGAGGTTGATGAGCTGATCCACCGTGAGGGGCTCGGCAGGGGGAAAGTCCAGGAAGAGATCGCGGATCTCGCGCCCGTGGAGGTAGGTATCGAGTTCGCTTTTGCTTTCCTCTTTGAGGAGGTTTTCGAGGCGCTTGTTTTTGGCGATCGGGACATACTTTGCCATAACGCTGCGATTGAGCGAGGTGACGTCGTATTCATCGCGCAGAAGTTCGTGCAGGGAGAAGAAGTCGCCTTCCACTTCCTTGATCTCGTCGCCCCGGAAACCGGCGAGACGGAGCATGTCGTCCACGACTTCGGGGCAGTTGGTGGGGACGAGACCGAGGGCGTCGCCGGGCTCGTAAACCAGTCCCGAACCGGCGAGGTCGAGTTCGACGTGGAGGGTCTCTTTGGCCGAGGCGCTGTCGTTGAGGACGAAGGCCTCCTTCACGAGAGCCGGGAAGGGGCGCTTCTTGGAATAAGCCTCCTCGACCACGGGCGGAGCGAAGGCGGGCACGGCAAAACCCCCGTCGAAACCGGCGGGCGGCTCGGCGAGCGCAACGCCTCCGCCGGAAGCTGCGGCCGCCACGGCTTCCTTCACGCCTGCCACTTCGACCATCCTGGGCATCACGGCATCGAGCCACTTCTGGAAGGGTTCCTCAAAGTCGAGGTCGCAATCGACGCGATCGTGGATGCGGTTGGCCCCGAGTTCGGCGAAGCGTTTGTCGAACTGGATTCCGCACTCGCAGAAGTCGGGGTAGCTCGTATCCCCGAGAGCGCAGACGGAGAAATTGACGCCTTCAAGCTTGGGCGCGCCATCGCTGTGAACGAACTCGTGGAAGGCGGTGGCGCGCTCGGGCGGATCGCCTTCGCCCCAGGTGGAGACGACGATGAGGACATTCTTTTCCGAGGCCAGCTTCTCCATGGGATAGTCGCCCATGTCGTAGACGGTGGAGCGGAAACCGGCTGCTTTGGCGGCCTTGTCCACTTGCTGGGCGCAGCCCTCGGCGTTGCCCGATTCCGACCCGAAGAGGATGGTGAGGGGCACCGTTGGGGCGGCGGGGGCGGCGGCGCGGGCCGGGGCGGCGGCAACGGCTCCGCCCGCCATTTGCGCGAGGTGGGCGAAGTAACCGCTCAGCCAGGCGGCCTGCTGTGGTTGGAGGCTGGGCAGAAGCGCATTGAGGGCGATCTTCTGCTCGTGGCCGAAGGGCGCGTTCTCGGGAAGGTTGTTGGGTGCGGACATGGGTTTGAAAAAATCAGGTTGGTTTGCCGGGCGTGAGGACTTCAAGCCCGCAGGCGATCAAGAGGCGATTTCCTCCATCGATTTGTTGAAGGCGAAGACGGGACGCTCGACTTCGGGAGCGGTGTGGGGCGTGACCCGCTGGAAGTGGCAGAGGGCCGTATCCCAATCTTCGAGGATCTCGCGGGCGCGGGGGCTCCCGGTGAGCTTGAGGTGCAGCTCGATAAGTTTGCGCAGGGAGCGGATCTCGGTGTTGTCGTCGAGGCGCTGGAGGGCGACCATTTCGGGGTTGAAGCGGAGCGGGAGGCGGTCTTCCGGATCGTAGACAAAGGCCACGCCGCCGCTCATGCCCGCACCGAAATTGCGCCCGGTTTCACCAAGACAAACGACGGTGCCGCCGGTCATGTATTCGCATCCGTGGTCCCCCACGCCCTCAATGACGGCGGTGGCTCCGGAGTTGCGCACGGCGAAGCGCTCGCCCGCCTGCCCGGCCCCGAAGAGGAAACCGCCGGTGGCTCCGTAGAGGCAGGTGTTGCCCATGATGGTGTTTTCGTGCCAGGCGTAGGTCGTGCCTTCTTTTGGATGCACCACAATTTCACCGCCGTTCATGCCCTTGCCCACGTAGTCGTTGGTATCGCCGATGAGGTGGAGACGGATGCCTTGGACGAGAAAGGTGCCGAGGCCTTGGCCGGAACTGCCGTTCAGCTCGATGTGCATCGTGCCGGGGGGCAGGCCCTTGTTTCCGTGCAGGTAGGCGATCTCGCCGGAGATGCGTGTGCCGATATTCCGGTTTGTGTTGAAGACACGGTGACGGAAGCGGAACACCGGCTCCTTGTGGGTGATGGTTTCCTTGGCTTCCTGAAGAATCGTGTCGTCGAGGGAACCCTCGTTGCCAAAGCGGTCGTTGCGGGCGCGGGTGTGGATGCGGCTCTGCTCCCAGGTCGGGTCGACTGTGTGGAGCATTTTCCCGAAATCGATGTATTTGGTTTTTGGATTTCGGGGATCGTCGAGGGGTTCGAGGTAGTCGACACGCCCCACCATTTCATCGATTGAGCGGAAGCCGAGTTTGGCCATGAGGATGCGCACATCTTCGGCCACGGCATTGAAGTAGTTGATGATGTTTTCCGGTTTGCCGCGGAACTTCGCGCGGAGGTCCTCGCGCTGGGTGGCCACCCCGACTGGGCAGGTGTTGAGATGGCACACGCGGAACATGGCGCAGCCACCGGCAATGAGCGCCGCCGTGCCAAAGTTATATTCCTCGGCCCCCAGGAGGGTGGCGATGACGATATCGCGCCCCGTCTTCATGCCGCCGTCGGTGCGGAGGGTCACGCGCGAGCGGAGGTCATTGAGCATAAGCACCTGATGGGCCTCGGAGAGCCCGATCTCCCAGGCGGAACCGGCGTGCTTGATGGAGGAAAAGGGCGAGGCCCCCGTGCCCCCGTCGTGCCCCGAGATGAGGATGACATCGGCGTAGGCCTTGGCCACCCCGGCGGCAATGGTGCCCACTCCGGAGCTGGAGACGAGCTTCACGCAGACCTTGGCGCGCGGGTTCACTTCCTTGAGGTCGAAAATCAGCTGGGCGAGGTCCTCAATGGAATAAATATCGTGGTGGGGCGGGGGGGAGATGAGGGTCACGCCGGGCACGCTGAAGCGCAGGCGGGCGATGAGCGGGCTCACCTTGAGGCCCATGAGCTGGCCGCCTTCGCCGGGCTTGGCACCCTGGGCGACCTTGATCTCGATCTCCTTGGCATTGGCGAGGTATTCCGCCGTTACGCCAAAGCGACCGCTGGCGACTTGCTTGATCGCGCTGTTGGCGAGGTCGCCGTTTTCATAGGGGCGGTAGCGCACGGGATCTTCGCCGCCTTCGCCCGAGTTGGATTTGCCCCCGATGCGATTCATGGCGATGGCGAGGGTTTCGTGCATTTCCGGGGAAAGCGCACCGAGGGACATGCCGGCGGTGGTGAAGCGGCGGCGGATTTCCTCCACCGGTTCAACTTCGGAGAGGGGGAGGGCGGTGCGTTGGAGGCGCAAACGAAGCAGGTCTTTCAGCGCCACGGGCACGTGGCTGTCGCTGGCTTCGCGGTAGGCGGAAAAGGCGGAAAAGTCGCCCTCTTTGCGCACGAAATTATTCATCCCGGAGACCACGCGGGAACTCCAGGCATGGAACTCGCCGCCCTTTTTGCTCGGGAGCAGATAGCCCTCATTCCAGAGTTCCGCTTCGCCCTCGGAGGGAAAGGCGTCGGCGTGCCGGGCGAGGACCTCGCACGCGATCATTTCATAGCCAATGCCGCCGATGGGGCAGGCCGTGCCGGCGAAGCAATCGTCGATGACTTCCTGCGCGATGCCGATGGCCTCAAAAATGCGTGCGCCCTGGTAGCTGAAGAGGGTGCTGATGCCCATCTTCGACATGATCTTGAGGATGCCCCCGTCAATCGCCTTGCGGTAGTTTTGCATGGCTTTGGGCAGGTCGAGAAGCGGCTCGCTCTTCCCGGCGCGCGCCTTGTTTTCCTCCGCCACGATTTTGCGCGCCACATCGAGGGCGAGGTAGGGGTAAATGGCATTCGCGCCAAAGCCCAGAATACAGGCCATCTGGTGCACATCGCGCACTTCGCCCGAGGCGCAGACAATGTCGCACTCAAAGCGTTTGCCGAGGCGCACCAGTTCGCTATGCACGGCCCCGACGGCGAGAAGCATGGGAATGGGCGCGTTGAAGCCATCGACCCCTTGGTCGGAAATGACAACGAGGCGGTATTCCTTTTTCGCAAGGGCGCTGCCGAGTTCCGCCCGCAGGCGCTGGAGCCCCGCCTCCAAGCCCTCCGGACCCTTGGATACGGGAAAGGTGGCCTCAAGCGTAAGGATGCGATCCTTGAGGAAGGGCAGGCCGGGGAGTTTCTCGAACTCGAAATCAAAGAGCACGGGTGATTCCAGTCCGACAAAGTGGTGTTTGCGCACCATGTCGTCGAAGAGACCGAGGCGGCCCCCAAGGGTGGCCTTGATCGACATGACCGAGCGCTCCCGCAGAGAGTCGATGGCCGGATTCGTGACTTGGGCGAAGAGCTGCTTGAAATAGGTGTAGATGAGGCGCTTGCGCCGGGAGAGAATGGCCAGGGGGGTATCGTCCCCCATGCTCCCGATGGGCTCCTTGCCCTGTTCCAGCATGGGCTTGAGGATCACATTTTCCTCGTCCAGATCGTAGCCGAAAGCCACCCGCAGGTGGGTGATCCGGTCGGGAGCGACCTGGGGGCAGTCGTAATTTTCACTGCCCACTGTGAGCTCGGCAATGTTGTGAATGTGCTTGGCGCACCAACCGGTGTAATCGGCGGCCCCGGCCAACTCATCCATGAGTTCGGCATCCTCCACGATGCGGCGCTCCACGAGGTCCACGGCCATCATTTTGCCCGGACCGAGGCGCCCCGCCCGCACGACATTGCTCGACCACTTGGGGATGAGGCCGGTCTCTGAGGCAAGAATCACGGTGCCGTCTTCAAAGACTTTGAAGCGCGCCGGGCGCAGGCCGTTGCGGTCGAGCGAAGCTCCCACATAGCGGCCATCGCTGAAGACGATTGCGGCGGGCCCGTCCCACGGCTCCATCATGGCGGCGTGGTATTTGTAATAGTCGCGCAGCTTGGCGGGCATTTCCTCATTCTCCTCCCATGCCGCCGGCATCATAATAGAGACCCCGTGAATGACGGGGCGACCACCCACCGTCATGAGCTGCAGGCAATTATCGAAGCTGGCGCTGTCGGACATATCCTCCGGCACCATGGGCGCCAGATCCTTGAAGCGGTCGCCCCACACACCGTGATCCGTTGAATACTCCCTCGCGCGCATGTTGTTGCGGTTGCCCCGGATGGTATTGATTTCGCCATTGTGCGCGAGCATCCGGAAAGGCTGCGCCTTTACCCAGTCGGGAAAGGTATTGGTGGCGAAGCGCTGGTGGAAAATGGCGAAGGCCGTCTTGAACTTCGGCGAACGCAGATCGAGGTAGAAACGCCGCACCTGCGGGGCATTGAGGAGGCCCTTGTAGGTGATCGTGCGGGAAGAGAGGCTGACGACGTAGAGTTCTTCGAGCTTCTCGGCCTTCATGCGGCGGGAGAGGAGCTTTTGCAGAAGAAGGAGCCGGCGCTCGTATTCGTCGCCCGAACAATTGTCCGTGCGCAGAAGAAGAATTTGCTCAATTTCCGGGCGGGTGGTTTCGGCCTTTCGACCGAGACACGAGTTGTCCACCGGAACCTGCCGCCAGGCGAGCAACTTGATTCCTTGCGAAGCGGCGATGCAGTCCTCCACGAGGGCGCGGGCGCGCTGATGCCGTTTTTTTGAGGTGCGCGGGAGAAAAAGCATTCCCACAGCCAGATCTTCCCGGCGGCGCACGCGGATGTTATGGCTTTCCAGAAAACCCAGAAGCAGCTCGTAGGGCAACTGCGTGAGCACGCCCGCCCCGTCACCGGTGACGGCGTCCGCGTCGATCGCGCCCCGGTGGGCGAGGTTTTTCAGGCCCGTGATGGCGGCATCGAGTATCTCGTAAGACGCTTTTCCGTGCAGGTTGGCAATGAAGCCCACGCCGCAGGCATCATGCTCGTTGGCAGGGTCATAGAGTCCTTGGGCAGGCGGATAAATTTTGGGCGCGGAATCGGATGATTTGGAAGGCATAAACGGTATTGGATGGGAGCAGGGGCAATCCCACTCACACCCGGACGGCATGGAAATTTAGAAAGAGAAAGGTCGGGGATCCGACCGTCATGGAAAGCAGCACTCCCCGCGCCAGGCGGCGGAGGTCAAAAAAAGCGGATTGTTTGCGAGCGCATGCGCGCGTGCTCTTCATCGGTGCAGGCCGCGTTTGTGGGCACGCCGGGATCTTCCGCGTTGGGTTGCACGAGATGATTGGACAGAAGGTAGTTCTCCACCTCCTCGCCGCTCACATCGGCCAGCATGACCCCGTCGATCTCCACGCAGGGAGAGAGCGGTTGGCCGGATTTGCGCACCATTTCCTCGTAGTTTCGCGGATCGTTGATGATGTCACGATCCGTGTAGGGGAGCTGATATTTGCGCATGATCGCGCGCACTCCGTTGCTCCAGCCACATGTCGGTTTCAGATAGGCAATGATTTCCATGGTAAGTTAGGTTTGATACCGAAGATTGTTTGTCAATAGTTCATATAGCGGTGCCGGGAATCCAAGCACTGCCCGACCTTGGAGTATAGCAAAAATCCCCGTGCTTTCAACGGCTCCAGCGAAGTGACTTCCTGTTTGCTTCCGGAGCGGGAATGATCAGTTTCTGTGGGATGTCTATGCTTGCCAAATCGAACGGGCCGAACCTTTACCTCATCGGCTTCATGGGGGTGGGGAAATCGGCTGTGGGCCGGGGGGTGGCGCGGGTGCTCGGCATGGAGTTTGTCGATTCCGATCACGCCATCGAGCGGGCGGCGGGGATCACCATTTCAGAGATGTTTGCGCAGTTTGGAGAGGCCCATTTTCGCGAGAGAGAACGGGCCTTTATTGAAGAGGGGCACGCTGGGAGTGGATTGGTGGTCTCTTGCGGGGGCGGGCTCCCCCTGCAGCCGGGAATGCGGGAACGCTTGCTCGAAAAAGGGGTCGTGGTGTGCTTGTTTGCCAGTGTGGAAACGATTCTTTCCCGCACCCTGGGCAACGATAAACGACCGCTTTTGCAGGCGGAGGATCCGGAAAAGCGAGTGCGCACCCTGCTCGCTGAGCGGGAGCCCGTGTATCTGCAGACGGGCATCGGGGTATCAACCGAGGGGCGTTCACTGAACGAGGTGGCGGCCAGTGTCGCCCGGATTTATCGCCGGGAGGCCCGTCGTCGGGAAAGGAGGGTCTGATGCCACGCATTTTGCCGAAAACGCTCTCCCTGGCGGGAGGCGGGCTGTTGTTTTTTTTCGCCCTGGCGACGGTGGCCGGATGGACCGTTCCGGGTTTCCCGGAGGGGCGCTGGGGGACGATTGCGCGGGTCGGGCTGCCCATTTTTCTCGGGGCGTTTTTTGTGGTGTCGTTGGCGGTGGGCCTCTGGCGAAGATGGGAGGGGCGCGCTCTTCTCTGGGCGTGGAGCCGCGCGACTTGGTGGATGTGCCGATGGGTCGGCATGGTTGCCGGACTCAGTCTGGCAGGCGGGATGATCGGGTGCGCTTTGTTCAGTTTGGCCGCGCTGGTCTTCTCGTTTGACCGCTCCTTTGCTTCGCTGGCTTTTCAGGGGTTCCGGGATGGTGCTTTCTATGTCTTTATCTGGGCTCCGGGCCTGGCCTTTATTTTGTGTGTAATGGAGGCCCACGGCCCGGAAAGGACGGCGTGAAGCGCGAATCCGGTGAAACCTTGATCATTGCCGGAGCTTCCGGTTTTGTAGGGTCGAATCTGCGGCGCGCCCTGGCCGGAAGCTTCCACTTTCGGGCGATTACGCGTTCCCAGTCTCTGGCTCAAGCGGGTCTCACAGAATGGAACACGGACTGGGTGCTGGCAGACATGTTCTCTTTGCCGCAAATGGAAAAGGCGCTGGCGGGAGCCGGGCGACGGGCGATCTATCTGGTTCACTCAATGTTGCCTTCGGCTCGCTTGAACCAAAGTCGCTTCGAAGATTTGGACCTCCTCCTCGCGGATAATTTTGCACGGGCAGCGGCGGCGGGCGGGGTCGAGGAGATTATTTTTCTCGGTGGCCTGATTCCATCGGGGCCGCGCGCATCACTTTCGCCGCACCTGCGCAGTCGCCTGGAGGTGGAGGAGGCTTTGGGCGCGCGGGGCGCGACCGTCACGGTGTTGCGGGCGGGAGTCATCGTGGGGCCCGGGGGGAGTTCCCTGCGTATGCTCGTTAACCTGATCCACCGCCTGCCATTGATGGTTTTGCCCGGTTGGGTGCGCTCGCGGACAAGGTGTTTGTCCATTGAGGATCTTATCCGCGCGGCGCGCCATGTCCTCGAAGATCCGGGGCTGGCAGGGGGTGTTTATGATTTGGGCGGCCCCGATCCCCTCACATATGAGAAGATGATTCGCCAAGGTGCTGAGACCATGGGCCTGCGCCGACATCTCGTGACCCTGCCGATTCGCTCGGTGGGTGTATCGAAGATTTGGATACGGATTTTCAGCGGTGCGCCGATGTCGCTGGTCGACCCCCTCGTCGATAGTCTCCGGCACAACCTCGACCTGCAACCCAATCCATTGCAGGCGCGTATCGAGGCGGACGCCTTGACCTTCCCCCTTGCCTTGAAGCGTTCACTCGACGGGCAGGGGCACCTCTTACCCAACCCGCGCGAGCGCACCCAGACGGAGGACAACCGCCTGATCCGGACGGCCCGCCGGGTTCGCTCGGTACAGCGCCTTCCCTTGCCCCCCGGATTGCGCGCAGCGGATGTGGCGGAGATCTATTTTCGCTGGCTGGCGCGTTTTTTCGCACCACTCATTGAGGCCGAGCGACGCAGCGACGGCGGGTTTTGCCTGCGCCTCTTTCCCCTGTCGGTTCCGCTCTTGCAGCTCTCCCCCTCAGATCTCACGCCGGAAGCGGATCGCAAAGTGTATTACATCCGGGGAGGTTTTTTGGCGAATACCCGGGCGGAGCCACCCGGGCGGTTTGAGTTTCGCGAGGTCATGAACGGACGGGAAATCATCACAGCTATCCACGCCTATCAACCGCGCCTACCATGGCATTTCTATAACTTCACGCAGGCCCTCCTGCACCTCTATGTAATGCGGGCTTTTGGCGCGTATCTTGAGGAAAGGATGAGAGATGAGCACCGATGAAGTGCTTTCCCCGTTACACAGACTTTGATCCCAAAGTCCCGGTCTGGTGCGTCACCCCGGATGTTCCGGGGTGCATTCACCGCTTCTTTGACACCGCTCCCATCAGTCCTTCGGGACGCTATCTGGCGGTCTTCCAGTTGCCCTTCGAAGACCGCCAACCCGAACCGGGCGAAACCGGGCGCGTGCGGGTGATCGACCTGCAAACGGGCGAGAATCGCATTGTGGGCGAGACCTGCGGTTGGGAGCCCCAGATGGGGGCCAATGTCAATTGGGGCGGTTCCGACAACGAGCTTTACTTCAACGATGTCGATACTGTCAGCTGGATGCCCTTTGCCTGGAAGGTAGATCCGCTCAGCGGAAAACGTCAGAAAATGGAGGGCACGGTCTATCACGCCTCCCCCAAAGGTCGCTGGCTCATATCCGCAAACATGACAACCATGCGCCGCACCCAACCGGGATACGGCGTATGCGTTCCGCTCGAAAAAATGCGGTGGAATCGTGTGCCGGCGAAAGATGATGGCTTCTACCTCACCAATACGGCCACCGGCAAGACGCACCTTATCGCTTCCCTCGCCGACATCCTCGCCAAAGCCAACCCGCCCCTCCGCTTGGACGACCCGGAGCGGTACGAGATCTATGGATTCCACAGCAAATTCAATCCTCAGGGCGACCGTCTCATGGTCAGTCTCCGGTGGTTCCCCTCCGCGTCCGAGCCTCGCTGGAACCTCTTTGCCACCGCCATGCCCACCGTCCGCTTCGCGTGGGTTTCCATGACCCTCGATGGCAAAGAAATGCACTGCGCCGTCGGACCTGAGGAATGGGAGAAGGGCGGGCACCACGCCACCTGGTTTCCGGATGGTCGGCGCATCTCCATGAATCTGAACATCGACCGCGATACCTTGCGCTTTGCCCAAGTGAATGCGGACGGGTCCGGCCTCCGCAAAATCCTCGCCCATACCACCGGATCGGGCCACCCGACCATTCACGCAAACGGCACCCATATCCTCACCGACACCTACACAGATGAACCCATGGCCTTTGGCGACGGCACCATTCCTTTGCGCTGGATTGATCTGGAATCCGGCCGCGAAACCGTCCTCGTGCGCCTAAACACCCGCCAAAACTGCGCGGATCCCATCCTCCGTGTCGATCCCCACCCGGCATGGGATCGATCCTGGCGATACGTGACCTTCAACGGCTTCATCGGTGGCACACGACGTGTCTTTGTCGCCGATCTCAAAGACTGGGTTTAGATACCGATCAAAGGCACCGCAAAACACCCCAAACGAGCTTACTGCACATCTCCCGAAAGCGGCACGCCGACTAAACGATCCTCCCCCGCCGCATCGCGATGACCGGTGGATCGATCCCCCCTCCCCACCTCCGCCACCGGGAACCCCTCCCGTATGCGAAACCAACAAAACTCCTACACATTAGATGTCTCACCTGAGACATTTTAATGGAACTGCAAAATTGTCTCAGGTGAGACATCTAACGGTGTATTGACTAGGTATTTGAGGCGGGGGGTAAAGGCGGGGCGGCGGAGTTGGGGCAGGGCGGGCGGTTTCTAGAAAGGAAAGCCAAGGTCGGTGGGGGTGGTTGTTGTGGCGAAGGCCATTAGGCGGCCTTTGTCTTCGAAGGTGAGGAGGTGCCAGTCGCCTTGCTGAGTCCAGGAATCCGCTGGCTCGGCAAAGCGGGGGCCGCTCCGTTCGTCAAAAATGAAGAAGTGAACGATGCTGCCGTCGATTTCGAAACAGAGGAGGCTGACTTGCCCCGCTTCTCCGAAGTCAAAGACGCGGCAACCGGCGGCATTGGCCGCAGCCAGGACGTCTGGCAATCGATACGGCTGAGGGGCTTTGCGGCCGGCCAGCCAAGCAAGAAGGGCCGTAGTATCACGCCCCTCGAAGTCCAGGGGCAAGGCATTTTCGGCCAACTCGGCGAGAGACGGCACTGCTATCGCCGCAGCATGAGGGGGGGCTCCAGTGGGTGAACCGGACGGCATGAGAAGGAGCCATGCCGGGGAGATGAGGAGGATGGCGGCAAGGCCGAGCCCCCACAGGTGCCATCGCCGGGACCGCTTTGTGCGACTTGAAAAGACGCTTGTGGCGAGAATGGCTTGCTTACCCTCAACCGGGGCACGGACCTTTCCGAGAGCGGCGCTCATGCGCTCGTCAAAAGCGCGTTCGGAGGCAAACCAGGCCCGTAACGCGGGATCGTCTTCGCACTGGTGAAGGGCGTCCTGAAAGGCTGCATCGGCGGCATCGGAACCATGGGGGCGGTAGGCACTGAGGATTTCTTTGGCGGTTGGGTTGTCCATTTCAGGCTCTCTTTTTGAAAGGAATGGGAGGGGGAAGGGCCGGGTTTTCGTCCCCGTTTGCAGGTTCGGCTTCGTCGCTTTCGAAACGGGAGCGAAGCTGGTCTTTGGCCCGCCGCAGTCGCGACATGACCGTGCCGATGGGCACGTCCAGCGTTTCGGCGATTTCCTTGTAGGAAAACGAACGCATGTAGAAGAGAACAAGAGGTGCCCGGTAGGGCTCCTCCATTCCGGCGAGGAGGACGAGGAGGCGGTCGGTATCGACCGCGCGCCCGGCTTCGGCAGGTGGCTCCTCTGCTTGCTCGGCAAGGCAGTCGAGGGGGGTGGAGGGGTGCCGCTTGTTCCGCCGGTAGCGATCCGCGAAATCGCGATAGAGCACGCTGAAAAGCCACGTCTTCACTTTGCTTTTGTCCCGGATGGTGTGCGCTTTCACAGCGAGCTTGTGGAAGGCGTTTTGCGTGTGGTCGAGGGCATCGTCGGGATTGCGGCAGAGAGATAAGGCAAAGCGGTAGAGTGGCTCATGCCATTCATCGACGACGCGGGTGAAGGTTTCGGGGTTCATGGTCTCAACCGCGCCGGCGAAAAGGATTCAAATAGTTGTGGAGGCCCAAGACGAGCGCGAGGGTGCCGAAGACCACGACCGGGATGACGGCCCAGCCCCACCCGGTGAAGTGGTGCAGGGCGTAGGCCGATCCAAGGGATAGGAGGAGCGCCATTCCGGGACAGAATCCGTTCCCGCCGCACCCGCCCGCGCAGCTTGGCCGCGTTGAGGAATGGACGTGTGGGGTGTTTATTTTCATGCGGAAAGCTTTTTCAATTTTGCCGAACGACGTGGAGGGAGATCGTGAGGACCACGAGATCCCTGATGATTTTGTCCTTGGCCGTGCCGAAGATGCCGGAGTTTTGGTAGTTCTCATTGAAGGGTGGAGGCGGGCATGGAGCCGCTCCATTCAATACGGTGCTTCTTAAGGGCGTAGTCCGCTCCCGACAGGCAGAGTGGATTGATCAAGGCAAGGAGTGAAATCCCGACGCGCATGCGCTTTGTGAGGAGGCGACTTGCTTTGTGAAGGGGGGGAAAACGGGGGAACAAATTTTGCATGTCACAATGTTTCTGGAGGTTAAAAGGTAGACCTATCCTTTGACGTCGGCACCGGTTCGTTATTCCATACGATATTCCGCCTGTTTGCGATTTTCCGCGACACCCTTCCATTGCGGGCCTGATTTCACCCGCGCGGCATAAACCGCCGCCGGTAGGCCGGTGGAATGGAGGGAATGTCCACCCGAAGGAGGCAGTAGAGCGCATCTTGAAAAGCCGCCTCGACGTGAAAGCCGAGGAACTTTGCCCCAATTCCGCAATAGTAACGGATAAGGGGCGGAATACCCCTTTTGCCTTGTTCGATCTCGTCAATGAGGGGGGCCAACGCTGCGACCGGCTGGCCGGCATAGGCATCGCTGAAAAGGGAATGATAATGGGATGGCGGAATAAGGGGACGACGCGGCCGCACGAGGCGGCACAGAGTCGGGTCATCCCCATAATTTCGGCGGAGATGATCAACAAGGATGGCACGCGAGGCCGGATGGTGTGCGTTGGAGATCGTCACGGAGCCAAAAAACGTCTTCGCCTTTCTGGCCGTCGCGACCGCGCCCAGCCCCTTCCACAGAGCGGCGAGGGCGTCACTCTCCCGTTGGTAGGCGGGCAAGACAAAGGAGCGGCTCAGTTCAAGGGTTTCCCCCATGGCGCGAAAGAGAGCCGGGCGCAGGTGAAATACGTGGTGGAGGTAAAGACCGCCGGCTCCTTTCTTGGCAAGAATCTCTGAAACGAGCCCCACCCGGTAAGCCCCGGCGAGCTGTTGGCCTTTGCGGTCCCATAGAATCAAATGATGATAATGCGTGTCTTCGGGGGCCAGATCGACCGCTTGCCCGGTACCCTGTCCGGCGGTGCGAAAGGTGTGCTCGCGGGCGCGCCCCAGGGCTTGCAGGGTCTCCGGCACCTCCCGCCCGGCGAGAAAAAAGAGGTCGAACGAACCGTGACTGGCGAGGTGCGCGGCGGGGTCGCGCTTCAACTCCCCCGGAAGGTTGTTTGTCGGCGGGAGAGACACCGGGCTCTGTGGCTTTTCCAGCCCGGGCTGTGGCCGGGCGGCGTCTGCCAGATCAGCCTGCAGGTGGCACCGGGCATGCAACCAGGCAGTCGCCTGAGGCAGCGGAACCCCCATGTCTTCGACTTTCCCCAGAAAGGCCAGCTGTAGTTGGATTTTCGTTACAACTGGCCGGGTGAACTCGCGGCAAAGCATGAGGGCACGCAAACGTGGCCACGTTGGCGGCAGGCGAAGAAAGAAAGGGCTGTTTTGACCACTGATGTGGAGGCAGGCCACAGCGGCACCCGTTTTGGCAGCCAAACGAACCGCATGCTCGCTCCATGCGCGGTCGGCGAGGGCGCCGCCGAGATCCCGGTGGCGGTGGGCCACACGTCCCGCCGGGAAGAGGCCGATGATACCGCCCGAGCGCAGACAGCGGATGGCGTCGGCCAGACCGCGCCGATTGAGAGAATGGGCCGCCGGGCTGCGACCAAGAACGTCGATCGATAGGAGGTGGTCTCGGAAAACCGGCAAAGCGGTGAGAATCTGGTTGCTGAAAAACTTCCACGCACCAGGACGAACAGAGTCGAGAAGGTGCGCCAAAGCGAAGAAATCAATACCCCCGAGGGGATGGTTGGCCACGACGACAAGCTTTCCGGGCGAGCATTGCCAGCTGAGGCGTGCACATGATGAGCTTTCAGCTGCGGGTGGAGGAAAGGCGGCGGTGCTGTGCCGTCGATGGCGCAATCCCAAATCCCTCGGGCGGCGGAACACCCTGCAAGCGGCAGATAATGCCGATGAGCGCGTAGTGGTGAATCGCATGCACGACCGCATACATGGCTTCCCGCGCAAAGGTCGACGCCACTTCCGGCGAAACCTCTCCAAGATAGGAGACCTTGCATCGGATGGAAACCGGTGCGGCCAATTCCTCCTTCGCCAGACCATCGCGGAAACGAGCAATGAGCGCCCGGGTGCGGACAAGCGCGGTCGCCCGGTCGTTTTCAACGACGGGATCGCGCAGGCGCGCATCGTAATCGACCCGCCCCGAGGCAACCGTATTGAGCAGGGCCTCGAAGTGTTCCAGACAGTGGCGATAGTGGCTCCCGATGGTGGCACCGTAGACCGCTTCAATCGGAGCGGTGTAGGACGTGTCGTCGATCGCCACGAGGAGGCAATCACCTTGCCGCAGGGTTTCCACGACACTGAAGCGAATGTGTTCGAAAGGTGGTTCGGTCATGCGGATTAGTCAGGTTGAGGGAGACAACGAGGAATGGCGCGTCTTCCTTACAGGGAAAGGTGACGCCCTACGTGGGACATTATTCCAAAAAGAGGTTTGATCGCCGAATCGTCCGTCGCCCGCCGTCTCGAAGAAAACAATGGAATATTGCGGTAAGTATCACGTCTTGAAGCAGTATGCAAAAACGATTGATGACCTGTTTCGCCCTCGCCATGATGGTCACCGGGCTCGCCGGGAAGGCTGAAATCCCAGAACGCGCCGAAGATGTCAGCCCGCTCACTGTCGGGAGTCGCCTCCCCGGGGTAGAGGTTCGTGACGGTGAGGGCGTGCCCGTTTCGGTCCGCCAATTAGCCGAAGGCAAACCGACCCTTTTCCTGTTTTATCGCGGTGGTTGGTGTCCCTATTGCAACACCGAATTGGCCGCCTTGGCTGACGTGTTTCCGCAGCTGAGAGAACACGGCGTGCAGGTAGTCGCTCTTTCCCCTGATAGGCCCGAAGCCGTTGCCGAAGTTGAAGCCGGTGCGGACCATCCCTACCGCCTTTTCTCGGATAGCTCCATGTCGGCGATGCAGGCCTTTGGCGTCGCCTTTCGGGTAGATGAAGCCACCTTCGCGCGGCTCAAGGGATTTGGCATCGATATCGAGGCATCCTCGGGAGAAACCCACCGCATCCTGCCAGTCCCGGCGGTGTTTCTGACCAACGCGCAAGGTGAAGTGGTTTTTCGATACCACAACCCCGACTACCGCGAGCGGCTTTCCACAAAGGACCTGCTCCACGCCGTAAAAACGGCGCTCTAAAGAGAGCGATCCGGCCCGCCTCCTCACCCCCCCCTGCACAAATCACTGCCCACCTTGGGCTCCCGTCCACCTGAATGTCTCACCTGAGACATCAAAGTTGCCTTGATCATGCTTCACGGGGAGGTGAGGGGACTGGGTTGGAGAGCAGGCTCCGCGAGCGGGTTTCCATGCCTTTAAGAACGCGTTTGCGCTTATTCCAGGCTTTGCGTCCGAGATAGCCCCGGGGGAGGAGTTCGGCGGGCAGGAGGGGATCTTCGCTCACCGCTGTCAGCCAGGCGTTGTTCTCCCGCCTGGACCAGGCCAAGAACGCCGCGTGCCCTTCGGAAAAAGGGGGCTTGTCCCGGAGAACCTGCAAATGGTCCTCGTAGTTTTCGTTGATTCGATCCCATCTGTAGGCGGCGTTCACCATTTGGCGATCCACCTTTGCGCCGCGGGAGACGGCATCCAGGAGGATCAGGTGAGAGCAGTCGCGCCCCGGGTTCTCGAACAGACGCTTTGTGTCCGGCACAGGGCGCGCCGAGATCCACACGCTTCCCTGGAGGCATCCACAACCGTTTGCCTTCAGGGAGCGGTGTAGTTGCTTGCGCAAGCGATGCTCGTCCGCAGGCAGATCAAAGAGCACCAGACGCCACTTTTTGTCCCAGGGTGTGCTCCAGCAGGCCTCGGGGTCCCGTCCGCCCAGTGCTGCCCGCCTGCCCGCCTCCGTCAGGCGAACAATGCGCTTGCGGTCAAAGGCGGTCTCTTGGGATTCCAGAAACCCCTCCGCCTCCAGTCGGTGGATCTGCCCGAGCAGACCCCTCCGGTGTGCCCAACCCTCGAAACTCTCATCAAGCATCCGGTAGGAAGGGCGCGCAAACGTGTCGACCGTCCACAACAGATTGTAAAGAAGCAGCATTGTATTCGCTTTCATACCCACCAACATGACCCGCAAAAGCCCTCCCGTGAAGCCAAAAATGTCTCAGGTGAGACACAAACAACCCCACTTGTTCCTCCCCCGTTTTTGTCTCAGGTAAGACATTTATAATGCCTTACTGGCAAAGATTTGTCTCAGGTGAGACATTTAGAAGACGGGGAGGAAGGGTGTGTGCGGGCGGGGCGAAGGGGGTATTGCGGGTTGAGGCTTGTGGGGAACTGAGCGGTGCATTGACCGGCCTGAGGATGGTGGTGGGCTTCACCTATGGAAGAGCTAATTCGAGTTGAGCGAGGAGCGTTTGGCGGGTCGTGGCGGAGAGGAAGGCTTGGAGGGCGGCGTGGCGCTGCAAGTGCAGGAGATCGAGACGGGTGAGGCCGGGCGCGAAGGGGGGGGGGCGAGAAAGAGGAGGGTGGCGACGACAGGGGCATCCTGCGCCGCAGCCGTGAAGAGGCCGAACAGGCTTAGGAGAGCGTGCAAATCTGGATGGATAGTGTGCAGCTGACCCTGCATCCCGATAAGGGCGGGATGAAAGGACGGCTTACCGGGATTTGCCCGTTTGGTATCGATAGCGATGCGGCAGACGCTGGCAGGTTCAGCGCAAGCGCAGGCGCAGACGGTAGAATCCACCGGGCGCGCCGCCGGGTGAACCGCTGGGAGAGGGCAGAACCACACTGTGACTCGTGCCCATACCCGTCCAACTCGCCGTTTCTCCGGTTGGATAAAAGTCCTCCAAATCGGTACTTACATAGAGCGCGAAAACGATGTCCTGTGAAAGCTCGGGCGGAAATTCAAACTGGAGCTGGTAGTGATAACCCCATTCATCTTTGACAATGCTCACCTCGGGCAGTCGCGCATCAAGGGGCACCTGAGCGTCCCCTGCGGGGTTGCGGGGTATACTTGAAGCGGAGAAGGGATCTGAACCGGCGAGGATCTCCTGGAGGTTGGTGTAGCCATCGCCGTCGTCGTCGGCAAAGGGATCAATGAAATCCCGGCTATAAAAGTCGAGGAGGTCGGGCGAGACCAAACCCGCATCCACGTCGATGATGACATTCTTGGGAAGGGCGGCAACGAGGGGCTTTTCGATGACTTCGAGAACGGTGACACCGGCATCGAAATCAATAAAATCGCGGTAGCCACGAACGTGAAGGAAGGTTCCGGCACCGGGATTGAAACCGGTGGGGGTGCGGTAAGGGGTGCCGTCGGCATGGATGAGATAGACCCGCATGGGGTGGAGCGCTCCGAACTGGAGATAGTCGGCGAGGGTCATCCCGGCGTAGTAGCCGAAGACCCGCCGGAAGGGCGTTTCTCCCGCCGTCCCTCCCACGTGGACGACATAAAACTCGTCAATGATGCGCGCCGGAACGGCAGGCAGGAGGGCGTTCAACTCGGCCCACGCATCGGCGAGGAGAAAGGCCCCGCCGGGGGTCGAGGCGAGGGCATCGATCCAAGCGGCGGTGGGCAGATCGCCTGTGCGGATGAAATGACGAAGGGTGTCCACGGGCGCGCGGAGGCGGGCTTCATCGTCCTGTGCCGAGAGGCGGTAGATGCGGCGGGCGAGGTCGCGCAGGGCACTGAATTCAACCCCGTGGCGCACAGCTTCGAGCGGGGGCAGGGCATGGAAGGGAGGCGCAATGGCGGGACGGGCGGAAGTGCGGTGCCAACGAAGGGATTTGATCTGCTGCGCCGTGGGCATGACGTCTGGCACAAGGTCGCCGGTGACACTTTCCGCGAAGCGGGCCGAGGGAACGGCAAACTCGTTTTCGCGAAATCCGGTGAGGGTGATGTGCTTGACCGGAAAGGCGGCCAAGGGGTCGACAAAGACGGGCAGATTGTCCGGATTGTCCGGATCGACGACGGGATGGATGGCAACACGGGGATCGGTCTCCGGCCCGGCGGCGTTGCGGCGGGCGTATAGGAGCTGTCCGAGAACAAACTCATTGAGGAGGGCATGCAGGGTCGACTCGACATCGAGAGCGACGATCCCCGCATCCTGTGGCGGAAGGTTTCGCCGCCAATCGAGATAGGCCTGGAGCCAGGCGATGGCTTCGGTTGGGAGATTCGCGAGTCCGCCATGTTGACCAAAGATAAAGCCGCTGAACGCACGGGGCGGCAGTTGAGGGGCGGGAACGAGGGCCAGGAGTTGCCGACCGAAAGGCTGGATTTGGGAGAACTCGGGTGCGTTTGGTTGGAAAACCGCATCGGTCGCGGCCACGAGGAAGAGGTCGGAATCAAAGGCGAACAGCCCCGGAATTCGGGCGGTGACTCCATCCGGGGTCGAGGTGGTGAGAGCGGAGCCCATGAATCGGCCATCGAGGGTGTGGAGAAACACCTGGGTGGGCGGAGGAAGCAATGGGCCGCCTGGTGAAGAGGCCATATCGCCCCCGGCAAAGGGGGTTACGGGGGGCGGCGAAAGCGGACGAAAACCAAGCGAGAACACATCTTCCCCACGCAGGCCGAGGGCTTCCACCTGCTGGTTGGTTGGTTGCGCGGAAGCATCGTGAACCATGGCGGGATCGAGGCCATGTTCGAGGGCGGCAAGCAGTTCGATGAGATCGGAAACGCCGTCACCATCGCCGTCCGCCGCACCCTGCGGATCGAGGCCGAAGGCGCTCTTCACAAAGTCAGGGACGCCGTCGAAGTTGGCGTCGTTTTGCTCCGGGGGGGTCGAAAAGGTGTAGGTCACCGAGCCAATAGGCGAGGCCGGGCTTTCGAATCCCTCCGCAACAAAAAGGATCGTTGTATCGGCGAAAACGGGGATTTCGGAGCCGGGAGTGTAATTCGTCCAGGCAGCTTCATGAATAGCGCGGTAGCGGACGGTCGAGTTTGCCGGATTGGCAGAGAAGGACATGAAGACAGTGGCATCGTATTCGCCGCCGGCGGGTTCCACGCGCACGGAACGGGGGAGATCCCCGAGGGGGCGAAGTTCCGTGGAAATGGCGGCATCGGGGCGCATCTGGTTAATGTGGATCACCTCCGTTCCGGCGGGCGCGGCTCCGATATTGAACTCTTGGGCCGAACCGATGCCGAGGGAGGTGCCTTCCCAGTGGGCTGCGCTCACCAACACCTTTGCGCCTGTGTCGAGAGCAGCCACGCTCCAGTCGGCAAGGCGTAAACCGCGGAGAAGCCGGGCATCCGGGTCGCGAAGAGGGTCAGCGGAAAAGAAGAGCACATTCGCGCCGCCGAGAGGCCGGGAAACCGGGGGCACGGGCTGGACCCCGCCTGATTTCCAGTTGGTGCCGACTTTGTCGAAGCGCTCGACCGAGGCGAGGCGATCCCCACCGGGAGCGGAACGCAACAGGCGGAAGGCTTCGGGTCCAAGCGGCAGGATTCCCAAAAAGCCAGCCGAAGCTGCGGGAGAAAGGTCCACAGCGGGCACCGGTGCCTGCTGTGGAATCCACTCCCACACACGCAGTTGGCCGCCGGCAAGCCGCCCAGTCAGGTAAACGCGGTCCACCGAGGGGTAAACCTCGAAATGAGTGACCGATGCACCAAGAAGAACGGGTGCGGCCGCCCCCAGCGCCCCATTCACCCATGGATGGACATGAAAGGAATCGAGGGAACCTGCGGTGGCGAAGCGCACGATCCAGTCGTCGGGGCCAAGGCGGATGGCGCGCAAATCGGAGTCCACGGGCAATCCGGAGAGGGCGGTCTGGCCCACGGGGATTAGGGGACCGCCGGTCTCGTGGAGGGTGAACACGCGGGACACCGTCGTTTTCTGGTGGAGGAGGCCGACGACACGCCGCAGGCCGAGGGCATCGGGCAGGGAAACCACGCGCACCGGCGCATCGGGATGGGTCCGCTCGCCCGGGAGCTGCCGCCACGCGAAGCCGTTCCAACCGATGCGCCCGAGGCGATGACCTGTGGGTTCGGCAAGGACCGCAGCGAGGGCAAGAGCCTCCGGAGCGTTGCTTGTCTCGTTGTCAATCGTCGCCAGGAGCGAAGGACCCAGAAGGCTGTTCACCGGAACGGCGCGCGGGTAAACCGGCGAAAAGGGACGTAGATCAAACACCTGCGCGCGGTTGGCAAAGGGGGCCGTGAGCGCGAGCGCCGGGAAGTCTCCCGTCGAGGCCGGAAAAAAACGCCCGGTGGCAGCGGCAGCGACATCGGAGAGGCCGCTTTCGTAAGCCCGGGGGCGCCAGACGAGGTCGCCCCCGGCGGCGGCATCGGCCACAGCGAAAGTGCCGTCGACCCGGTCAACGGCAACGAGTCCCATGCGCCCGTTGGTGGCAAAGTCCGCCGAGACAAGGATCTGGCTGGGCGTCTCGACGATATATGCGGCGGACAGGAGGGGTGCGACGACGAGAGCGAGGAAGGAAAGTGTGCGTATCTTGGCCATGACCGATGGGAGTTAGGGAACAAACACAGACGGCAGGTTGATATAGCGAACCAGCTCATGATCGGCGCTGTAATCGGCCACGAGGTAAACGTATTCACTGCCCGCGACAACGGGCTGGGTGTCGCGCAGATAGATGTCGTAGAGATGCGGCGTATCCGTGTTCGCTGCCTGATGCAGAAAAAAGAAAGGGTCGCGAACATGGATGGAGGGGATGCCCTCGACCACGACCTGTTGAAAAGCAACGGTTTCGATGAGGGGACTCACTTGAACAAGATCCCCCCCGACCTCTGTCCACGCGCTGCCGTCGGCGCGCTGGTAGCGGTAGAGGGCGAGCGGGAAGAGCGGGGATCCGTCGAGCCGCGTGAAGAGGTATTGGAAAATCGAATTGCCGGGTAAAACAAAGCCCTGATTGAAAGCACTTTTGTAAGGTTCCTGCGCCCAGATAACGCTCGTTGGCGGAGGGTAGCCGGTGAGGTCCACTCTGCCGACGAGAACAGCCCCGCCCTGAACGAGTATGGGCGGCTGTCCCATACGCCGGGCCTGAAGGTTCACGGCGGCAGCCAGGCTGGGGTAGCCGATTTGTCGTGCCTCTTCGGCACCGGCACCGGCGGAAGGCGGGCGGGCCAGCCAACCCGGCACACCATCGGGTCTGGCGGGGGGCCGCCACCGGCGTCGGCATCGCGGAGAAACCAGGTAAACTCGATATCGTTGGAAAGGGGGCCGCGCGTGTCGTCTTCGCCAACCGCCTGAACGCGGACGTAGTAAGTAACGCCCGGGAGGAGTTCGGGGCCAACGGTCACCGAAAACTCCGGTCCTGCCCCGAGCGCGTTTCCACCGACGGGAAATGTCCGGTAAAGGCGAGTGAGACCGCCGCTCACTCTCGTCAGATCGTCAAGGGTGAAGGCCTCGCCGAAACCCTCGGTGCTGTCGTAATAGAGCTGAGGGCGAAGATCATCAGAAAAATCCATCGGCGGCGGGCGGGTGCCGTTTGTGCCAATCCAGAGGATGAAATGGCGCACCGGATGGGGCGGGCAAAACCAGGTGAGGACAGCCCCCGAGGATTCCTGATCGAAGCCCACAAGCTCCGCCTCGAAGAGCGTGGGCTGCGGAAGAGCCGCTTCCTCGGCGTCCGCCCGCGGGCCGACCGCGATGCATCCCAAGAGGCTCATCGGCCCGGCGTTACCGTGGAGATCGAAGCATTGCAGAAGGTAGCAGACACGCCCGCCAGCCACAGGGAGGTGCCCGTCTTCATATCGAATGGAATCGAGCGGATCCGCGGCGGGTCCACCTTCGGCGATGAGAATCGGTCGACGCTCGTCAATTCGCCGGTAGAGCCGCCACTCCGTCGCATCGGGCGGAGGTTGAAACTCCACAACCAGCGGGTTGATCTCCGCTACCCCCGGGCCCGCTCCGGGGATGCGGTCCTCGGGAGCGTGGTGGCCGCAATCCTCCCCCTCCAGAGTGACGCGGGTGGCCACGACCTCAAAGTTCGCGGAATGGCTTCCGGCGGACGCCTGAGAGCCAGGCATAACCACAACGGGGCGGAGGGTCACCTGTCGCCCTTGGTGGTCCCGGTAGACAATGGTCGGTTGAAGGGTAAACTCGCCTCCGATCTGGGAGGGGAAATCCGGTGCGGTGATACGAAACTCACCCGTCGCGATGTCGGCTCCATCGGGAAAATCAATGCGCCCGAGAAAGGCTTGGCCTGGAGGCATTTGGTCAAACCAGATATCAGCCGAGCGGATCGAGGGATGCTCCCGCTCAGCTTGGACGATCAAAAGAACGCTGCGTGGAATCACGGCTGCCAAAGGGATGACCGCCGTTGAAACGGACTTAACTGAGCCAGAAAGGGCGTAGCAGGTGGGCACAAGCGACCCCTGGCCCGTGCCGGGCCCCACGCGGTCGCGGATCACCCCCCAGACAATGGGCCCGTTAAAGGAAATATTGCCCCCGCAAGCTCCGCCTTCAATCGCCCGGACCGTGTACCAGTGGGTGCGGTTGTCGTCGTGCTGAAGGACAATGCCCGGGTTCGCTTGGCTGAAGTCGCGTGCATAGAGAAAACGGGGGGCATCCGGGCCGTCGTCGATGAACTCCGTGGTATTGCCGTCGACAATGCCCACGAGACCGCCCGTTCCGCCGGGCGTTGCCCAAGTGGCGGGTTTGCCCGCGTTGGCGATCATCTCCTCGGTGCTGTTCCAGCGATAGATCCGGTATTCTTTGATGGGCAGCCCCCGCTCCGAGAGCACGGGGGACCACTCCACGCGAAACACCTGCTCACTGATGCCGGCGACCGCGTCGTAGCGATAAAAGTTTTCCACCTCCGTCTCAAAGGGCGCGGGCGGAGGCATGTGCGAGCATACGCGCACGAAGGTGCCTTCGGAAAGAAAGCCTGGACGCCCGAGAAGGTCCCGTGCCGCCACGTAGTAATAGAACTCGTCGCCATCGCGGAAGGCCGTGGAACCCTCCTGGTAGCGGTCATTATCGTCCACCGTAAAAAAGAGATCGGGCCGGAAGGCAGGATCGAGCGCCTCCGCCGCCGAGATGGTCTCGGACGGAAGGAGGGGGTTGCGGTTGACTCTATGGACCTGCCCCGGCAGAGCGGAAAGCAGGAACGCGATCTCGGCAGGCGTCGGCGGTGTCTCGACGAACCCCCCGGCCACTGCGGTATCCGCTTCGATCCGGAAGAGGTCGTAGCCACCGTGCAGGAGTGCGGCGTCGGCTAAGGCGGGCGTGAGCCCCCAGCGCAGGGGAACGTTTAGATCGGAACGGGGATCAATGGCCTCCCCGGCGGCCGGCTCCCCTGAGGGATCGCCAGCGGCAGCATCGATCGACCCGCCCCGGAAAGGCACGTGGACGGGTGGTCCCGGCTGAGGCAGAACAAAGGGTGAGCCTCCCGTGAGCGTAACGCGCCCGACAAGCAGATTACAATCGAGGGCGGAAGAGTCACCGGAGCAGGCGCGAACTTCGACGGTGAGGGTCTCCCCGGGAGCGATCGCGAAAGCGTGCCCCCGTCCCATGGCCATGGCGGCCGGGGGCGAGAGCTTGGCCATCGTCGAGAGGGCCTGACGCAATTCCGGTTGCGCCTCGCCCGCGATGGCGAGGATCGAGAGCCGTTCAGTCAGACGAAGCGTCCCCATCGGAAGATAGGCTTCGAAAAAGGCGTCCAACTGATTCTCCAATTCATCGGCCGGGAAGCCCAGCTCGACGCCGCGTTGAAGGATCGTGCGGAGGGCGAGGTCATCTGTCCGGGGCCGGACAGTCGCGATGCGCTCGTAGGGTGCCGCGCTATCCGCTGTCCCCGTTTTGGCGTAGAGCGCGTAAGGCCCCGTGGGCCAATCCGTCGCGTCGGTACTCCACCAGGTTACAAAGGCCCAGCTTGTTCCACCCGAGGCGACCGTGGTGGTGCCCGCCGTGAAGACGAGCGGGGCGTCTCCCGGCTGGGCCGGGAGGCTGAATGGCAGGCAAATTAAGGCAAGCCACGGCCGCGCGCGAAGGGGAATAACGGATAGGGTGCCCATGGAGAAAATTTGTGGGAACATGAAAAAGACTACTTTTTGTAGGGGAACTTGACCGACCAATCGCCATCGAGATACCTGAGACCGAAAGAAAACTCATGGCGGACGCAGAAGTATCGGCACACCCCAAGTCGGTGGCTCACTTTGCCCAAACCGTCGAAGCGGAACCCCCCGCCGGTGTAGGCCGCCGTTAGAGTGGCCTCAGCCTTCGCCGTGAAGATGCAAAGAGCGTCGATTTTGCCTCCAAAGAACATTTTGCCCCCGAAATTGAAGTTGGTTTCGGTATGCTCCGGATTCGAATCGATAGGCAGATCGGCGAAGAAAAAGGCACCTGCGCCCATGCCCCCGCTGATGTTGAACCAACACCCGGCAGGCACGCCCGTAGCAGCCTCGGAAATCGGAAACCAGCCCTCGAAATAGCCGTAGGCTCCGAAGAGGAGTCCGGAAGGCTCGGCTAGGATCTCCCCGACTTTTTTGTCGATCATCTTGATGGGTTCGGTGGAGCAGGTCAGCCCGAAGAAGACACCGCCCGCCACCTTCCATTTGCGATACTTGAAGGCCGTGGCTAAACCAAGATACGAGTTCTGTCGGCCCACCCCGATAACAGCGGAAGCCTTTTCGATCGCCACATTATCCATCACATCGGTGATCTTTAAGCCCTCCATCGAGAAATGGCCCGCAAAGGCGCGGGGAATCCAGGAGGCCGTCGCGTCGAGATCGTGGCTTAGCTTCAGTCCCGCCGTAATCAGCGTTCCCTTGGAATCGGTGAGGAACCCTTTTGCTGAGCTGACGGTGGCCCCGAAGATGATTTCCTGAAGAGCTTCGCCGATGCCTTCGTCTGCGGCGGGATCAGGGGTGCACAGTCCGGCGGGCTTCGATGAGAGCTGGCGGACCTCGAAAAAGCCTTCGAATTCAATCGGTTTGAGGAAACCGAATTTGCCCGAAGCATCGAAGCGGAGGAGGCGCATGGAATCGCCGTAGACGTGCGCGTGGCCACTCACCCGTGCGGCGGCAATG
Source organism: Opitutales bacterium (assembly GCA_020831585.1). GTDB lineage: Bacteria > Verrucomicrobiota > Verrucomicrobiia > Opitutales > Oceanipulchritudinaceae > JAFIGE01. Next base: position 19,103 of record JAFIGE010000020.1, on the reverse strand, counting down.
TCGTCGAAGTTGGCAACGGTGTCATAGTAGGGGATTTGCTCCAGAAGGGAGCCCGTTGCCTTTTGCAGAATTTCCGCGACGAGGATACGGGTGATCTTATTGGACTCGGCAAAGACCGTATCCGACGCCTGCTGGAGCTTCAGATTCCAATCATAGAGGCGTTGCCGCTGCACGAGCTGGAACTCGCCCATGAAGGCGGCGGACGCCAATCCGTCGGAAATCCCCCGTCGAACAACTTCGGCCAGTTTCTCCGGCGGAATGTCGGCAAAATCGAGGGCATCGCCCCCGCTCAGCTCACGGAGGCGCTCGGCAATTGCGTCCGCAATTTCCTCGGCAAGCGCGTTCATGTCACTCTCTGCGACAATTCGGAGGATCTCCGCCGAAAGCGCGGATTCGCCGCTGTCCAATTCCTCGATAAGCTTCTTCACATCACCACCGAGCTTTTTGAAAATCTCAGTAAGTTTCTTGAAGGCGGGCCCGCGGACCTTGAGCATTAACTTGAGTTTATTGTTCAGTTCTTCGAGCGACCCGAAAAACTCGGCGATATCCGCGTCAATACCGGCCTCGCCAGAAAGGGCCTTGAGCCCGTCGTGGAGCATTCCAGTGAGGCGGCTGGCAATAAAGTCGACCTCGCCATTCTCATCCAGGGGAAGGAGGCCGACTTGATGAAAGATTCCTCCGGGCGGCTTTTCCGGGGTCCAAGATCCGCCCGCATGGGGCTGGAAGACACCCTCGCTCATAACGACGGCGGCCATTCGAAGGGCATTGAGCCGGTCACGGGTAAGCCCAACGAGAGAAGGGACCTCCGTTGAACCCGGTCCCCCCAGCGATTCAAGTATTCCCCTTAGGGATTCGGCCCCCTTGAGCTGCGTGGCGAGGGCAGCGCGCAGATCTCCGTGCCAATCCTCGCTGGTATCTGCGCCCCATTGCTGGACGGCGATCAGATTCGCGGCGGAGGCGACCTGCGCGGACATGCCGGGACTGTCCAAAATCTCCGTGAGGAGAGGGTCCACCCTGTCTCCGAGAAGCTCGCCAATGGCACGGTGGCCGTTGTTGAGAAAACTCGCCGGCAAACCAAAATTATTGAAGAAAGCCTCATTCAACCACGAATCGGGGACGAGGAAGGCGAGCCCCTTGAAGGGATTGGCCAGATAGGTGGCATCCAAGCCGGTGGCGAATTCCATTTTTGCGGAATACGCATCGAGGTGAGTCAGCTCGGTGGTCAGGGTGAAGATCTTTACGTCGATGCCCAGCGGCTCCGGAGAGCGGAAGGAACGGAGGACGCGGTGCCAGCTTACAGGATACTGGAAATCGATGAAACCGCTCCAGCGGCGATTGACCCCCAGGCGCCACCGTTCGGGAAGCGAACCGCTGTCGCCGCGATAAGCCGCCGCGCTCACATCAGCATCAACGGGGAATCCCCGGTTAGTGGGATCGTATTCGGGGAAGGCCGGTTCAAGCGAGCGGGCAACCACCAAGTCGCTGTCCGCATCGAATTGACGACGCGCACTGGTGTGCACATGAACAAACGGTGCCTTGAAAAAGGCCACGCCGAGATCCCCCGCAAAATTCAACCAACCCGACGCGGGTTGCGCCCCGGCTTGGGCAAAGTCGTTGAAATAAGCGTGAACGAGAGGGGTAAAGGTGTAGGGATTCTCTGCCGTCGAGCCTGCCAATTCGATGGACCCGGGAAGATGGAAGCGCGAGGTCACAACGGGTTCGATGCCGGCGGTCTGCGAACCCGCCCTGTTTATCAAATGGCCGGAGGCGAAGATGCCGAGATCCCCGGAGAGAGCCGTATCAATGAGCGTGCTGTAGGCCGAGGTGGCGGCGACAAGGAAGCGCTTGCAGGGCACCGAACCGGGCCGGAAGGTAATGCTGTGCAGGGTGATGTCGGCGTTCCAATACTTGAGCTGCTTATCCGCCGATCCGCCCGGAATCGAAGCGCCCAGTAGATTGCCGAAGCAATCAAAGGTGATTTTCTCCAACTCGATCAGGAGCGCCCCTACCGGCATCGCTTCCTGAAAGCGTACCGCCCCCTCCGTGTAAGCCAGCTCGGGAAGCGGGGAATTATCCCGGAAAGCCTGCCCGTAAAAGGTGAAGTCGAAGGTGTAACCGTAAATCTGCAAAACCTCGGGAAAGGTGCCGGGCACGGATTCGAGCGTCCCCGTTACGCCCGAACGTAGAGGAGATTGCAGGGCTTGGCGGAATAGGTCACAGCCTCACAACCGATGATGGCGCGGACGAGGTCGGAGGGTTGCTCAGAGACAGTGAAATTCAGCCCCGGGGCCCAGTAAGTGGCCCGCCCGAAGCCCGCCTGCGAGGGGCGCACGGGAGAGAGAATCCCCGGACCGAAGAGCCGGGAGAGACCGCTCTCATGCAGCGCGTGCATAGATCCGCTTTCCGGGTAGACCCCCGCGCTCAAATCCCCTCCGCGGGCAAAATGGCCGGAAATCAGAAGGACACCGTTTTTGGCACTGGAGAAAACATTCGTGAATTGAGCGGTCGCACAGTCGTAACCCCAAGCGATTTCGCCCAAGTTCAGAAAACCGGGAGCCGCAGGGCCGACGCTCACCCGATTGGTCAGACCGCCGTCCCGCGTGAAAAAGAGCGTTCCTGCCTCCGGAGCGATCGTAAAGCCGCCGAAAACCCCGGGGGCAACGCAAGCGCCCCCGTTTCCGCAATCAGCCCGATAGTCCACCGCAGACTCCCCTATGCCAAAGAGTCCGCCGCCCGTCACGCTGTCGTCGGACACCGTCAGAAGGCCGCCACCCACGGCGGAAATTTCAATCCTGAGAGGAAAATGAGTCGTGAACTCAACGGCTCCGATAACAAGCTCGGCATGCAAGCGGGCGTCTCCCCGGTTTCCTGTGCGGATGTGGAAATCCGCCGAACTCTGATCCAAAACAGCTTTGTAAAAGCCCGCATTGGAGGGCTTTAGGCGGGCGGCGGAGTCAACCAACTGACCGGGCGGAATCGCTTCCAAAGCCGCTACTTCGCTGGCGCGCACATAGCGGACGTTGTCGACAGGTGCCGATGTGAGGTCGAAACGCCCTTGCGCTGCGTGCCATTGCAGCGCGCTCACCCGAAAACGCACGGGTTTGGTCTCTTCGACAAACCACCAGTTGCCATTGAGCGTGTGGACGCCTGTCGGCAGTTGCCCCGAATTGAAAGGCACATTCTCGAACACCACGGTGTTCGCGAGGACGTTGGTGAACTCATCCGCAGCATACCCCAGCCCCTGTGGCAGACGCGCCACGACATGGGCACGCAGGCCCGCCGTCGTCAGGGTCAACCCCGAGCGAACGAATCGCAAACCTCCCGCAGTTCCCGCAGCCACGGTAAAAGGATGCACCTGCACGGAGTCCGTCAAACCCGCCACCGAAATGGTTCCGCTGGAGTTGATGAAGGCGTTGGCCGTCACGCCCGCCGCGTTGAAAGTGAGATCCGGCGCACCTGCCAGATATCCCTGCGGGCCGGAAATCGACAACAGAACATTCGACCCGATCAATACCCCGGCGGAGATGGAAGCGAAGCCGGTGAGGATCGTCTCCGTTTCTCCAAAAAACATCGTGCCATTGGCGTGGTTAAACCGTCCTGGTTGATTGAATCCGGGATTACTGGTGAAAAACTCGATCGGCGTGGTGATCTTGTCCACATGGCGGATCGTGACCTCGAAAAACAGGTCACCAAGAGTCGGGTTAATTTGCCCGGTAGGGAGAAACACCACCTCCCAAACATCGCTCGCGGCGAAGGGTCGCCGCCCCTCCGGCTGAGTGACAAAGGAAGGAATGGCGGCGATGGACTTACTGAAGATCCGCGTCTGCAAGGTCTCACCGGTCGATTGCCGCCGCAGGCGCACCTCGGCGGTGAAACTGCGGCTGACGGAGGAGGGCAGAAAGGCTGAAAAGGCGTCCCACCGCCTATACTGCCAATCGATGCGCAACGGGAAGCCCCGCAAGGTTTCGTCGTCCGCCGTGTCCAAAGCGTGGCGGCGACCGCCGACCAGGGTCACTGCATCCACCGCCGTGCGGATGTTGTAGGGGTCATCGTTGCTCACCGTGTTGGTGAAATGGAAAAGCACCCGCTCCTCCGAATGCCCATGGGCCAGGAGATCACCGTCTTGGCGGATTTCGACCGCCAATCGGTGCTTCGTGTTCATGGCCAGCGTGCTTTGCGGCAAAAACTCGACCGTCCATGAGTGCGTCTGCGGCGTGGCACCCACCAAGATGGAGGAGGAGGTGACCATCGCAGTAGCCCCGCCGCTGAGCACCACCGGCTCCCAACCCCCCGCCGCCGTCTTCCGCTCCAAAGCGTAGGCAATCGTCAATCCGGTCTGCCATCCGGCCCCGCTGAACGTGGCATCCAATCGCGCCACGATGCCGTCCACCTCCGGGGAGGAATTCAGGATATAATCCCGTTCCAGCACCAAGTCGTCGATCTCCACTACGAGCGATGCCCACGCGCCAGCCGCGAGCATGAAGTAAGCAACCGCCGCCGGACCAAACACCCGGCAGCCACCGAAGAGACGCAAGCACAATGAGGAAAGCATGTTGGAAGGAGTTGTCGTTCCAATGCCAGCTGCCCCGGTATGACCGACTACCCTCAGACACCAACGGCTCCAGCATTAGCAAACGAAATAGAACAAGTCAGACAAACTTTCTACAGGAAAAGCCCCCAGATAAGCAAAGGCAATAATAATTTTGCGTTATCGTATTGGGCGGTTCTGAGCAACTTTTCAGTGGAGCCGGGCGCGCGAGGGGTTTGACAGATAGCCAACCCTTTTGGAGTCTGCATTTTTGAACGCACGCTTTTGTCCGATGCAACTTTGCAATCCTTTGATTTCCGAGCCCGGTATGTCCGACCCGCACGCCCTGGTTCTCGGGGACACGTGTTACCTCTTCACGGGCCATGATGTGGGTTTCGGGGTGAACGATTGGGTGATGCCCGACTGGCGCATCTACCGGTCGACCGATTTGAACGAATGGACGCAGGTCGGCACGATCTCGCCCGCCGACAACTACATGGGTGCCGGTCATACTTCATGCTGGGCGGGCGACGTTGTTGCGCGAAACGGGCGGTTCTACTGGTATTTCTCCAATCGTAACCGTGATTGCGGCGTGATGGTGGCCGACCACCCCGAGGGGCCCTATCGCGACGCCCTGGGTCGCCCGTTGGTGGATTCCTTTGATCCCACTGTCTTCGTGGACGACGATGGTACGCCTTATCTGGTATACGGCATGCACACCTACAAGATCGCTCGCTTAAAGGAGAGCATGACGGAGCTGGCCGAGGAGCCGAAAGTCCTTGCTTTCAGCGAAAAGGGGCGTTTTCCGAGCATGGACAAGAACTCACTGCACAAGCACGGTGATCTCTATTACCTCAGCTGCTCCGGACATTACGCGACCGCTACGACACCTTACGGACCCTACGCATACCGGGGGTTGGTCGCCTCGGGTTGGCAGCTTGAGAGCATCTATGGACACGGCGATTTCTTCATGTGGAAGGACCGCTGGTTTCATGTTTGGTGTCGTTATCGCGACAGGCGTATCGACCGCATCCGTGATTGCTTCATTGCCCCGGTGCACTATCTGCCGGACGGCCGCATGGAAACCGATACTTCCGAATTGCCGGAGGATGAAAAGGGGAACTATTGAGCCATTGGGCTCAGACGGATTCTCGGCAGATCCACAACGCCTGATCCGCCGTCGGTAAAGGGCGTCTTGTGCTTGTGTGGGCTTTCCCCCAAGGGCTCCATTCAGGCAGCTTGGACGGGATCGCCCCTCCCCGGCGACAATCCGAATCAGCGCTCTACCTCTATGTCGGGGAGGGGGCACCGATGAGCTTCGGAGCAAATAATCGGCACAAAAAACGTCTCAGGTGACGAATTTATTGCTCGCCCTGAGGGTGTCACAAGGAGGGGATCTCGATGGGCCAAGGGGGGGGATAAAAAAAGAGCGGGGAGGGGAACTCCGCGCTCTTGGAAAGCTGATGGGGTTTTATCCGGCTGCCTCAGCGCCGCCGCCGCCAAGCGACAAAGCCGAGGGCGAGCAAGCCGAAGAGGGCGGCGTAGGTGGAGGGTTCGGGAACGGCATACACCTGGACTTCATCCCAGATCACACGGGCGTCGCCGATGGTGCCGCCGCCATACGTGATGCCCGTGTAGGCATTGGCGGCACCGGAGCGCCCGATGCGCGTGTTGGACGTGGAGGTGAAGTCAGCGGTGCCGAGGTTGCTGTAGTCGGGATCGAACCAGATTTCGACGAGGGAGTCGGTCGGGGAGGCCCCGGTGCCCTGGGTCACGCGCATGAGAAAAGCGTGGGTGGTGTTGAGCGACCATGCCGGGCCGGTTGCGGTTGTGGCCCCTCCGTTCATCCAGGCGGTGACATACATATTGGAGGCATTCAAACCAAAGCGGACGTTGTTCACGACCGACCCGGAATTGAAGGCAATGTAAGCATCGGCGAACTGAGCGCGCTCCACATTGATGAGCGCGGAGAACTCGAAGACCTGCCCGGCGGCAAAACTGCCGTAGTCGAGGAAGGCATCGGCTTGGGTGGCGCTGCGGTTACCCGTGCCGCCGTTATAGTCATAAACCATTGCGCCCCCGGTGGCGGATGGGTTCAACCCAGGATAGGTCAATCCGGCAGTGTGCTGGTAGGTGATGACACCGGTGCCGGAGGTCCAACCTTCTCCGGGAAAGTTGGCGGCGGTAAAGTTGTTGCCGTTTTGGGCCGCATCGTAATCAAACTGCTGGATGTGGAGGATCTGCCCGCTGAGAGCGGCCGAAGCGACGGCAGAAGCGATGAGGGTGAGGAGTGATTTTTTTATCATAGGGAATGGATGGTTTGCGTGAACATGTGATTGATGGGTGATTTCATTCGAGAGGCAGCCCAATCTGCCTTAGAGGATGCAGAGAATAGCAAATCAGCGCGGTGGGCACAATGCATGGGCGCGCAGAAAAAGGAACCGTTTGCGCAAAAGTGCTTGTCGAAGGAAGGCTGGGGGCATGGGATGGGAGTCATGCGCCTGGCATTTTGCGGTAATCTTTCAAACGGCTACTATGCCTCGGTCTTCGAGGGGGTAAAAAGCTGGCTGGCGGAAAACCCGCAGGCCCGCCTGCTGGACTGGAACGGAAGTCATCAGATACCGCCTAAAGCCCTCCCTTACCTGCGCCCTGAAGGGATTCTGCTCGGGCCGCACAAGTTGGCGGAGTTACCTGAAGCGGGTTGGGCGGTGCCGATTGTCGGCTACACCAATCGCCCGGATGCAGAAGGGCTTCCCCTGGTGGTGAACGACGACCGGGAGGTGGGGCGGATGGCTGCGCGGGCACTACTGGAGGCGGGCTACGGTCGATTCTTTGCCATCGAAAGCTCCCATCCCACGGCTTTGTTGCGGTTGAGCGGTTTCGAGGAGGTTGCGCGGGCGGGAGGCCGGACGGTCAACCGCCACTGTGTGGATTTGCGGCGACCTCGTGCGGGGGAGGGTTTTGCCGATGCCCTTGCTGAGCAAGAGAGGGCTTACCGCACCTTCGTGGGCGGGTTGAAGGCGGATACGGGTATCTTCTGCCCCCTGATTGCGCAGGTTCCGCATTTGCGGGGCATGATCGAGGAGGCGGGCACGCTTTCCCTCCCTGGAGAGCTGGGGGTGCTGGTCGGCGACCTCCCCGACGCGGGCATGGCGGACAGCGGTTTGGCGCATGTGCGCCTCAATGGGAGCGAGATTGGCCGCCGCGCCTGTGCGCTCCTGCAGGAAATGTTAGAGTCGGGTCAAAAACCCACCGCCCGGCGCATTGAGATCGCGCCGCAGGGGGTGGAGTGGGGGCGGACCCTCCGCCCGCGCGCCGGCAGCAGTCTCGTTGAGGCCATGACGGCCTACTTCCTGCCCCGTCTGGCCGAGCCTGTGGGGATGGCAGAGGTGGCCCGCCATTTGGGGCTTTCACGCCGGACCCTTGAGCTGAAACTGCACAGTCTCGGTCAACCATCGCCCCATGAGCACCTGACCGCGCTTCGTCTGCGCAAGGGCGAAGCGCTTTTGCGGGAGACGGATCTTTCCATTGAACAGGTCGCGGAACGGTGCGGTTTTGCGGACCCCCGCAGCTTCACGCGTCGCTTTCGCGAGCGCTACGGTTGCCCGCCCGCGCGATTTCGCCGCCAAATGTGCGGATAAATCGGATAAGGGCGCATTTACGCTCACCCGCCTCCTCGGGCACCCTTATCAGAACACACTTTTTCGGTTCCCTGAAAGACGAAGTCGGGCTGCTTTCGCAGAAGAAACGCCGGGAACGGACCCCCGGCGGCACTTGGCGAAAAACGGATCTTTCCGCAAAGGGCTTCGCGGGCGGTGATGGGTTGCCGGTGGCGGAATGGAGACCGGAGAGGAAGGCCTTGCCTTGGCCGTCGTTTGATGTCGATCATCCCGACTCGATCAAAGGAGTCATGGTATCTCGCTTTGTTTCGGATGATTTCCTCTCTCACCCAAACTTTTTCATGGCCTCACTCAGCTCACCCGGCACTTACCTCATCGCGCTTGGCGAGGGCTGGCGTTTCTTCTTTTGCAAGGGGAGATTTGAGCAGACGATCTGTGGTCTGGATACCGCTCAAGGTGAAGGTGCCAACGGGAGAGACTCTGTCAGAGCCCCCGTCCGCCTGCGCGGGTGCTTCGCTGCCCACCGCCGTGTGGTCGGCAGTGCCTTCGTCAATCCCGGCTTACGTGATGGCAAAAATTTAGCTCATGAGTGAGAAGCGCGTGGTTTTGAAGGATGTGGCCGCCGCCGCTGGTGTGTCGCTCATGACGGTGTCTTACGCCTTGCGTGACTCCAAAAACGTTTCGGCGGCCACACGGGAGCACGTCCGCGCAGTGGCGAAGAAACTGGGGTATCAGCCTGATCCCTTAATGACCCGCCTCAGCTCCTATCGCACGCGCCAGAAGCGGGAAAACAAGGGCGTGACGCTGGCGTGGCTCAATTTGCACCCCGGGCCGGAAACCTGGAATTTTCGCGGCAGCCATTACTTGGAAGCCTACGATGGTGCGGAAGAGCGCGCCAAGCAGTTGGGCTACCGGTTGACCGCATTTGAAGTGGTCACTCTGGGCGGGTGGAGGCGGGTTTCGGAGATTCTGCGCAACCGGGGTATTGAGGGTGCCATTCTCGGGCAGCCGCCTGCCGGTTGCGACTCAGCGGACTTGGATTGGAAGCACTTTGCCTGCGTGGCCATCGGTCGTGCCATCCGCAGCCCGGATCTGCCACGTGTCGTTATTAACCATGTGCAGGCCGTGGGAGAGATTTACGAGCGGATGCTTAACCGGGGCTACCGCCGCATCGGTCTCGTTATGGAATTGGGGGATTGTATCAAAAATGCCTATCGCAACGTTTCCGGCTACTTCGGGGTCTGCGAACGGCTGTGCATTCCACCGGGAGAACGGGTGCCGCCGCACCTGCCCGAGATGCTCACTCCAGAGAATTTACGCGCATGGATTGAGCGGTGGAGCGTCGACGGCATCGTCGTTCATCGCCAGGATCAGATGGAGCGGTTCCTGCCGCAAATTGGGCTGCGAGTGCCTCAGGACATCGGCTTTGCCCACATCAGCATGCACGCGCCCATTCCCCGTGTGAGCGGGCTCATTTTCGACCCGGCGGGCTACGGCAGTTGGGCTGTGGACCTCCTGCACTGGCTGCTCGACCGTGATCAAAAAGGCCTCCTGGATTCGGCACCCAGTATGATGCTGACCTCCTTTCGATGGGTGGAAGCCGAGTCCCTGAAAGCCCCCCGGGAGGCCCCTGATTCCTAATCCGGCCAAGACCCGTGCGGCGGTGCCTACCCAACTCGCCCGTCCGCCCATGGACGGTCCATCCGCGCCTCCCTCATCACAAAAAATGTCTCAGGTGAGACATCTATTGTGGACTGGCCGCCGCTCATGCCCGGGGAGGAGTTGGCGTAAATGTCTCAGGTGAGACATTTATTGTGAGAGGGGCGGGGTCAGTTTGGGGGGGGCGGGGTTCGACGGAGAGGCGGAAGAAGAGGGGGTGGGCCGGGATGATGGGGCGGACCTGGCGGTGCTCGCGGCCATCATGGGGCTCCAGGATCGTTACGGTGAGGCCGTCGCGTTGCCAGGTTGCGAGGTCGGCGGACCATTCCACATGATAGGCAATGTCGGGCAGGCGAGTGTCGTGGAAATAGTGGAAGACGGGTGACCCATTATGAGAGGTGACAAAGGGGAGTTTGCCGGAGGGGGGAGCGGGTTCGCGCGGGTCGATGCCGAGGGCGTATTTGAGGAGATTGGGAAGGCCGTCGCGGGAGGGGTTGGCGGAGGGTGCGCGCGCGGGTGCGTGAAGGCCCTCGAAACCGAGGATCCAGGTGGTGTAGGTGGTGGGTGCGTCGGCGGGCACGGGGAGGGTATTGAAGCGTATGTGCGAAACGGATACGGGCCGACCGGCAGGGGTGTTTTGCCGGAAGGGCATGGCGGCGAGCCAGATTTCGTTGCGCGTATCCCACGCCCCCCGTTCGAATTCGGGATCAGAGGCGAGAAGGTCGGTTTCATCGATGACCACGGGAGCGGTCCACTCGGTGAAGGGATAGCGTGCGGCGGCGGCGACGGTGCGGTTACCGAATGCTTGTTCCTGCCAGGCGACGTAGACGCGGTCGGCGATGTAGAAACTGCGGGCCTGGGAAAGATTGGCACGGGAGGTGGCGGCATCCTGCCAAAATTGTGTGTAACGGGTGTCGGTGATGGGGGCGGGTCCGTGCACGGTGTCGTTTTCATCGATCCAGAAGTGATGGATCTGGAGAAAGCCGCTCTCGTCCAAACGGCGGTAAAATCCGTGAATATGGCCCGCGCCGTCGGCCATCATATCCCAGCGGTGGTCGAGCATAGAGCCGGTTTTGGAGGGATCAACGACGGTTCCGGAGAAGGGTGTCACAGGGGTGCTGAGGGGGGTGCCGTCGAGGCGTTGCCAGCGGTTGGCGGTGCCGTCGAACTTGATTACGCTGAGGTCTTCGTTGGTCGTCGCAGTGCCGGTGATACGATGGACGTAGCCGACGTAGAGATCGTCCCCGCGAAAGACGACATCCTGCGCGACATACTGGGCGAAGATCCCGGAGTCGTGGAAGAGGCGGCCATCGGAGTTTCGGGTGCCGGGGAAGGCGGACCAGGTTTGGCTGTCGGCGTTGAGGACAAAGATCGAATGACCACCGCCGGAACGGCGCAGGGCGAGGGTGAGGCGGCCTGTTTGGGGATGCTTGGAAAAGCGCCAGTAGGTGGAGTTGGTTTGGCTGCTCCAGCCGGGCAGCCCGTTGGCGGAGCGGTTGATGAGCCCGCCGGTCCAGCCCGCCTGCACCGGAAGGTCGGAGCGGTGGTAGCGGAAACCCTCGGAACCGCCGCGCCCGTCGCAGATGAAATGGGCATAGCCGGCTGTATCGATGGCCACCGACATGTAGCCATGCCAGTTGGATCCGGGTGCCGGTAGGATGGCGGCGTCGGGTCCGAGCCGCGCCCAAAGAGACCATTCAGGTGCCTCGGCTTGGCGTTTTCGCCATTGTATGACGGGCAAACGGTTCAGGGAAATATAGCCGACAACTTGCCAAAGCGTGCCGGTCTCATCCGCAAAAGAGGCGAGGGGTTGACGGTCTTGAAATGAATACCCGGCGTTGGTCAGACTGCCGTCGCCGAAACTTGGGAGGAGGTCGGCATGGGTGAAAAGCCCGGCGGTAAGGAAAGGAGCAAGGGTAAAACATACGGCCAATGCCGTTGCCCTTCGCAAGAATGGGGTGGGAAGCAAAAGAAATTTCATGGATCACCTATTGACTGGAATCGGCCCTTCGGCGGTTCCGGTCCAGAGTCTGAATTTTTCAATCAGTTCGGGAGGGCTTGTGCCGTGTTTGCCTTCCAGCACGCGGCTGATGCCCTCGGTCATGAAGTGGTGGTGAGCGGGGCACAGGAGGCGCGTGCGCAGCCGGGCAATGCCTTGCGGATGGCGTTCCCGCATACACTTGAAGGTGTATGCCATGCCGGTGGCGTCGGAGAGCCATTCATCTTCGGAAAGGGCATCCATGGCGGCGTGCCAATAGGCTTGCACAGACTCAGGGGTGAGGGCCTCGCCGGAGACCGATTCGAGTTGGGAGAAGAGCCACTGCCGCTCCGCGCCTTCGAGGCGGCGCAGACCTTCCGGTGTGATGCGGTATGGCAGAAGGCGGAAGGCCAGCTTGCCATCGGGCAGAAGGTGCAGGCGCACCATGTAGCCGAGACGGCGCATCAAGCCGGGTTGGCCGGACCAAAACAGGAAATTGCCCTGCGAGTAGATGATGGGGGCTCCCTTGTAGATTTCCACTCCGCGGGGAACATGCGGGTGATGCCCGATGACAATATCCGCCCCCGCATCGACCAGGCTCCGGTAAGCCCGCTGGCCATAGGGAGCGGGGACGGGAAAGAACTCGCGGTCGCTGTGCGGCAGGGCAACGACCCGATGGCCGGCGGCCTTTTGCCGGGCGATTTCGCGGTGGACGCGGGCAAGATCCCAACCGGCGAGAGCGGGATTGCGCTCGGTGTGCGCGCCCTCTTCGCCCTCGTGAAAATTAACGAGGGCGACGGAGTGCCCCTCCACATCGATGACGCAGGCGGCGTAGGCGTCTTCCTGGGAAGTGCCCGTGCCGCAGGTTTGCAAGCCGGCTTCGACGAGGATCTCGCGGGTCTCGACCAGACCGGCCGCTCCATAGTCGCCCATGTGGTTGTTGGCCAGTAGGGCGATGTCGAATCCTGCCGAGAGGAGGTCATTCACGGCGGTGGCCGGTGCGCAGAAAGATGGGCCTTCCTTGACTTCCTGCGGGAGCTTCCCGGGAATTCTTTGCAGGGTCGTTTCCACGTTGACCACGCGCCGGTTGGAGCGTTTCAGCTCCGCCCGGATGGCTTCGGAGTAGAGGCTGCCCGGCGAGTCAAGAACACCGCGCTCAAGCGCCCGCACCGGCGCCCAATCCGCACAAAAGAGCAGTGAGGGGCTCTCTTGGGTTTGAGGGCTCATTCTCCAGGAGCCCTCCGTCCAATCGATGAATTCTTCCGGCATGGTGTAAGGATTATGGCGGAGGGCGGAATGCCCGCGCCCTTTGGTAAAGAATGTGAGAAGAAGATTGGAAGAACTTCACGAGACGACGGCGAATGATTTTCGGTTGTAACATTACGAGCAGTGCTCCGGAAGTGGGATGGTAAGGAGAATCAGGGAGACCCCGTGCACATCGGCACCGGATGGAGAGGGTGCCCTTTGGCTTCTTCCGGGATTCTTTTTTTGCTGGAAGGCCGGAACCTCAGAGCGTTCGTTCCGAAAATTATCTTGAATCAAGTTCCCCGCGCCGGCAGCAATCGTTTTGAGGGGTCTTTCCAAACCCTTGCCGGAGGCGGATCAATTCGCCGCTGAGGTCTTCGGTTGAGCCTCCCCACCAACACGCAAATTTCTGTCGGAAACGACTCATCACTCCTGATCGTGGGGACCCTGCCCACCTTCGTCCAAGCAACCGCAAGAGATTGATTTCCCAAGTTTATCCAATCCCGCATGAACACGTCTACCTATACCCTCCGCCGCGAAATCCGGCGGGAAGCTCCCTTTGATCTGGTCGTCGCTGGTGGCGGTCCTGCCGGTGCGGCCGCCGCGATTCAAGCGGGTCGTCTCGGCGCTCGCGTGTTGCTCGCGGAGGGGACGGGGACATTGGGGGGCATGGGGACCTCCGCCCTTGTCTCGCAATGGTCAAACATCGCCAACGGCGTTTCCATGGTTGTCGGCGGGCTCCCCGAAGAATGGCTCACCGCGCTACATGCGGGCGGTCATCTTCAACCGGGCCGCGGCCGGCCGGAGTATTGGCAAAAAGAGACCGGCGGAATCGGTTTTCACCCCGAGGCCCTCAAGCGCCTCCTCGACCAGCAGTGCCTTGATGCGGGGGTTGATCTGCGGTTTTTCACCAAGTTGGTGGATGTGGATGCCTGCGCTGCATCAGGCACGGTGAACGGAGTTATTCTCCATTCGGTGGAGGGCTTTGTCTACGTGCCTGCCGGTGCCTTCATCGATGCAACCGGCGATGCGCATCTCGCTCACATGGCGGGAGTGCCTTGCCGCACCGCAGGCCGGGACACCCCGCGAATCATGCCGCCCACGCTCTGCGCACTTGTCGCCAATGTCGATTTCAGTCGCTTCGACCGTCTGCGGGACCAACAGGCAGCGGTCGAGCAAGCCATCGCGGACGGTTACTTTTCCCAGCCCGACCGACATGTGCCGGGCCTCTTCCGCACCGGCGACTCTTGGGGCATCCTCAACGCAGGGCACCTTTTCGATACCGATGCCACCTCCCAGCGCAGCCTCAGCGACGCCATGATAAAGGGTCGCCAACTGAGCGAGGAATACACGGAGTTCTTCCGCCGCTATCTCCCGGGATGCGAGGGTGCCACCAATCTCACGACGGCGCCCCTCCCCGGCATCCGCGAATCCCGCCGGATTGTCGGCGAGGATGAGTTAACCCACGCTGATTACCGGGCTCGTCGCCACTTTCCCGACCAGATCGCCATCTACTGTAAACAGGTCGACCGCCACGTCTACGATACAAGCGCAGAGGAGTATGAGCGCTTTCTCCGGGAGTTTGAGGCGGATGATAAGCTTGCGCCGGGCGAATCCTACGGAATTCCCTATGGCATCCTTGTCCCCAAGGGCTGGCGCAATCTCTGGGCCGCCGGGCGCTGTGCGAGCAGCGACCTCATGACCAATGCCGCCATACGAGATCAACCTGCTTGCGCCATGATGGGGCAAGCGGCCGGTGCCGCCGCCGTTCAAGCCATTCGGGACGCCACCCCTGCCGCCGATCTCGACCGGGACCGGCTCCGCGAAACGCTCCGTGCCGCCGGTGCGCGATTGGCAAACTGAGGTGCCATCCTTGTTGCGCAGGTGTGGGTTTCACTGATAACAAAGGGAGTTTCCCCGTCGGCAATGGGGTCGTTTTGAGCCGCGCCCCATCGTTATTAAAACCTGAGCCGCCTTTCCGGCGTGGCGTGGATTCAGGACTGCCAGGCAAGGATGCGCCAAATCCAATAGCCGAGAAAAATGGTCATGAGAACCAGGAGGACGCCGAAAGCAGCGGGAACGGTGCGCTCCCACCAGTTACGCAGGGGACTCTCCGGGGATACCCAGGTCGGATTGGGCGCGGGAGCGGCGACGGTGGCCGGGGCGTAGTGGGGCAAATCTGCGGGGCGCGTGGAAACAAGGCTGGCGAGTTCGAAGCGGGGTCGCGTCCACCCGGCGGCACCGGCCAGGAGGGTGTATTGCCGGGACGGATCGGCATGGAAAATCAGCTCACGCCGGTGCCAATCCAAATGCACCGCGCTGACCGGCAGGGCGGGGTTGTCGGCATCTTCCACCACGAGGCGGGCGCAGGTCAGGTGGCGGGGTGGCCCCGTGAGAAAGAGAGGGGCGCGGACATCATCCGGACTCCGGCTGATGCGGTCTCTCCAGACGGAAGCAAACGGACCATCAGGGCGTTCTCTGCTTTCGAGGCGGATTTTCCGGTCGAGGAGAGATTGCGTTGTGGCGATTTTAATGCGCTCGACGGGGAGGCCCGGACAACCCAGATCAAAGACCGTTTCGCTTCGAGAGGTTGGCGCAGGAGGCGGTTGATCGACCGTAAACCGATCCCACACCGGAGGGATTCCCGCCTCGACCGGGCTCTCACCCACAAGTTCGTCTATTCGGAAGGAGGCACCGGGTGGAAGATCGCGGGCGGCAATGGTGAGATCACCCACGCGCATTTCGATGAAGTCCACAGACTCCGCGGCCCGCAGTGGCGGAAGCATGTGAAGCCGTATCCATCGGGCGGTCGACGGTTCAAAGGAGAGGCGTGTCCGGCGAAAATCGAAGCGCGGGGTAAGGTCAAAGATGGGACCTTGGGTCAGGGGCTCCCATGTTTCGCCATCGCCGGATTTTTCGACAATCACCTCCCGGTAAAATGTGCGTGAGGGCGTCTCGACGCGGAGGGCGGAGATGGGGAGGTCATTGTTTTCCCGGAGCAGGATGAGGCGCTCGCCCTGCCGGTCGCGTGTGTAGTCAACGATTTCCATGGTTACCTCGCGCGGCGTGGCCGGTTGGCCCGACTGCTGCGCGATGACAAAAGGCACGACTGCCCCGGTGTCATCGATCAGCCGCAGGGCACGCTGGTTCGGCCCGCTTCGTTGCAACCAATCCTTCGAGAGAGGAACACGCACCAAGCCCGCGCGGGATGTGTCGGCGGACAAATCAACCGCTCCGGTGTAAGGAGCCTGATTGCGAAGGTCTGCCCCGGCGCAGAGGGTGAGGGGGAGAAAAATGAGCAGAAAAATATCGCGCGAAAGAAGCATGGTTTAGGGAGAGGGTGGGGTCGTTTCGGACGATTGGTCGCGGGTAGGCGCTTCCCCGGTTTCCTCAACCACATCTTTGAAACGATGATACAGGAAGGAGGCGACAATCATGAGCAATCCGAGGATTACGCTGGAAAGGATGCGGAAAGGCGTGGCGGCTTGGGCCATATCAACAAGAATGACCTTTCCCAGTGTGATGGCAAATAGACCGACACCCACAAAGCGAACTTCCCGCAGGCGTTGACGAAAACCGATTGCGATGAGTCCCATCGAAAAGAGGCCCCAGAGAATAGAGGTGGCGGCATCCGCAGCCCCCGGGGCATAGCTGAGGAAGAAGCCGCGCACCTCGAGGTTGAGCACAAAGAAGAGATGAAGCGAGGCGAAGCCAAGAGCGATCACCGCCAACATGGGGCGGGGCACTGGCATGAGTCGGGCAAAGCGGGAGAAGAGAACGAGCATGGCAAACGTCAGAGTTCCAAGGAATAGGCGGACGGTGGCCTGATCGGCCCAGCCATCGCGAAAGCCGCGGGCAAACCCGTGAAAGCGGAAAATGTGCGGGTAAGCCCAAGTGTGGAGATGAAAGAGGGTGACCGCCCCCAGGAAGAGGCTCCCGGCAAAAACCCAGCGGTTGCCCAGGCGCACGGCCGCCCAGCCCACAGCAGCAGCGGTGAGCGCCCAAAAGGCCGTCACCCAGGGACCGGAAAAGAGCAACGGAATGGTCAACCCTGTGAAAAGAATGGCTTTTACGAGAGCGGCGCTGAAAGCCCCCGTGGAATGGGGCCGGTGCCGTTGTATCCAGGCAGCCAGTGCCACGAAGAAAAGTCCGTAAGCAACCGTCAGCGCCCCGCCGGCTTGTTGGGAAAACTTCACAGAGATCATTTCCAGGCTCACGCCCAGGGCGAGGAGCGTATTGGGAACGATAAGGGACCACGCGCCTGCCGTGTTCTTTTGTCCGGTGCGCAAACTGTAGAGCAGGGGGGCGATGGCGTAGACGAGAAAGGTGAAGTTGGCAAAGGCCAGTTCATACCAAAAGTCGGCGCGCGAACTGGGCCCGATTAACCAGGAGAAAAAGACAAGCCATGTGGCCAATGCACCGAGGTAGTGGAGGAGTCCCCAACCGCGGTGATAAGCAATGCCAAGAATGCCTGTGTTGAGGATGACCAAATAGAGAAAGAAGGGCACAGTGGCGGGAGTCTCCACTTGGATGAGAAGCGGTGTGGCAAATCCGCCAATGATCCCGAGGACGGCCAGCCAGCGATTGTCGTAAAAGACAGCGAGTGTCCCCGCCAGAATCGTAACCACGACCATCAGTGCGAACGCGGGAACTGCGGGAAGCAGCCCATAGAGTCCATAGCCGGCAAAGGTGGCAAAGTAGAGTGTGGCCACGCCACCCCCCGCCAAGGTGAGGCCAAACGAGGCGTAGGCCCGGCGACGAAACAACTCCCCGATGGCAAGAAGCGCGCTGCCGCCCATATAGGTCATGAAAACGCGCAGGGCGGGACTCACCCAACCCTGCTGAAAGGTGTATTGCAGAAAATACCCGATGCCCATCACGAGGATAACGATTCCTACCACGAGGAGGCCCCTCTGCCCAAGGCGGGCTTCTGTCAAGTGGTCGGAAAACGCCGGGACCGGTGCAGGAGGCGGATCGGGAAGACGTGATGACTGAGTAGCGCGAGCCGGGGCTGGCTTTGGTGGGGAGTGAAGGGGAGGCCGCGGACTTTCGATCAAAAGACCCGGCTGGGAGGGCAGAGGAGGCGAGGGTTTATCGGGTAGCGCAGGCGCCGGAGAGGGCATTTGCGCCGCCTTTTCGAGTTTCGAAGAGTCTTTGAGAAGGCGTCGGCGAAGATCCGCCAACTGATGGTTCACCTCGCCAAGGCGCCGCAGAACAACGGCAAGCATCACAATTGCGGCGAGCGCGAAGAGGAAAGCCAGTGCTGCAAGCGATTCGTTCGAGTCGATGATCATGACGTTTCCAGAGAGAGCATGGAGAGCGGCTGGCGCGGGTGGTCGACCCTCAACCGGATAAGCAGAGTGATCCGCTGGCTTCGTCTGTCAACGTTCGCCGCCGCCCTCGGCGGCAACGCCTGCGGGCAACCAAAAATGCCAGGGGTGGCCAAGCCCGATCGTCTGTGAGTGTAGACATCATGGCAGACGCATCCTTATTTCTGCGGGAGCGTCTTTGATTATTGCCTTCGTCCTCAATATCGTTTCCCGGCAGCCGCAACCTCCTTGAATTCAGTCCCGCCGTCCCCAACAACCGGTTTGGCCTTCCTTCCCCTCCGAAACCCCAGCCAGCCATTCATCCCACAGAAACCCTCGACCCAGGCAGCCGAGCCCACCACCCAGCCCTCACTGAAGGCGCGGATCTTCGAGAGAAGCCCGGATCTCTCGGGCGCAGCGCCTCGTGGCGTGTTTTCCTCCTCTGTTGCTCCGGCTGTCGCCGTCTTCTGGTCTCTCGGAAGAGGCCGCATTCCCGGCCCCATCCGGCTGCACAACCGCGCCCGGTAGCGCTCGTGCCATTTGCTCGTCCAAGTCATCTTGCCCTCGATCCGGGCGATCCCCCGCCGCGCCGCCGAGTCACCCGCGCACGCCTCCCCGAAACCACTGAAACCGTAGTCGCCCGCGTCCTCCGCCAGCCCTGCCCGCACCGGGTTCAAATCAATATACGCCGCCACCATCCTTTGCGCCGCCGTATCCGCCTCCACGATTACACTGCGGAAACGCTCCGCCCAGAAAGTCCCCAC
>JAFIGE010000191.1 GCA_020831585.1 Opitutales bacterium | reverse complement strand
ATAAGCTCACTAACCATGGTGAGGGAATCTACAAGTCCCGCATTTATGCGGTCCCGGCTGATGGGCGCGCAATCCGGGCAGCGGGACCGGCTAAAGCCGGAACTCCAACCTTTTTCTGCACTTTTCTATTTATCATGAAACCACGCATCCTCACGCTCTTTAGCCTGCTGGCCCTCTCAATAAGCCTGCCCCTGGCCGCCCAGCCGTTGCAAAACGCCCTCTTTACCGCCGCCACATCGGCCACCGACCATGAGGGCGATGAGTGGGCTTTCCTCCTCTTCCAGCTCACGACAACACCGGAGGATCTTTTCAGTCGACGCCTCACCGTCTATGCCAGATCCGGTGGTCCCGACGACCCTGGCACCTTCACGCGCACAGGCAACGTGGGCCTGCAAACTTCGCCCGCCGTCATCAAGGTTTTCCTGCAACGCGCCGCTGCCCTCGGCGAAACCCCCGGCGACCTCGACTTTGCCCTCAATGAACTCTTCGGCGACCTTGTGCCTGATCCCACCATTCCCGTTGAAGAAAAGCTTTCCGCCGTTATCCGGGGCTCTCTTGATGATCCGCGCGAGTTTGCCAACCTCATGCTCCTCGCGCGCATGCACCCCGGCGTGAGCCTCGCTCTGGGCCTCGCGCACGCCCAGCGCATTGGTCCCGGCCTGACCACTTTCGAAGTGCGCGAACTTGGCCCCCTCGATATCGAACAAGGCGTGGTCGCGCGCGTCGCGGTCGAGGCGGGCAACCCCATTGTTTTGTCCGCGCCCTACGCGCCCGTCAACGTGCCCGAGACCTCTGCCATGGGCCACCTCAACGCGCGTCTTCGCTGGGGCGTGTCCGATGACCTCCGCCGCCTCGCCCTTCTCCAATACGGCTACAATGTCTATCGCGTCCACCGCGACACCGCCGAAGCCTTTGGCTGGGACGACACCCCGCCGCCACCCGGCGTACTCGCCTCCCTCGCCCCGACTGAGGCGGAGATCAACCGCGTCAACCGCGCCCCCGTTCTCCCCACGCTCCTTTTCAACGAAATCGAAGCCCTCGACCTCGAAGCCGACCCGGAAAATTTCTTTATCGCCGATGATAACGGCCTGGTGGAGGACAATGCCGTGCCCTTCAACGACGGCGACCGCTTCTATTATTTCCTCGCCGCCCGCGACATCCTGGGCCGCGACGGCGAAACCTCGCCCGGCACGCTCGTAGTCATTCACGACCGCGTGCCCCCGGATGCCCCGCGCATGCCCGATGTCACGAACGATGTTTCCTATGAGGGCGGCGTCGAAGATGTGCGCCTCCTCATCACCTGGCGGCAATCGCCGCCCCAGCCCAAGCAAGTCATCGTAGGCTATTACGTTTACCGCTGGAACACCCCGGGCGACGTTCAGAAGTATGCCATCAACCCCCACACCAACCGCATCTCCGGCTTCATCCCCCACATCCCCGGCGAGACACACAATTCCTTCCGCGATGATGGCATCGGCGCGCCGAGCCTCGAAGAAAACCCCGACCAGACTTTCTGGTACACCGTCCGCGCGGTGAAGCAGACCGTTTTGCCGCCCCATCTTTCGCCGCTCTCGCCCAACAGCGCCCCAGCCTTCGGGGTGTTGCGCAACCGCGACGCCCCCGAGGGACCCAACGGGCAAATCTTCATCACCTGCTGCCTCCCGGAGGTGGCGGCCGACCGCGTGGAAGACGTGCCCAGCTCGACGGCCTCGGCCAACGATCCCCTTCGATTTGTTCTCGACCTCATCGCCACACGCTCCTCCTCCAGCATCGCCTGGGCCGAATTTGCCGCCATGGACGAGCGCGATCCCGAACTCTTCATCGGCCGCTACAATTTTACCGGCTTCCGCAAAAACGTGCGCGCCCGCGTCATCCGGAGCCGCGCCATGGTCGATAGCACCATCCGCATCTACTGCCGCGTGGGCGATGCCCAGGGCAACGTTTCCGAGTGGGTTCCCTTGGAGGAACGCGACCTTCCGCAGGTTGGTTTCGTGCGCCAATACCGCTTCCTAGCTTTTGAATCCTGTGAGGAAGTGCTCCTCGATCCGCTGGATCTCTCCGGCCACTGCAAGGTCCACTCGCCCGGCGGTTTCCCCATCCCCGATCTTCCTTTCAACACCCCGCCCGAGGACGGCGGCAAACCCTCCAACCCGATCAAACTCAAGTTCGAGCTGACCGACCGCGCCGAGGAATACCGCATCTACCGCCGCGTTGACCAGGGCGACCTTACCCTCTGGCGGCAGGGCCTTGCCGATGAAGCCGAGGCCAACGAAATCGTCCAGAGCGATGGTGCCCTCCCGCCCAACGCCGGTGAAGTGGCCTACTTTGGCCAACTCCTCGACGACAACGGAAACGCCAGCGAACTCAAGCTCCTCGGCACACACGTCGCCGTCGCCCAGCCCGCCCCCACACCGCTTCTCGGGCCGCCCGAGATCGATTTCGAGGCGGCTGACACGCGTATGAAGATCCGTTGGTTCTGTCCGCCCGAAGGTGTCGAGCGTTTTCATGTGATTCTCGGCACCCCGGTCGGCTTCCCGCCCTTCAAGATCGGCGACGATCTTTCCGACAATCAGGAAGCGCCGCAGAACAAAATCGCCCTCAATCCGCAGGAGAATCCGGATACCGATCCCAATGCGATCAACGCCGGCATCTACTGGACGCCTGCCGTGGGTGCGGGTTTCGGCCCCGGTCCCGACTACGAGGTGAGCATACCCGTGCAACCGGGGCGCGAATACTACGTGCAGATCCGCGCCGTCGCCAAAAACGGGGGTGAAAAGCGCTACAGCCTCGCCTACCAGTTTGTCTATCCCTCGGAGGATGCCGACGCCCTCAGCGGCCCCGATGTTCCCTGGCCCGCCCGCCCAATGCCCACACCGTCGCCCGCCTTTGATACGGGCATCGTGCCCATCCGCGTGACCGCTCCTGATTTTAATGGCCTCGGCGTGGTCATTGGCCAGGTTCCCGGCAGCGCCGTCACCCAGGATGGTCACCTTGTCGATCCCAACGATGACATCCGCCGTTACCTCTTTCCTCAGGAACTGAGCAGCGAAGAAGAACTCATGCCGATCATGCTCTATCGGTATCAAGTAGCTAGCGAAGCGTTTCCGACACCCGGCGGTGACCTCCTTCAAGTCACGCCCCTCATGCAAAGCATCGCTACGCACGCGACGGCCGCTGCGCGCGAGATTCGCGATCCCTTTATCAAACTCTACCGGGCAGGCAGCGCGCCGGATCCGAGCCTGCCTTACAACGTCGTGCTTCTTGATTACCAGCCCGCCATCCGCACGGCCAGCTACGCCTACGTGCTCGTGCGCTTCCTGCCCAACGGCGAAATCGTCTCTGTCCACCCCATCCCCTCCATCCACGTCGCCTTTTGACCTCTCCGCCCATGAACGCTGCTCCATGTGATTCTCGATTCTTTTTTTGTGTGTTCCGTCGGCTCACTGCTTTGTTGGCGTCCCGCATTCATGCGGTCCCGTCGGGTGGGACTGTGCGTCGGGCAGCGGGACCGGCTAAAGCCGGAACTCCAACCTTAGCCCCCGCTGTACAGGTTGGAGTCCCGCGTTTACGCGGTCCCGCTGCCCGTTGCCCACACATACCCGACGTGCCGAGGCCGGCTAAAGCCGGAACTCCAACCGAAGTCCCCACTTTAAAGGTTGGAGTCCCGCGTTTACGCGGTCCCGCTACCCGTTGCCCGCACACACCCGGCGTGCCGCGACCGGCTAAAGCCGGAACTCCAACCTTAGCCCCCGCTGTACAGGTTGGAGTCCCGCGTTTACGCGGTCCCGCTGCCCGTTGCCCACACACTCCCGCCGTGCCGAGACCGCCTAAAGCCGCGATTCTAATCTTAGCCCTCCGCCTTGCCCTCGCCGCCCTCCTCGCCCCTGCCGCGCTCGCCGCGTCCTTCCTCGAAACGCCCACCGAGTTCCAGTTCCTCGCCGATCTCGACGGCGACGGGCGCGACGACATCGTCATTCTCGACAAAGCCAGCGGCGGCTTTCGTGCGGGTTACCAGTTCGCTCCGGATGTCTTCACATGGGCCCCCGCCCGGCCGTCCGGCATGACGGGCGTCACAGGCGTGGCCGCCGGGCGCTTTTTTGCCACCGACCGAGATGCCCTCGCCGTCGTCTCACCCGCCGCCAACCGCACGCACATCGTTCGCGCCGCAACCCCTTCCGCCTTTCCGATTATCACACCTGTCTTCGGCCAAAGCCTTGGCCCCGTCGCTGTCGCTGCGCCGGATATCGGGGGACCGGGGAACACCGTTCACGCCGACCTTTGGGTGGTCTCGGCGGAGAACGGTGCCCCCAACCCCCGGCGGGGCGAAACCCTCCGCCACAACGGCACCGGCTTCAGCCCGCTCACCGATGGTCCCCGCCCGCGCCTGCCGGTGGGCGCGCAGACCGTTTCCCTCAAAGATGGCGCGGCCAAATGGGTGGTCTTTCTCGATACGCTTTCCGGCCAAGCCGACCGCCTTTCCGCCTTGTCGCTTGCTTCCGGCAGCGCCGTCGAAGTGGCCTTTTCCGCCGAACCCGAGGGCTCCGCCTGGACCTCCGGCAAACTCGGCGCGGGCTCCCTTCACCACGTCCTCACCTGGGTGCCGGGTAGCACCGTCTTCCGCTCCCTCGCTTTGCAGGAAGGTCCGCCAAACAACTTCTCCTTCGCCCCCGCGACGGTTCACGAACTCGACCACCCCATCGGATTTCTCGCGATTGCCGCTTCCGGCGCTGGTCCGCGTCTCATTGCCGTCACGCCCGACGGATCAACCGCAACCGTGCATGCCTTCAACGGACTTAACCCGCTGACCCTCCTGCAGGAATTCGCCGCCATGCCCGGCCAAGCCATCACCGGACTCATCCCCCTGCCCAATGGCGGTTTCCACCTCTTTGAAGGTACCCCCGGCACCGGCGTCACCGCCTTCGCCACACCGCACACGCCCGACGGCGGCACCTTCGAAGCGGGCACCGCGCAGAGCCTTCCCGGCCTGCGTCCCGCCGCCCTCCGCGCCAATGTTTTCGCCTTCACGGCCGAGCCCTTCATCGATCCCACGGCCATCCTCCTCGCCCAATTCAGCGCGCCCGAGTGGACCTCCCAGCCCACCCTCGTGGGCGACCAATTGAGCGTCCTCCGCGAGACCTTCGGCGGCACCTCCACGGGCCTCGGCAGCAAAGCCGCCGTTAATCTCGGCAGTGTGCCCATGGGCACGGCCTTCGCCCTCACGAGCCAGTTCGACGACGCCATTTCCGTGCACAGCTTTGAGAGCGCCGCCGGTCCCCTCGGCCCCACTGTGGAGATCGATCCGCTCCCCGGACGGCGCAGCCAGGGCTTCTATCTCAGCTTCCAGCCGAGCGCCATCGGTGCGCCGGTTTCCTTTCGTCTCAACAACGGCCCGTGGGAAGTCTGGTCCGGCCAATCCATCTTCATTTTTGCCGACACCGACGTGGCCTACTTCATCCGCCACCCCATCACCTTCGTGCCTTCGGCCATTCAGCACGCCAGCTACCGCTTCGACATCGAGCCGCACCTCATCGACTCCGATGGCGATGGCATCCCCGATTTCGTGGAGGACTTTTTTGGTTTGGACCCGCTTGGTGGTGTCGATACCGACGGCGACGGTTTCACCGATCTCAACGAACTCGTTTTGAGCACCGACCCGAACGATCCCCTCGACCGCCCTGCGCTCAATCAGCGCCTCGAAGACAACACCTCCTTCCGCATGCGCGTCGCCCCGCGCCCCATCGACGGCACCAACGGCGCGCGCACCGTCATTTTCCAGGGGCAACGCCTCGAAGTCTTTGCCCTCGATGGGACCTCCCTCGGGGGAAGTGCTTCCGTCAACACGGGTCATCCGGATGTCGTGGGCGCCGGACACGTGGCCAACGCCGTGCAAGCGGATCCAGCCCTCGGACTCGTCACAATCTTCACCGAACCCAACTTTCAAATTGCCACGATAAACGCCGACAAAGACCGCGGGCGCGAAATCGCCGGGCTCTTCTTCATTCCAGAGGGATCCCTGCCGGAGATTGCCTACACTCCCGGCGGCGGCACCCAGGAGGAGGAGGCCAACGCCTGGCTAACCGCCGCCGCCCTCGCTTACGTGTTTCACACCCGCCCAACTGTCTTTGGCAACTGGACTGAACTCGACACGCTCGCCGGGCTCATTCTTGAGCGCAAAATTGAGGAAATTTTCCTCGCCCGTGGACTGGAGGGCCTCGAGCCCGGCCGCCTCACGCTCTTTGGCGGTCGCCGCGGCGACGCCGGTCGCTTCGCTCCGAGCGCCGACGATCTGCGGGATCTTCGCCACCAGGTCTCCGATGCCCTCCCCGGTTTCGACGTCCGCCAACTCTATGCCGAAATCCAAGCTGCCGTCGCCGCCCCCGGAAGCGCTGGTCTGCGCAATGCCGCCACCATGATTTACCGCGTGAGCAGCCTCTCCGCAAACGACCACCCGCCGGGCACCTACCTGCCGCCCTTCGATGTGCTCCGCTCCTTCGTGCGCGGCGCGCCCCTGCCCGAGCCCTACGCCTCCGAGGTGGGCATTGCCCCCGCCACCCTTGCCGCCGCGCAAGGAACCGCCGCCACCATCGCCAACGGCCTCCCCGCGCGCCCTGTCGAGTCCTTTACCGTTGTCGTACAAAGCGATTCTTTTGTCGGAGCCTGCCGCCGCGTCCTTCTCCTTGGAACCGACCACCCGGTCAACCTCTTCGCCGCCCCTGGCGTGCCCTACACCCCGCCCATCGGCTTCACTCTTCTGCCCGGCACAAAGGTCCACGTGACCGGCTACACCGACCTCGGCGCGTCCTGCTCCGGAACAAACCTCGAACTCGTCGACATCATCGTCCTCGAGTTTCCCCCCGCGCCCGTCGTCGATGCCAATGAAAACCTCATTCCCGACGACTACGAATGGGCCTTCCTCATCACCGATCCCTTTGGCGACGACGATGGCGACGGCATCTCCAACCTCCAGGAGATCCTCGACGGCACCGATCCCCTCGATCCCAATTCGAAAGGCGAAGAAGCCGTCAACCTGAGCCCACCCCCGGTCCAAATCGCTCTCGACGGAGAAGGCGGCCTCATTGTCTACTGGAACTTTCCGCCTGCATACGCGGACGCTTTTGGATGGCTCCTCGAAACGAGCCCTGATCTGGTGCAGTGGACCTCCCGCCCCGATGTTCTCATCTTCGAAGTCGAGCCCGGCCTCTACGGACTCATCCTTCCGGATGACCTGGAGGGCTACTACCGCGTGCAGATGCTCTTGAAGTAGGGCGACGGCGACGTGAGTTTCCGAGACGCGTCAGTTCACCGCCAGGAGGAGAGCGCCAAGCACGGCGAGCGCGCCGCCGGCTACGGATCGCATGGTTGGGCGGTCACGTTCCAGCCAGGCTGCCAGGGGAATCACCACAATCGGGGTGAGCGCAATGATCGGTTGCACGATCACGCTTGGCGTCGTTGAGAGCGCCCACTGAAAACAAATGATACCGAGCACCGGACCGGTCAGCGCATTGATTCCCACGAAGGCCGCCTTGTGCGAGACGGGATCCGTTTTGCGGATTGGAACTTGGATGGACTGTGAACGCCAGCGCACCGCCGTGAAGATCACAATGATGAGCACGCCTCCAAGAAGCCGCTGATAGCCTGCTGTTGCCCCCAGCCAAATGGCGGTGGAGGTTTCGATGGTCGTCGGATCTGTCGCAAGTTCTCCCGCCGCACGCGCCATCTCATAAGCACGTCGACTCAAAACCGCCCCCAGGCCTTGCCCCAGTGCGGCCAGAACACCAAAGGCAATTCCGGCCAAAAAAGGCCCCTCGCGGATGGTCGCCCAACGGGCGCGCTCGGGCATGAGAGCGACGACGATGCCCAGAACAATGATCACCACGCACATCAACTGCCAGAGGCTGATCGTTGTCCCCATCCACATCCATTCGGCAAAACCCGCCACCGGCACGGCTCCGCACTGGGCGATCAGAATGGTGAGCCGTGAACCAATGCGGGAAAGCGCGTTATAGGCACCGATATCCCCAAAGCCAAACCCGACAATTCCGCTCAGAAAGAAGAACCAGAGCCCCGCGCCGCCCAGGCCTCCGCCAAATGTATGCGCCATGGCCCCAAGGAGTCCTGTGGCGAGAAGAATCCGGTAGAGATTGGCGCGATCCTCCCCCAGCTGGTCCACTGAGCGGCGCGCGGCCACAACACAGATACTCCACAGAAACGTGGTCAGAAAGGCGGGTAACATATTGGCTTCAAAACACCCAGCCTTAGCGGATCATTTATTCATGCCCATCTCAAAAGTATGGGCTCCCCCCTTGGGGTGTCATCACGAAGTTTGCCAGGCGCTCCGGCCCCTTGAGTAGAAACAGAATCCACAACCGATTTGGCACTGGGAACTTTTTTTAATGTTCTGAATATTGCAACATTGACAGAAGCTAGGCAGGTGTTTGAGTGGATAAATGAGCAGGAATTTTTGCCGACGGTTGAGGTATCCACGATTGGCATGCCACCACCTTATTTCGCGGGTGGTGCAGAAAAGACGGTTGATGGATGAGGAGGCGATGGAGGCGATGCGGCATATCATGCGCTCGCAGGCGG
>JAFIGE010000190.1 GCA_020831585.1 Opitutales bacterium | reverse complement strand
CGGCGCGTGCGCGTGCGCAGGACTACCGCTGGTATCTGCTGGGTGAGGGGAAGGTCGCGGGTGGGAATCTGACGCGGATCGACGAGCTTCGCGGCCGGGTACGCTATTTCACGGAAGGGGTGGTGATCGGGAGCAAAGCGTATGTGGACCGGTGGTTTGCAGAGCACAAGGGGTGGTTCGGACGGCGAAAGACGGGGGCGCGGCTTCTCCATCCGGGTGGTCTGTTCGGGATAACCGGGGGTTAGTGGACGCATTGGGACCGACCCTCCCCGGTTTTTGGCGAACCTTCGTCCTATGGCTCAAGCGGTCGGTTCATGGCGTCGTCTTTTCCCAAAGAGTCTTGAACGGTGAAGGCGGGGGACTTGGTCGGGCTGCCGAAGAAATTTCGGAAAAACCTTTGCACGGGCAGGGCACCTGCTAGTTTTGCGCGCTTGTGGAAGGTCCACACGCAAATCACTTCGGAAAAAGAAAATCAATGAGTGCTACGAAAAGCAAAAGCCCCCGGGCAGCCAAAAAATCCGTTGAGGCCGGCGATGAATCTCCCAACGGGATGAAATTTAATGTGGCGACCACGCCGGAAGGTCTGAAGCGGTCGATCCTCAATCACCTGAAATTCACCTTGGCGCGGGATGCGCAGTCGGCCTCGAAGCGTGACTGGTGGATCGCGACCTGTCATGCGGTGCACGACCGTATCCTCGAACGCTTCATCCAGACGATGGAAACGCACCACGGTGGCAACGTTCGACGCGTGTATTACCTGAGTCTGGAATACCTCATGGGCCGGATGCTGAACAACAACATTTGGAACGCGGGTCTGATGGAACCGGTGAAGGAAGCCCTCAAGGAGCTGGATCTGGACTTGGCGGATCTGGAGGAACAAGAGGAAGACATGGGGCTGGGCAATGGCGGTCTGGGTCGCTTGGCGGCCTGTTTTCTCGATTCTCTCGCCACCCTGGAGTATCCGGCGGTTGGGTATGGAATCTACTACGAGTTTGGAATGTTCCAGCAGGAGTTCCGCGACGGACGGCAGGCGGAAAAGCCCGATGCGTGGCGAAAGTTCGGCACACCCTGGGAAATTGTCCGCCCGATCTATTGCCAGACAGTCCACCTTTACGGGCAAGTGGAGATGAATTTCGATGACCTGGGCAACCCGCACCCGACCTGGGTGCACACGCGGCAGCTGATCGGGCTTCCCTACGATATTCCGATTTGCGGTTATGGGGCAAAAACGGTGAACTTTCTCCGCCTGTGGGAATCCCGTGCGAGCCAGGATTTCGATCTGAAGATTTTTAATGAGGGTGGTTATGTGCAGGCAGTTCAGGAAAAGGCCATTGCCGAGACCATTTCCAAAGTCCTTTACCCGAACGATTCTTCTGAGCAAGGGAAAGAGCTCCGTCTCGTGCAGCAGTATTTCTTTGTCAGCTGCAGCTTGCAGGACATCATTCGCCGCTGGAAGGACAAGAACAGCGACTGGAGCAAATTCCACGAGAAGAATTGTATCCAACTCAACGATACGCACCCGGCGATTACGGTGGCCGAGTTGATGCGCATCCTTGTGGACGAGGAAGGTATTGAATGGGATCGGGCCTGGAGCATCACGCGGAAGGTGTGCAATTACACGAACCACACCCTTCTGCCAGAGGCTCTGGAGAAATGGAGTGTGCCACTTTTCGAGAAGGTGCTACCCCGCCACCTGCAGATTATTTTCGAGCTGAACCGGCGTTTCCTCGAGGATGAAGTCGAAGCCAAGTGGCCCGGCGACGATGAAATGAAGTCGCGGCTGTCTTTGATTGAAGAGGGCTATCCGAAGATGATCCGGATGGCCTATCTTTCTGTGATTGGCAGTCAGGCCGTGAATGGCGTGGCTGCTTTGCACACGCGCTTGCTACGGCAGAACCTTTTCGCCGACTTCGACGCGCTCTATCCGGGCAAGTTGCAGAACAAGACCAACGGCATTACCCCCCGCCGCTGGCTACAGGGCTGCAATCCGCGGCTTTCGTCCCTCATCACGCGGACCATTGGCGATGGCTGGCAGAGCGATCTTGACCGCCTGCAAAAGCTTGGGGACTACGCGGATGACGCGGCCTTCCAGCAGGAGTTCATGGAAATCAAGAGGGCAAACAAGGTCGATTTGGCGGAGCTTGTCCTCAACGAGACCGGCGTGAAGATTTCCCCCGACGCCATCTTCGATGTGCAGATCAAGCGCCTGCACGAATACAAGCGCCAGCACCTCAATCTGCTGCACATTCTCCACTTGTATCGGAAACTTCTGCACAATCCCGATCTGGACATGCAGCCGCGTGTTTTCCTCTTCGGTGCCAAAGCAGCACCCGGCTACACCCTGGCCAAAAAAATTATCCACGCAATCAACGCCGTGGGTGAGCACATCAACAGCGACGAGCGGATCCAGGGTAAACTCAAGGTCCTCTTCATGCCCAACTACCGCGTCACCCTGGCCGAGCACATGATTCCGGCGGCTGATGTGAGCGAACAGATTTCGACGGCAGGCAAGGAAGCCAGTGGCACGGGCAACATGAAGTTCGCTCTGAACGGCGCGCTCACGGTGGGCACGCTTGATGGTGCCAATGTGGAAATCCTCGAAGAGGTGGGCGAGGAGAACATTTTCATTTTCGGCCTCACGGTCGAGGAGGTGGACGAGTTGCGCGCCCGCGGTTACAATCCTTTCGATTACTACTACAACGATCCGGATCTGCGAGCTGTTGTCGATTGGGTTGGTTCCAATACCTTCTGCATGGATGAGCCCGGCGCACTCACGCCCATTCGCGACAGCCTTCTGGACGGGGGCGATCCCTTCCTCGTTCTCGCCGACTTCGCGGCCTATTGCGAGGCGCAGGAACGCATTGACGCCGCTTACCGCGACAAAAAACGCTGGGCGCGCATGGCCATCCTCAATACCGCGCGCGTGGGCAAGTTTTCCAGCGACCGCACGATTCATCAGTATGCCAAGGAGATCTGGAACTTGAACGCTGTTCCCGTCGGCTGAGTCTCCCCGGAACATGCCATCCTTTTCCCTTTCCTTTTTTCGTGACTCTCTCAGCGCGGGGGTTCGATGCTTCCTCGCGTGCATTTTCCTGTTTGCGGGAGCGGCTCTCCACGCGGAGGGCGAGGATGTGGAGGAGGATGAGGAGCAACTCTTCGACGCCCGCGACCTCACGGCCGAAATGCTCGCCTCCATCACGCGGGTTATGCCCGGGCGGCATTTACCGGTGGTTTCGGGTGAGCGGATGATTTTTTCCGTCGGGTGGGGGATGTTTGATGTGGCCGAAGCGGTCATGGAGGTGGAAAAGACCGAGCATCGGGGGGAA
Organism: Opitutales bacterium; assembly: GCA_020831585.1. GTDB lineage: Bacteria > Verrucomicrobiota > Verrucomicrobiia > Opitutales > Oceanipulchritudinaceae > JAFIGE01. The sequence goes on along the minus strand of JAFIGE010000190.1, from coordinate 5,269 downwards.
CCGGCCTGGCGCGTGAGTTTAACCACCGCGACAAATGCCTTCGCCGACCGTTTTTACCGCGTCCGCAACACAACGACCTCCTGGATCGACGAGGAGATGATCCAGTCCGTTCATTATGAGAACATTCAGCGGGAAGGCCGCCGAGACCGGGATATTGTCATCGATTTCGACTGGTCAAGGGAGGAGGCGCAATACATCGACCGAATCGCCGACGAGTCGCGCGACCCTATCGCCCTGACGCCCGGCACGCTCGATCCGCTTGGTATCACGCTGTTTGTCCGCAGCCTGCCGTTGGAAGTCGGCAGCCGGTTCATCATTCCCACCACAAACGGGCGTGAGCTTTTCCTGACGCAGGTGGATGTGTTGGAGCAGGTCACGCGCAACTTTCGCTTTGGGCGGTATGACGCGCTGGTTTTGCGCCCGGACATCAAGGACCTCGGGGGCGTGTTTCGCAGGAGCGGCGATGCGGAGATCCTCTTTTTTGTCTCGGATGACGAGGATCGCCTTCTTTTGCGCATGGAGAGCAGTGTGGCGGTGGGCCGGTTTTGGGTCGAACTCGTGCGCATTGAGCGCCCCGGCGAGGACCCGGATACGGGCACAGCGCCGGAGCGCCGCACGCGCCGCCGGGGGCGATGATTGGCGGGGGCTGATTTTCCGCTCTTGTCGCGGGGAAAATCCGCCGCCTTATTACGCCCATGTTCTATGATGAAGCAAAAGTGAAGCTCCGAGCGGGCAATGGCGGACACGGGTGCGTGAGCTTCCGGCGGGAGAAATTTATTCCGCGGGGCGGCCCCGACGGCGGAGACGGCGGAAACGGCGGATCGGTCATTCTCGAATGCGATGAAAATGTGGGCGATCTTCGCCAATTTCACTTTACCCCGCACTGGGAGGCGCAAAACGGTGTCTCCGGGCGCGGTCGCAAGAAGCACGGGCGCAACGGCAAGGACCGGATACTCAAGGTTCCGCCCGGGCTGGTGGTGCGCGATCTGCGCACGGGCCGCGAGGTGGCGGAGCTCATCGATTCCGGGGAAACGGTGGTTTTGCTCAAGGGCGGCAGTGGCGGATGGGGCAACACCCGCTTCAAAAGCTCGGTGAACCGGGCTCCCCGTCAATTCAAGGAGGGCGAACCGGGCCAGCATGGAGAGTTTGTATTTGTCCTCAAGACCTTGGCGGATGTGGGCCTTGTTGGCTTTCCCAATGCGGGCAAGTCCACGCTTACCCGCTTACTCACGGCAGCGCGTCCGAAGACGGGAGCTTACCCCTTCACGACGCTCAATCCGAACGTAGGCATGATCATCTACGAGGAAGGCGTACGCTTCCTCCGCCTGGCCGATATTCCCGGTCTCATTGAGGGCGCGCATGTCAACAAGGGTCTGGGGCACCGCTTCCTCCGGCACATCGAGCGTTGCCGCGCGCTCGTCTTGCTCATTGACATGGCCGGGACGGATGGCCGACGGCCGGAAGAGGATTTTGCCCACCTGCGGGAGGAGTTGGCGCGGTATTCCCCGCTGCTTGTTGAAAAGCCCTACCTGATCGCGGCCAATAAAATGGATGAGCCCGCCGCCAAAAAAAACCTCGCCCGTTTCGCCAAGGCGCACCCCGCAGAAAACATCCTGCCGGTTTCCTGTCTGCTCGGGGAGGGCACGGGTGCGCTCAAAGATCGGCTTTGGGATTTAGCCCAGGCTTCGCCGGTGTCCGCGCGTTTGCTCAGCGGAGAGCGGGGCGAGGACGCGGGCCATGAGTTTGCCGATGTTGATGTTGGAGACGATCCCGCGACAATGCCCGATGACCGGGAGGGTGGTATTGGTTGATGAATTCATTCACCCCGGTAAAAATCTTCTTCAGGGGCCTCCTTGACTCTCACGGGATCGGTCCTTTCGTGAGGTGATGGCGTTGTTCAGCGAGGGATCTGAAAAAGAGAGGGCTGCAGCCTACCGTGTTCTCATTGTCGATGACGATCAGCAGTTTAATGCGTTGCTGGCGGAAATCTTCCGGGGTGTCGGTTACCAGGTGACGACAGCAGCCTCCGCTGAATCTGGCTTGGAGGTTCTAGCCAGAGAGCCAGTCGACCTCGTTATCACGGACCAACGGATGCCGGGTATGTCCGGGGTGGCCTTTATTGAGAGAATTCGAGCGGACTTTGGCGGCAAAGCAGTGATCATGGTGTCCGGTTTTTTGGAGAGCGAAACCTTGGATCGTTTGAAGTCACTTGAGGTCAACGCCGTTTTTTCCAAACCGATGAATATTCCGGATTTGTTGAGTGCCGCCGGACGAGCGGTGGAACCCGCCCCGGGTCCGTCGGCGATTAGGGCGCAGTAAAGGGATCTTTTCGCCCCGGGGAAAGCCGCATGTCTGACCGCGATGAATCAAACAGGTCAGTAGCCCTCCGTGAGGGCGTCCGGGCGGCGGGGATCGGAGACACCGGACCACCAGCCCTGTTCCGTCCGCAGAATGCTTTGCGTGGAGCCCATGGCGGGCTGCTGGCGCACGCGGTGGCCCTTCTGCTCCAGAAGGCGGCGGGTGTCGGGGCTGATGCCTTCTTCGATACGGATTTCGTCGGGCAGCCATTGGTGGTGGATGCGCGGGGCGGAGGTTGCCGCAGCGATGTTCATCCGGAAATCGATGACATTGAGAAGGATCTGCAGAGTTGTTGTGATGATGCGGGAACCCCCGGGGCTGCCCGTTACGAGGAACACGTTGTCCTCGGCGTCGAACACGATTGTCGGTGTCATGCTGCTGAGCATCCGCTTGCCGCCCGCCACGGCGTTGCGATCACCGCCGATGAGGCCGTAGGCGTTGGGCACACCGGGCTTCGCGGCGAAGTCGTCCATGGTGTTGTTTAAGAGAATGCCCGTCCCGGGAATCATCCGGTGCACCCCGTAGCTGAAGTTGATCGAATAGGTGTTGCTCACGGCATTACCGGCGGCGTCGACAACGGAGAAGTGGGTGGTGTTGTCCCCGCCCTCCTGCACGGCGACGTCGCCGGGCAGAATATTTTCGGCCGGAGTGGCGCGGGCGGGGTCGAAGTCGGCCATTCGGGCGGCCAGGTAAGCCGGGTTGAGGAGGGAGGCTACCGGCACATCGACAAAGTCGGGATCTCCCAAATACTCCGATCTGTCCGCATAGGCCCGTTTCATTGCCTCCGAGAGAAGGTGGAGAACGGCGGCTGAACCAGCTTCCTCCGGGGAGAGGTCGAAGGGCTCCAGCTTTTTCAGTATTTGCACGAGGTGGACGCCCCCACTGCTCGGTGGCGGCATGGAGTGCACGCGGTAGCCGCGGTAGGTGCCGGTGACCGTGTCGCGTTCGATGGGTTCGTAGGTGGCCAGGTCTTCCAGGGTGATGAGGCCGTCTGTTGCTTGCATGTATTCCACGAGCGCATGGGCGATCGGACCCTCGTAGAAGGCCGATGCGCCGTCGGTCGCAATCATACGCAGGCTCTTCGCAAGCTCGGGTTGCCGGAAAATCGAGCCGATCGGGGGCGGTTGGCCGGTGTCTTGCAGAAAGATACGGCGGGCGTCCGGGTCGCGCACGAGGCGCGGGGCGGAGAAAAGCAGGGACGCGTGAAAATCCGGGGTCACGGGAAAGCCTTCCTCCGCGAGTTGAATGGCAGGCGCAAGGGCATCGGCTCGCGACAGAGTACCATAGTTTTCCAGCACGTGCAGGAAGCCGGCGACATTACCCGGAACGCCGACGGCCAGGGAACTCCAGCGGGACTTGTTGGCATCCGCCTCTCCCGCTTCGTTGAGAAACAAATCACGGTGCGCCGCCGCCGGGGCGCGTTCGCGGTAATCCACGGCGAAAGTACGCGATCCCTCCGCCAAGTGCACAACCATGAAGCCGCCGCCCCCCAGCGGGCCGGCCCTCGGGAGAGTCACAGCGAGGGCAAAGCCCGCCACCACGGCGGCATCAATCGCATTACCGCCGGCTTCCAGGACTTCGCGGGCCGCCCTCGTGGCGTGTGCCTCCTGCGTCGACACCATGCCCGAGCGCGCCAGCACCGGGTGGTGCCGGGCGTTTTGCTCGAAGATCGGCACATCCGCCATGAGGCTTCCGCCAAAGGTGGCCATCAGGAGGGCGGACAGGCGCGCGGATTTAGCAAATGGGAGTGTAGGTAAGCAGGACATCTTCATTTAGGGAATCTTCCCGCAAAAACGCGTCTTGGACAAGGGAGAAGAGCGATTTTCGTTTTCGAGAGGGCGGATGACCGCTTGCATCTTGAATTCATGCCACCCCTACCGCCAGGCAATGTCCGATCTGGAGTCCCGCTGGCCCCCTTCACCACATGGCGAATCGGTGGACCCGCGCAGTATCTCGCCGAACCCGGCCTCGACGAGATCCCCGCCCTGCTCGCATGGGCGCAATCCGCTGCCTTGCCGGTCTGGGTGATTGGCCGGGGCTCGAATATCCTCATCGACGACGCGGGCCTTCCCGGGCTTGTCCTCCTTCTGCGCAACACCCTGCAGGACGTCAGGAGGGAGGGAGATTTTCTGGTGACTGGGGCTGGCGTTTCTCTTCCCCGGCTAGCCAAAGCGGCTGCGGCGGAGGGTTATGCAGGATTTGAGTTTTTTATTGGAATCCCCGGCACTGTAGGCGGCGCGGTCTTCATGAATGCCGGCTTTGGCCCGGGGGATCCCCGCGACACCAAAGCCCTCCTGCATTCGGTTGATCTCATCCTGCCCGACGGTTCTCGCGAAACCCGCGCGGCGGAGGCTCTTCATCTGGCTTACCGCAAGAGCGACCTCCAGCTCATTCCCGATGGCGCGGAGCGGCCGCTTGTCGTTGGGGCGTGCTTTGTCCTCAGCCAACCCGGCGACCAAGCCACCATCCGCGATGAGACCCGCCGTCATCTTCAGGAGCGGAAGGAAAAGCAGCCCCTCACCCGCCCGACCGCCGGCAGCGTTTTTCGCGCCAGCGACGGCATCCCCGCCGCTATCCACATCCAGCAAGCCGGCCTCAAAGGCCACCGCATCGGCGACGCCATGGTGAGCCTCAAGCACGCCAACTGGATCGAGAACGTCGGCCACGCCACCGCCTCAGATGTTCGTCGCCTCATCGCAGACATCATCGACACCGTTCACTTCCGCGCAGGCATCCACCTCTTCCCTGAGGTCCGGATCCTACCTCCTTAAATCCCTTCTTTTCTTCTTCTCTTCTTCTTTTAACAACGACGTCATTTTAGGTTGCACGCGGGCGGCGAATATTGTGGGGTAGGGGATGCTTCGAAACATCACACCCCGTTCGCGGAAGCGCCGGCCGCGGGCGATTTTGA
>JAFIGE010000189.1 GCA_020831585.1 Opitutales bacterium | reverse complement strand
TATTGCTTCTTGGCGAATCACTTTCACATCTTCGTGCGGCTGGATCCGAAGGAGACGGAAGACCTGGACGACGCGGGCCTGGTGGCGCGCTTTCGCGCGCTGTATGGTGGAACGCGTTGCGCTTCGCTGGGGTTGGATGCGGATGATCTGGAGGTCATTCTGAAGAAGAACGGAAGCTCCGCAGAGGGTATCCGTCGACGGCTGAAGGCGCGGATGGGCGAGGTATCCGTCTTCATGCGGGAGGTGAAGACGCGTTTTACCCTGTGGTATAACGGGGAGCACGGGACGGTGGGGACTTTCTGGGCGGAGCGTTTCCGCAGTGTAATCGTGGAGGCGGATACGGCGGCGCAAAGGATGGTGGCGGCGTATATTGATTTGAACCCGGTGCGGGCGGGGCTGGTGGAGGACGTGGGGGACTATGGCTTCAGTGGTTTTGGGGAGGCGTGCGCAGGTGGCTCGGCGGCGCGGCGCGGGATCGCGCGGATCGAGGGCAAGATGACTTGGGCGACGAAGTGGCACGAGCGCTACCGGGCGCGCTTATGCAGCCGGTTGGGGCCGGGAATGCGGCCTCTTCGGAGAGACCAGAGGAGCGCGGCAACCGTTGCAATTAGGGGGAACGAGATGCCTGAAGCGGGTCTAGCGGAAGGATCGGGTCTTCTCTCGAAGATCCGCGCCTTCAGTGAGAGCTGGGTGGTGGGGTCGGTTGGCTGGGTAGAAAGCTTCTGTGCGGCCGATGGTTTGCTTGGCTTTCGAAGGGGAAAGAAGCCCAAACCGCTTATGGAAGCCGGCGTTACCGACTTCGCGAGGGTCGTGACCTTGGTGAAACGCCCCTGAGGAATGTGATGACCTTTGTGATCCCACCCACTCTGAAAGGGATTCTCTCCGTGCGGTTGACGCGGGCGGGGTGTCCGGCCTAATTAAAATGCTTATGAAAGTGATTCGGGCACAGAATGCGGGCTTCTGCTGGGGCGTTGAGCGGGCGATTGATATCGCGCGCGATTTCGCAAAGAAGGGCAAACGCCCGGTCTACACGGATGGACCGCTTATTCACAACAGCCAGATGATGGAGCGGCTGGAGGGCGAGGGTATCCGCGAGGTGGGCGACTACCAGAGCCGCGCCGACCTGACTATTGATGCGGAGGAGGATGCAAACTCCGTGTTGGTGGTGCGCGCGCACGGAATTTCCCCGGAGCGTCGCAAGTATTTGAAAAGCCTGGGTATCGAGTTTCGCGATGCCACCTGTCCGGACGTGGGCATCGTGGCGGGGAAGATACGCCTGCACGCGAAGAAAGGGTATCACACGGTCATCTACGGCGATGCGCGGCACCCGGAGGCGATCGGCCTGATGGGCTACACGGAGGGGAGGGGGCACGTGATTTCCTCCAAGGAAGATATCGATGCGCTGCCTGATCTGGGTGAGCAGGTGACGATGGTTTCGCAGACCACGATGTTCACGGAGGATTTTCAGGAGCTGGCGGACTACCTTCGCGAGCGCTTTCCGCAGGCGCTTATTTTCGATACGATTTGCGGGGCGACAAAGGATCGCCAGGGAGACATTGCCGTCCTCATGGATCATGGCGTGGAAGCTTACGTAGTGATCGGCGGGCACCACTCGGCGAATACGCGCAAGCTCGCCATGCTCGCCCGGCGGACGGGCAAACCCACCTTTCACATCGAAACGGCGAAGGAAATCGATCCCGTGGAAATGGGATCCTTCCGCTGCGTGGGCGTGACGGCGGGTGCCTCGACGCCGGAGTTTCTCATTTCCGAGGTGTGCAACCGGCTCGCGGAGATTAGCCCTCAGGCGGCCCCGGCCAGCGCGCAATGAGGTTTTGCAGAGCGCGGGCGCGGTGAGACAGGCGGCTTTTGACCGATGCGCCCAGGCTCGCGAAGGATTGATGGAATCCCTCGGGTTGGAAAACGGGGTCGTAGCCGAATCCCTCCGAGCCTTGCGATTCGCGGAGGATGTGGCCTTCGCAGCTTCCTTCGAAAAACCAGGTTTGTCCGGTCGCATCGAGCAGGCACAGGGTGCAGCGGAAGCGGGCGGTTCGGCGGGCGTCGGGCACGGTGCGCATGTTTTCGAGGAGAAACCGGAGGTTGTCGAGGTCGGTTGCTGTCGGTCCGGCATAGCGCGCGGAATAGAGCCCCGGAGCCCCGTTGAGGGCATCGACTTCCAGGCCGCTGTCGTCCGCGAGGGCATAGGTTCCCGGTTCCAGTTGCTTCAGCAGGGCGCGGGCCTTGAGGAGGGCGTTGTCGCCAAAGGTTTGGCCGGTCTCCTCCACCTCGGGCATTCCCCCGCAGGCGCGGGCGGAGAGCAGCTCGCCGGGACCGCCGCCGGATCGCCAAAGGGCGGCGAGTTCAGAGGCCTTATGGGCGTTGTTCGTGGCGAGGAAAGTGCGGGGAGGCATGCTTATTTTTTTAGGCATTGAATGCTTAGCCAGGTGTAGCCGGCGCGTCCAAGACCGTCGGGCATGGCGATGGTGCTTTCAATGGCAAAACCGGTTTCTCCGAGAAGGGGTTCGAGAACTTCGCGGGAGAGCTCGGTAAAGAGGCGTTGCGTTGGGTCGCGGCGGGTCCCGGCGTCAATTTGTGGGCGGCTTGCCGGCGTGAGCAGGAGGAAAACGCCCCCGGTTTTGAGAAGGCTGTGAATGCTCTTCAGGGAAGTCGCCAGGTCCTGCGAAGGCAGGTGCATGAGCGAAGCGCACGCGACGATGGCATCGAACTCCGTCAACGGAAGCCCGGCGGGCTCAGGAAGACCGGTTTGGAAAAGACGGCCGGTCGCATCCAATCCCATGGAGCTCAGGTGATTGGCGGCTTCTTCGAGCATCGGAGCTGAAGGGTCGGCCCCGTAAGCATCCTTGCCCGACATCAGAACGTGCGCGAGATCCCGGCCGGTTCCGCAGCCGATATCGAGCACTGTTTCCGCGCGCCGAAGGGCATGGTTCAGGCGATTGTGCCAAGCTCCGCCCACGATACCGTAGGTTTCGGCAAGATTCGGGGCATTTTGGTTATAGTATTCGATGGTAGGGGTATCCATGAGGTTCTTTATTCAATCAGGGGACGATTTCATGGCAAAGGATTTCCAAATTTCTGTTGTTCAGAGGGGGTTTTTAGAGGGAATTTAGCGCTCGTTGATTGTGCATTGGGTCGTCAGGCTGTATTTAACGAGGGGGGAGGCATTGCGTTGAGTATCGTGCTTCGGGTGAGGACGAATACGCTTGTTTTCCAGGCTTCTTGATCGATAGCTTTTTCCGGTGTCATCAATTCCCACCAGTCGAGTGGTCGCCCTTTTCGGCCACACCTCCCTTGAGCAACATTTCCTCGAGGGAGTTCGCCGTTTTTGGGCGGAAAATCCGGGGGCAGAGGGAACGATCTACCGCACTATAGAGGAGCTGGAGGGAGATACCGCGCCGGTCGGCGGGATCGTTTCCTACATCCCTTCGGAGCAAAAACTGGAGGCGCTGCGGTCGCACGGATGCCCCCTTGTAAACACATCCAACCGATTTTTGGCCGGAAAGCTGCCCAGTGTTGTCGTGGATGACGAAGAGGTTGGTCGCCTTGCGGGGGAGCACCTTCTCGAACGGGGATATCGCTCGATTCACTTTGTGGCTCATCCCAATGCCGATTTCTCGCGTCAGCGTGAATCGGGCTTGCGAAGCGCCTGTGAGGCGGCGGACGTGCCTCTGGAGGTGCACGATTTTCCCGGCTTGGCCACGCACATGGAGCCGACCGAGTTTATCGAAAGTCTTTTTGGACTGGGGGAAGCATTCCTCCGGGGAGAGGTCTCGCGCCGGGCAATTGTGTTTTATGCGGATTCGGCGGCCTACTCATTTCTCGCCGCGGCTACGCCGCGCTTCGGCGTGCGGTTGATGCAATTGGCCTTCATGGGAGTTGACGCCATGGAGCCTCCGGACTCGGCGATGTTTCGTCTCAGCTCGGTGCGTCCGGATTTTTTTGCGGTTGGGTTTGAGGCGGCCTCGCTCATACGCCGATTGCAGCAGGGGGCGACACCTCCGGGTGAAGCGATTCGTATCCGCAATGCGCACTTGGTCGCCGGGGAAACGACGCCCCCGGTGGAGGGTTGAGCGTAGCTTGCTCGCTTTTTGCTTTTCGTGGGGCTCTGGGTTGCCATACCTTGCGGAATGAGTAGCGAATTGCAACGGGTAACGGTGGCTCATGGGGATGGGATTGGGCCGGAAATTATGGAGGCAACTCTTCGCATCCTGCGGGCGGCGAAGGCGCGCCTGGTTTATGACGAGGTGGAAATCGGGGAGAAGGCTTACCTGGAAGGCCACTCCACAGGTATTCGCCCGGAGTCCTGGGACATTATCCGGCGGAATGAGCTTTTCCTGAAAGCCCCCATCACCACACCGCTCGGAGGTGGTTACAAGAGCCTCAATGTGACTCTGCGCAAGAGCCTGCGGCTTTATGCCAACGTCCGCCCGTGCCGCGCCTATTACCCGTATGTGCCGACGAATTTCCCGCATATCGATATGGTGATTGTGCGCGAAAACGAGGAGGATCTCTATGCCGGAATCGAATACCAGCAGACCGATGAGGTGACCCAGGCTCTCAAATTGGTGAGTCGTCCGGGTTGCGAGGCGATTTGCAAATACGCTCTCGAATACGCCCGCGCCTACGGGCGAAAGAAGGTGACCTGTCTCACCAAGTCCAATATTATGAAGGTTTCCGATGGTCTCTTCCAGCGGGTCTTCGAAGAGGTGGCGGCGGAGAAGCGATACGCCGGGATCGACACAGAGCACCGCATCATCGATATCGGTGCGGCCCTTGTGGCGGCGCGCCCGGAGGATCTGGATGTGGTCGTGACGCTCAATCTCTACGGTGACATTGTGAGCGACATTGCCGCGCTTGTGGCTGGATCGGTAGGGCTCGCGGGCTCCGCCAACATCGGTTTCAACGCCGCCATGTTTGAGGCCGTGCATGGATCAGCTCCGGACATAGCGGGCAAGGATATTGCCAACCCCTCCGGGCTCCTGCAGGCGGCTGTGATGATGCTCGTGCACGCGGGCCAGGGAGATGTCGCGCTGACCATCCGCAACGCCTGGCTACGCACGCTCGAAGAGGGCCTGCATACAGCCGACCTCTATCGCGAAATGGTCTCCCGCGAGCGTCTCGGCACGCGGGCTTTCGCCGATGCCGTGATTGAGCGCCTCGGCGACATGCCGCGGAATTTCCGGGCGGCTTCTTTTGCCAACCACAAAATCCAGGTGGAGCTAACCCCGCACCCGCGCAAGAAGAAGGAATTGATTGGGGTCGATGTCTTTTTGGATTGGGACGGTGACGGGCGCGATCCGGCCAAGCTCGGCCCGGCCCTTGAAGACGTGGTGGCGAAGGCGGGAGAGTTCTCCCTCAAGATGATTTCCAATCGCGGTATGCTTGTCTACCCCGGCGGCCTCAAGGAGACCTTTTGCACGGATCATTGGCGATGCCGTTTCTACGCGGCGGGCGGGGGCGGGGTTACTCCGCAACAGATCGTTTCCCTGCTCGCGGCCATCACGGATGCGGGCTACGCATTCATCAAGACGGAGAATCTCTATACCTTCGACGGCGAGCGGGGCTACTCGCTGGGCCAAGGGGAGTGAAGGCGCACAACGGAGGAAGATCTGGAGAGGCGGCGGCTATTCTGAGCGGGCCGGGCGCTCCAAATCAGAGACCTGCGGTCATGTCGTCTGAGGACGGGTGTCTTGCCTAACCTCTCCAAACCGGGGAACTTTCCTTCCGTTGCCGTTTAGACCTTCTCTAAGTCAGACGTCCCAAGAGGAGGAATCAGGGCTCGCTACCCGATAGAAGCTCGGGAAGGAAGGTGACGATGCCGGGGAAGAGAATGATGAGGATAAGGCCGAAGACCATGACGGCGAGGTAGGGAATGAGGTCTTTGATAATGGCTTCGACGGGCGCGCGGGAGAGGCCGGCCATGATGTAGAGGATGGTGCCGACGGGTGGCGTGACGAGGCCGATGCCGAGATTGATGCACATCATCACGCCAAAGAAGATCGGATCGATGCCGAAGTAGATGGCCACCGGCATGAGAATGGGGGCGAGGATGAGGAGCGCGGGGGTGAGGTCGAGGACGCAGCCGACGAGGAGGAGAAAGAGGTTGATGAGGAGAAGCACGACGAGGGGGCGCTCGGAGATGGCCAGGAGGGTCGCGATGATGCTCTGCGGCACCTGGCCGGTGGTGAGGAGCCAGGCCGTGGCGCTGGCCGTGCCGACGAGGAAGAAGACGGCGGCGGTGGTCTTGGCGGCGCTCATGAAGATGCCGGGGAGGTCGCGGAAACTCACGTCGCGAAAGAAGACCATGGAAAGAAAGAGGGCCACGCCGCTGACCATGGCCCCGGCTTCGGTGGGGGTGAAGAAACCCGAAAAGTATTCCAAAAACCACGACAACGGGGATAACGACGGCGGCCCACGCGCCTTTGAAGGCTTCGACCAGCTCGCTGGGGCAGAAGGGGTCGATTCTGGCGGCGGCGGATGGGTGTCGAAATTGAATGTGTAGCCCGGTTGATTCATCACCGGGCGGCGACGGCGGCGCGGCAGGGAACGGTTGCGGGCTTTGGGCGACGCGGTGGGCGCGCGAAGAGCCGAGCGCGTGTATCCGCTGCGAGGTCGACCGCTGAAGCTGGTCGACTACGGAACTGCGACTCATGGGTCGTGAAGGAGCCGAGTCGACCATGGCAGGTCGGTAAGTAGTGGATTGGTCGGCAGGATGCATATTTCAACTATTGAGAGGCCAGGCTCAGATAAGTGGCTCTTTGCGCGCAGTAAAAGGTGTGTGCATCCCCGTCGGGCGAAAGGTTATCCGGCGCCGGCTTCCCTCGCTCGTGGCGATGTGTGCTGTGCGCACAACCGCGCCCATGGCATCGAAGACGACGGCTTTGGTTGTCGTCGTGCCAATGTCGATGGCGAGCATGCGCGGGGCTCCGGGCATGGAGGCAGGCTCAGGGCCGGAGGAGAGCGGAAGCCGCCGGTTCCTCAAGAAGGCGCATGAGTTCGGGCAGGGCGTCGAATCCGCGCGCACTGAAGATACGCTCGGCGCTGCGCAGGGCGTTGACGTTGGGAGCGTATTCCGCAGCGGAGTGTCGGCGCCAGATGAAGGCATAGGGGATCTGCTCGGAGGCGGCAAAGGGGATGCCCTCGAAGACGGGATCGCCCGTCACGTGGAGGCTGTCGAAGCCGAAGGTGATGAGCACACCGCCTTCTTTGTAGCGTTCGGTGATCCAGGCGGAGCGGAGGGCATCGCGTTCGGCCTGACCGGCGAGCCAGGCGGGTTGGTCGTCGGCCTGGCGTACATTGGGATCTTCGCGTGGCCAGAGGCCGCCGGGGGCGACCACGAGAATCCGCTCCGCGAGCAAGGGGGGCTCCGTGTAGGTGCCCGCCGCGTAGAGGGGCAGCCCCTTGAGACCGCGCACCCAGCCGCGTTCGTGGGAGAGGTGGACCGGATTGAAACCGAGGTGGCGCAGGAAGGCCTCCATGGCGGGCGCGACACGGTCGTCAAAGCCGGGCGAAAGCGCGATGACGGCATCGTGTGTGACCGGTTCGGGGTCGGGGAGGGGATGCCCGACTTGCTGGGCCACGGCCAGGGCCTCGCGCAGTTGCAGGAACGAGTCGTTTTCGGCGAGACGGTGCACGGGGGGCTGGCCGAGGGCGTCGAGAAGGGCCTGACCATCGCTGGAGGCGAGAAGGGCTTCACTGGCTTCATTCGGGAAGACGAAAACGATGTCGGCGGTGATCTCTCGCTCCAGGTTGGAGGCAAGGCTTTCCGCAGTGTGAATGATCGTCGGGTAAAGGTGGTTGTTGCGCCCGCCAAGGGTCGACATCTGGCGCTGGTGGCCGCTTTCCATGTGTGCGGCGAGGAACACGGCGTCGGCCCGCATGCGCGGGGGGGGGATACCGCCGCGCACGGCCAGATGTTGGGCGAAAGCGTGGAACCACGGGCGGACGTCATCGGGGTAGCGACAGGAAATGATGTGACCATCGATGACGACAGCCTGGTCGATATAGGTGCCCAGATCCCCGCGTATCCACTTTTCCGGCACTTCACTGGCAATTTCATTCCAACCGGTGACCATGCGACCGGCGGCCACGCCCGCTCCGGCGAGGAGACGCGCGGCGTGGCAGATGGAACCGATGGGCTTTTCCGCCGCATCGAAGGCCCGCACGATACGGATGGCCTCGGCGTCGTTTTCGAGGTTGCCCGGGCTGTAGCCGCCGGGGATGACGAGCCCGAGGTAGGGGCGGATGTCGGTGACGTCGCGCATGGCGAGGTTCGCATGGGCGTCGCGGCCCTGGCGGTCGGGGGTTTCGTTGTCGGGGTTCAGGAGAACCGTGCCCGCCTCGAAGGAAGCGACGTCGACAGCGTAGCCCATCGCGCTGAAGGAGTAGAGCGATTCAAAGTGCTCCATGCGGTTGAAGCCGTGCGCGATGAGGAAGAGGAGGCGCGGGGGCTCCGCCTCATCGGAGGCGTGTGCGGTGATCGCCGGAGCCATGAAGGCGGCGGCGAGGAGGCCAGTGAGGTATCGGAGGGACTTTTTCATGAGAGGGTGGGTGAGAGGGCGGGGAGTGTTGGAGTGTTGGAGGGGTGGAGGGGTGGAGGGGTGGAGGGGTGGCGGGGGACTGCGGTCCCCGCGGCTTGGCGTGGGAGCGGG
>JAFIGE010000188.1 GCA_020831585.1 Opitutales bacterium | reverse complement strand
ACTCCAGCCTGTACAACCGAGCCCCCGGTTGGAGTCCCGCCTTTAGGCGGTCCCGACGCGGCGTTGGATCAACCTGCCTCGTCCTTGCTCGGGTGCGTTCGTCGGCGATGTTTGTCCATGGGAAGAGGCAAACGACGTAATCCAGCCGCAGCTCGGGTTTATTGTTACAGCAAAAAATGTGGGCCGGGTCGTTGACTTGGCAGCTGCATTTTTCCGCAATATCCGGCGTCGGGAAGGCCGGGCATTCACTCTCCTTTTTCCGCACCGGGAATGCATCCGGGGGAGAATGCCGGGCGCATCCTATACACCTTTCGGCTCACCCTCATTGGTCAATCCGCCTTGGAAGCGACCGGCCTTCTTTCACCCTCCACCCAACACAACAGTCTCTACCGATGAACCCCATCTTCTGCAAATCCCGCCTTCTCGCCGCTGTCGCGCTTTTCGCGGTAGGGGCCATTTCCCCCGGCCTTGCCGAGCCCGTGATCGACGTTCCGGGTTGGACCAATCACCGCTTCGGCGAGGAAGTCGGCTTGCTCGGCAACCGTTTCATTCTTTTCACTCCGGAGGATTATGATCCGGCAAGGCGCTACCGGGTGGTTTTGCATAGCCATGGCGCGGGCGGAAATCCCGAAAGCGATGCCGCCGCTTTTCTCAACGCCTTCAGCGCCCGCGGGATCGATGATGCCATCCTGATGTTTCCCCACCAGACCGCTTCCGTGGGCGAGTGGCGCTACTCGCACCCAGATCTCCCCGCTACGCAGGATATCCTTGGCCACATGGAACGGGTGCGGCGCGATTTCAATGTCTACGAGAAGTTCTTCTTCAGCGGCTTCTCTCTGGGCGGACAGTTTGTGAAATCCTTCGGTATGTTTCTCTCCGATGAACTGATCGCCGTCGCGGCCGGTGGCAGCGGGGGCGGTGTGAATCTGCCAAACGGCGATTATTTTTGGCAAAACGTCCTCGCCAACGACCTCAACGGCAGTCCCTTTAACCAATCCGGATGGGCGGTCTACCACCCGTATGCCACCCTCACACCGCCCGCAACCTACAAAGATCTCCCGTGGTTGATCTATTTCGGGGCCGGCGAGACCGCCGTCCGCATCGGGGGCGCGCAGAGGTTCTACGACGCCTTGATCGCCGAGGGCGCAGATGCGCGGCTTTTTATTGAAGAGGGGGTGGGGCACTCCATCTCGCCGGCTATGCGCAATCAAGTGATCGACCTCTACATCGAGAAGGTGCAAAGGGAAAACGAGCCCCCCGTCCCCGCCGCCAGCATCAGCCGCCAATCCGGCCTCACTGTGCAGTTTGATGCTTCCGCCTCGACGGATGCGGACGGGGCCATCGTCCGCTACGAGTGGGTCTTTGGCGACGGTGAACGCGTCCCGGGAGACATCGCCACGCATCCCGGTCTGCGCGCCCACAGTGCCATCGCCACCCACACCTTCCATGCACCCGGCACCTACCTCGTTCGCCTGCGCGTGACGGACAATGCGAATGACATGAGCAGGCTCTTCCGCGCACTCACCATCAACAACGAGGATTTCATCGTCTCCACGCCACCGGTTACACACGATATAACCGTCGGGACGACCTTCGCGACAGAGTATGAATTCAGGCAAAGCGACTTCGCCAGTGCGGTGGAGGTCGGGGGCGGGCGCAGCCTCGAAAAAATCCGCATCACCTCCCTTCCCATCAAAGGCACGCTTCGCTTGAACGGAGTGCCTGTGGAGATCGAACAGGAGGTGACGGTGGCGCAGATTCCCTTCCTCGCCTATCGTTCACCGGCCAATGACGGTGAAGACTTTTTCGAATACAACGCCCACGATGGCCTTTCCTGGTCGCCCTTCGATACCTCGCGCGTGACTATCGATATCGAGGCCGCGCCCCCGAGCGAGCTGTTCACGGAAATCAACCCAACCTCCGGGGCAAACTACGGCACCGGCACCCTCAGCGTAGGCACCCTTTATTTCACAAATGAGCAATCGGAGATTTCCCAGGTTCCTCCCGAACTCGATGGCGCGCCCATCATCCGCCCGAGCAGCATTCCTGACCGCACATCCACGGCGGCTGTTGCGCTGACTTTCCGCATCACGCAGGACGCCACCCTTTACGTGGCCTACGATCCGCGCCCCCCGGCCACCTCCACGCCGCCCAATTGGCTGGCGGATCACTGGACCGTGGAGACCTTCGCGGTGCCCCTGCGTTCCTGGTTTGATTTCCGCCTCTATCGGGGGGAATTCCCGGCCAACAGCGTGATCGAGCTGGGCGGCAACCGGGCCGCCGGCTGGAGCGGCAACAACAGCATGTATTTTGTCATCGGCATACCGGAAGGTGCCGCCTTGCCCACGCTCACAGAGGCCAACGTGGAAATAGGGGAGGGTGCCACGGCTGCCTTCACGCGTGATTTCTTTGAAGAACGCTTTGTCCCCGGGGCGGGCCCCGCGCTCAGCCACGTCCTCATCCAGCGTGTTCCCTTCCATGGCCGCCTCCTTTTGGACGGTGCCGAATTGACCGCTGGCGCGCAAATTGCGCCCCCGGATCTGGACCTCCTGGTTTATGAGCCCTTCGCCGGATACACCGGCTTCGACAATTTCGTCTGGAATGCCAATGACGGCGAGGGCGCGGCGGAGCAACCGGTGAAAGTCCACTTCACCATTACGCCCTCCGCAGCGACCGGGTTGCCCATACTCACGATCACCCGCTCCGGCGAATCCGGGCCGCGTTTGCAGTGGCCGGGCCGCGCCGACCGTCGCTACACCCTCCGGCAGGGGGCAGACTTGGGTGCCCCCGCTTCCTGGGAGGTTTTGGAGGTTATTGAAGGCATTGATGGCCCCATGGAGCGCAGCATCGCCCTTCCTGCGGAAGCACCCGACCGGCGCTTCTGGCGAATCGAAATCGAGCCAAAGTGAAGCCACCGCCGTATCCGCGAATCTCTGATCAGGGGCGGACGGCAACCCTCGAACCAGCCCCGCGCCTCTGTCCACGCGGACAGCCTTCACCGCCTCAAGCAAGGAAGTGCGCCATTCTTTGTTGGATGTCCTGAAATTTCTCTAAACCGCAATCCAGTTAAGGCATTTTGCCGGGTTTTGATTTTGACCCGGGGCATAGGTAGCAAAGGACTCCATTTCTCCCGTCGGTGGACTGGTGTAGGATGTGGGTCATGAAAAAAATTAATCAAAGAGTCTTTTCGATCACCAGCCTCACCGCTGCGATCGCGCTAACAAGTCCGTTGGTGGCTGTTGAAACAACTTCAACCACACGACAAGACCTTGCCCAGCAAAACCAGCGCACGGTGCAAACTCGCGCTGCCGCCCCATCCACGCTCACCGCCATGCAAATCCGTAATCAGACCCGGTCCTCCTCCGATATCATCGGGATGGATATCCAATCCGCCACCGGCGAAAAAATCGGTGAGATCCGGGACATGTTTATCGACATGGAAACCGGCAGGATCGTTGCCGTGGTCGCCTCCACTGGCAGATTTCTCGACGCAGGGGACCAGAACAGCCTGCTTTCGACCGACGATCTTCGCTTTGACGGTGACAAAAAACACCTGCGCTCCGACCTGCAAAAGGAGCACCTTCTGACAGCTCCCCGCTACCGCAAGGATGACCGGGCCGGGTTTGACCATGTGCGCCCTCTCGGCGAATCAGGCAAAGCCCGCTACGCTGCCTCCAATTCAGCCAACAACCCGGGCGAAGGCAATCCTTACGCCCGCAACTTTGGCGTGAGGGGGTCGACAGAGCCCCGCACGGAAAACCCCCAGGTTTCGAACCGCTGGGCCGATCAACGCGGCATCGAAGGATCCCCGGACTACCGCGTCGCCAGTGAACTCGCCCTCTCGACTCTCGTGGGTATGGATGTTGAAAACCGCGCCGGTGACAGCGTCGGAAAAGTCGACAAAGTCTATCTCGATCTCGAAGGCGGACAGGTTTCGGGTGCGGTGGTATCGACCGGTGGATTCCTCGGTATAGGCGCTCACCAAAACGTCCTCGCACTGAACGAATTCGACTACAACGCCGAGAGTAAAAAACTCGTCGTCGACATGGATCGCGACCAACTGCGCTCGGCCCCGACCTACAAGAGTGACGATACCTCATGGCACGTGGCCCTCCGCGAACGCTCCAAGCGGCAGACGGATCGTCTGGAAACGACCCGGACAAGCGCCACAACGACCCCTGATCGCCTCACAGTTTTCAACCAGGGGAACAGCCGGGCGGAAACCAAAATGACTGCCGACATACGCAGCGCCATCCGCGCCAACAGCGATATGTCCAGCCGGGCAAACAACGTTACCATCATCACACAAAATGAAAGAGTCCTCATTCGTGGCGACGTTGACTCCGCTACCGAAAAAGCGGCCGTCGAAGCCATTGCCCGCGGGAAAGCCGGGGCACTCAACGTCACCAGCGAACTCGTTGTGCGTTCCCGCTAAGGAAAGCCTCACGAACTCACCCACCAAGAACCATTGATCTATATGTCAGACAAATCTGTATACGCGATTCTCGAATCGCATTCCCAGGCGGAAGCCATCGTGTCGAACCTCAAGGCCGACAATTTCTCCAAAGACCGCATCTCGGTCATCTTCCCGGACAAATCGACCACCCGCGATTTTGCCCATGAAAAGAACACCAAAGCGCCCGAAGGTGCGGTCACCGGGGGCGTCGCCGGGGGCATCTTTGGCGGCGTGCTGGGTTGGATCGCGGGCATCGGTGCCCTCGCCATCCCGGGCGTTGGCCCGTTCATTGCCGCCGGGCCGCTCGCTGCGGCCATTGGCGGGATCGCCGTCGGCGCCTCCATAGGCGGCATAGCCGGGGCATTGGTCGGCATGGGTGTTCCCGAGATCGAAGCCAAACGCTATGAAGGCAAAATCAAGAAGGGCAACATCCTCATCTCTGTTCACGCCAAGAACAGCGACGAGGTCACCCGCGCGGAGGAAATCCTCAAATCCCACAAGGCCGTGGATATTTGCACGGCCGCCATGGACAAGTCCAAGGAGCCGAAAGACAAAGACCGGAGCACACCGGTTCCGTCCTCGCCGGTTCGCTACACCCGACAATCGGATAAAGCCCAATCCGGACCACCGCACCCCGACGTGCTGGTAGCCGGAGGTGCCCCGTCGAAAGGAACCGTCCCCGCCGGTCCTCATCAACGGTAAATCGGGACTCGTTCTCCACGGAACACATTAAGAAACCCGGGTGGCCTTCTGGCCCCCGGGTTTTTCGTGCACTACGGAGAAAATTATGACCGACCGATGAAGGAAAATGCGGCAAGCAGCCACCCGCCGTATCCTCGAATCTCCGATTCGGGGCAGCTGCATTCGCTGCCGACGCCCCGCGCGCGCCTCACTCACAAAAAAAAGGACATCCCCAAAAATACTTGAGACCTCGAAGTGTGGATTGCTCGAAATCTCCATGAAGTAGAACGTTTCATCCCCCGTCATCTATTGGACCTTTCGTTGTAAACAGGGTAGGTTGTGAGGGTTTCACCTCATCACTGCCCACGACCGCGTCACCCAGTTCACCAACGGCAACGGCGAAGTCACCACCCACACCTACGACTCGACCCGCCAGACCCTCGCCACCGTGCGCATTCGCTTTGGCACGACCGACTTCCACCACATGTCCTTTGAGTTCGACGCGCTCGGCTACCACTCCGCATGCGTCCGGCAAAAGACCCCTATTGCAGAGGGATTCAGGTTCGGTAAGCTGCCCGTTTTACTTCGACAAGGTGATGGGGGTGGGCTTTGGCCCAGTTCCAGGGCCGCAGTTCTTCGAGCAGTCCGGTGTCGGGGTGATGCTCGTTCGCGTAGGCCAGATTGGTGCGCGTAATATTGCCCCTTGCCTCGAAATCCCATCGCGTAGGAGTGTCGACAACCGCTCAAGCACGCCTCAATGCCTTCTCAAGCTTTCCCGGAAAGTCATCTGCGCGAACGCCATCGACAAAAATTGGTCGCGCGCCGAGAACTTCCAGTTTTTTTCGCTGCATCAGGTAGCGGGCCACACAGCGCTCAAACTGCTCGCGTTGCAACGTGCCCATGACTTGGGTGAAAACGGTCCGACTTTCGTTCATACCTTATTTACAATCGAGGTGTCGAGAGTCAGACCCCCCGATTCAAATGCGCCACACCCAATTTTTGCTTACTCGGATGTTCGGTGCCTTGGTTTGGAGAGCAAGCATCACTCTCAACCGTTTCGAGGTATCGGGAACCGTCAGAGGAGCGCGCGCAATCGGCGCGAACCGGGCTTTTTTCATCCGTGCTCTTTCTGGCGTAGTCCAAGGGATGCTTCGCTTGGTTGCCGAGGTCCAGTCCCGCTTGTGGCGGCACCCACTTGAGCGTCCAGCTGTTGGGCAAGATCCGATTTCACTTTGCTCCAAAGTGGGTTCGGCCCCCCCCATCTTCCTTCACAACCTTTCAGTTGTCAGGTTTGGGCCCCTCCTCTTGAGACCCTTGTTTAAGCGGCTTGGGCGCTTGTTTCAAGTGGTGGGCGCGATTGGACTCGAACCAACGACCCCTACCGTGTGAAGGTAGCGGTCAATCCGCTTAAAATAAGGGATTGCGGGGATTTGCTTGCAACTTTGCCCAAACTTTGGGCAAAGTTGGGCTCATGAAGCATCCCAAGGACCGACGCCGGTTTGAGATTCGCGAGATGAAATCCGGTGCCAAGACCATCTGGCAAGTGCAGGGCTACGACCTGGAAGGCAATCGCGTGCGGAAGCGTTTTGATATCCATGAGCGGGCCAAGGGGTTTCAGCAGGAGATGAACGTGGAGGTCATGCGGGATTCAAATTTCCGCGCAAAGTTGACCCGCTTGAGCGACGACGAGATCGACGATGCCGAACAGGCGATCGTCAGGCTGCCGGAGGGAAAGCGCCTGGTCGATGCGGTCGATCATTTCATCCGCACGTACGTTGAGCCCAAGGAGGATACCCTGCTTTCCCGGGCGCTGGAGGAGTTTGCTGAAGATGAGAACCTCCTTCTTCACATGCGGGAGAAGTCGCGTGAGGCGATCCGCATTCAGGTGCGCCTCTTCGCGAGGCTTCTTGGAGCCGATGCGCGCATGTCACAGATCCTCCCCCGGCATGTTGACGAATGGACCGCGCGCGACACTCTCTCCACCCGGCGCACGCGACGGGCGAAGCTGTCCTCCTTTTTCAACTGGTGCCTCACGCGGGGATACCTTGGCCGCAATCCGATCACGGGCTCGGACAAGGCCCCGGAGCGCAGGCAACGCTTGGAGCGAGACCCGGTCTTTCTCTCTGTGCCGGATACGATCCGTTTGCTCCGGTCTGCGCAGGCCACAGCGGGCGGAGCCCTCGTTCCCTATTTTGCCCTTCACCTTTTCGGAGGTCTCCGCGCCGAGGAACTCAAAAGAATGACCTGGGAGGCCATCAACCTGGAGACCGGATACATCCTCCTTTCGGCCCCGATCGCCAAAACCGCCGCGCGCCGCACGGTTAAAATTTCCGAAAACCTCCATGCGTGGCTGGTCGACCACGCAGTCCGGCGACCGCCCATCATCCCGCGCAACTTCCGTAAACTCTTCGAGCGGGTCCGCCGGGAGGCCGGGATCGAGCCCTGGGTCCGTGACGTGGGACGCCACACGGCCCTCACCTACCACTATGCCGTGAGCGGTCTGAAATCGATCACCACCGCCTGGGCAGGCAATTCCCCCGGCGTCCTCGACACCAACTACCGCGGCCTCGCAACGCTGGAAGAAGCGCAGGAATACTGGTCCATTACCCCCGCCTCCCTTGCGGTCACCCCCGTCGTCGACTTCCCGGCCGCTTCCGCCTCCTGAGCCCAGCCCCGTCGCCAAGCCCCCCGCTGTAGGACACGGTCCATCCTGTTGTCGTAGGAGGCGGGAAACTGCGGGATCCTCCGCATCCGCCGAAACGGCGATCGTGTCCTCCTCCAGCGCACGCAGGAGGAGGAGATTTTGGCGGATATCGACGTACTGGAGGAAATGCTCAATTGAACGCGAACCATCGGGCACCGGGGGGGGGGAGCGGCCCGGCGGGGGGCCCGAGAGTGCAATCTCGAAAGGACTTCGTCAACCCACCTGAACAAGACCCTAAAAACATCCTCACGCTGAGACAAAAACTTGCATGGTTTTGTCTCGAATTTTTTCATTTTAGAAAATGCAAGACGCTGAAAAACAGGTGATTACAAGGATACGGTCCCATGGACGGGGTTGGGTCTTCACGCCACTCCATTTTGAGGATCTGACGGGCCGCTCCACGGTGGGGAAGGTCTTGCAGCGGCGCGGTTGTGTTTTACCGCAGATGGGATGCGGTGGAAGAGATTCGTTTGATTTGCGGTGATTGGCGGAGGCGAAGGGCGGTTGCTCGTGGGGGTGGGAACTACGAATGGTGCGAGTGACACGAATGCGGAGGCTCTGTGGGGTGGGGTGGATGGGATGGGGTGGAGAGGAGCGCACGGTCCGGCGGGAAAAGACGGTGTGCTTGGCTTGCAAGCGCCTGGAGACGATGAGGGCGGCGACTGCACGCGTGGCCCCTTACAGGAGCACGCGGCAGGGCCACTTGTTTCCAGACCACCTCCGCATCCTGAGCCCATCCCCGCTGCCGTCCCCTCTGCTGTATGACACGTTCCATCCTGTTGATCCTAAAAAGAGCAGTTGAGGGCGTAAGCGGTCGCAGCCAACGGACTGTAGG
>JAFIGE010000019.1 GCA_020831585.1 Opitutales bacterium | reverse complement strand
CGAATCAGAGATTCGAGGTTACGGGTGCGGGTTTGGGGAGCGGGCGCGTTGGGTGACCCCGAATCAGAGATTCGAGGTTACAGGAGAACGCCTGTCCGGTTCTTCACTCCAACCAATCCTCAATACCGGTAGTGGTCGCTCTTGTAGGGACCCTCGGGTTTCACGCCGATGTATTCGGCTTGGGCGGGTGTGAGCTTGGTCAGCTTCGCGCCGATCTTTTCGAGGTGCAGCCGCGCGACCTCTTCGTCGAGGTGCTTCGGAAGGATGTAAACGCCCGGGGTGTATTTCTCGAGGTTCTTCCACAGCTCCACTTGCGCGAGGACCTGGTTGGTAAAGCTGTTGGACATGACAAAGCTCGGGTGCCCGGTGGCACAACCGAGATTCACCAGACGCCCGTCGGCAAGGAGGTAAATGCTGTGGCCGTCGGCGAAGGAGTATTTGTCCACCTGCGGTTTGATGTTGGTGATCGTGAGGCCGGGCAGCTTCTTGAGTTTCGAGACCTGGATCTCGTTATCAAAGTGACCGATATTGCAGACGATGGCTTGGTCGGCCATTTTCTCCATGTGATCGAGGCGGATGATATCGTAGTTGCCGGTGGTGGTGACGTAGATATTGCCCCACCCGAGGGTGTCTTCGATGGTGAGCACACGGTAACCCTCCATGGCGGCCTGCAGGGCGCAAATGGGGTCGATTTCCGTTACCACAACTTGGGCACCCATTCCGCGCAGAGCGGCGGCGCAGCCTTTGCCCACATCGCCATAGCCGCACACCACGGCGACCTTGCCGGAGATCATCACGTCGGTGGCGCGCTTGATGCCGTCGATCAGGGATTCGCGGCAGCCGTAGAGGTTGTCAAATTTGCTCTTCGTCACCGAGTCGTTGACGTTGATCGCGGGCACGAGAAGGGTGTTGGCTTTCTGGCGCTCATAGAGGCGGTGCACGCCGGTGGTGGTTTCTTCGGAGACGCCCTTCCAATCCTTGACCACCTCGTGCCAGTGGATCGGATCTTCGCTGTGGATCTCCTTGAGGAGGTTTTTGATAATGGCCTCTTCTTCGCTTTCCGAGTCGGTATGCACCCAGTCGCTACCGTTTTCCAGTTCGTAGCCCTTGTGGATGAGGAGGGTGGCGTCGCCGCCGTCGTCGACGATAAGGTTGGGTCCCTTGCCGTCCGGCCAGGTGAGGGCCTGGTGGGTGCACCACCAATATTCTTCGAGGGTTTCGCCCTTCCAGGCAAAGACGGGCACTCCGGCGGCGGCGATGGCGGCGGCGGCGTGATCCTGCGTGGAGAAAATATTGCAGGAACACCAGCGCACGTCGGCACCGAGGTCACGCAGGGTTTCGATGAGCACGGCGGTTTGCACCGTCATGTGCAGCGATCCCATGATGCGCACGCCCGCGAGGGGTTGTTGCGCGGCATATTTTTCGCGGGTGGCCATAAGGCCGGGCATTTCGTGCTCGGCGATCTCGATTTCGCGCCGACCAAAATCGGCAAGGGTGATGTCGGCGACTTTATAGTCTTCGCGGGTGACGGTCTCGGTAGGCATACTAAATGGTTGGTTGGTTGGGGGGCGGAAGGCCAGGGTGAGGGGTGGGTTAGGCGAGCCCGGCGGCTTTGCGCAGGGCGTCGACCTTGTTGGTGGCTTCCCAGGGCAGACCGGCCTTGCCGAAGTGACCGTAGTTGGTGGACTCGCGGTAGATCGGGCGGAGGAGGTCGAGTTGTTCGATGATTTGGGCGGGCTTGAACCCGAAGACAGACTTAATGGCCTCGATGATTTTTTCGTCGGCAACTTTGCCGGTCTCGAAAGTTTCGATGTGAATGGAAGTGGGGTTGGGATAGCCGATGGCGTAGGCCACCTGGAGTTCGCAGATGTCGGCGAGGCCCGCTGCGACGACGTTTTTCGCGACCCAACGGCACATGTAGGCGGCGGAACGGTCCACCTTCGAGGGGTCCTTGCCGGAGAACGCGCCGCCCCCGTGGCGGCCCCAGCCTCCGTAGGTGTCGACGATGATCTTGCGGCCCGTCAGGCCGGCATCTCCGTGGGGACCGCCGACAACGAATTTGCCCGTCGGGTTGATGAGGAACTCCGTCTGGTCGCTGAGCAGTTCGGCGGGCAGAACTGGGCGGATGATCTTTTCGATAATGGTTTGGCGGATTTCCGCGTGCGTCACACCCTCCGTATGCTGCGTGGACACCACCACGTTGTCGATGTGGGTGATCCGGCCGTCGTCGTAATTCACGGCCACCTGGCTCTTCGCGTCCGGGCGCAGCCAGGCGATCTCGCCGGACTTGCGGGCTTCGGCGAGGCGGCGGAGGACACGGTGGGCAAACATGATCGCCGCCGGCATATACTCGTCGGTCTCGTTACAGGCATACCCGAACATGATGCCCTGGTCGCCCGCACCCTGTTCGGCGGTGTCTTTGCCCTCGGCGGCGGCGGCGTCCACCCCTTGGGCAATATCCGGCGACTGCTGGGTAAGGTAGTTGGCGATGAAGACATCGTCCGCATGGAAGACGGCGTCGTCCTTTGGATTGATGTAGCCGATCTCGCGGATGGCGTCACGCACCACCGTGTTCACGTCAAACACCGCCTTGGTCGTGATTTCGCCGGCGATGGTCACCATGTTGCTCTTCACGAGCGTTTCGCAGGCCACGCGGCTTTTGGGGTCCTGCGCCAGGCAGGCGTCGAGAATACTGTCCGAGATAAAATCCGCCACCTTGTCGGGGTGGCCTTCGCCCACGGATTCCGATGAGAACTTGAAGTGCTTTGCCATAGTCTTCCGCAAACAAAGTCACTTTCTCTCATCTGACAAGGGCAAACATCAACGCATCCGGATTTTTTGATGCGTTCCTTGCGCGGCGGGATCGCGGATAGGGCTAAACGGGTTGAGCATAGCCTCCACTGCGGGAAAACAGCTCGAGTGCCCGTGCAGCGCGGGCCAGAGCAAGGGGCACCGCTGTGGCGAGTGAACTTATGTGCCGCTGGATCACCAACATCCCGGCGTTGTGATACCCTCAAGTGCTTCAACAAAATTCGCTGACCCTGCGGGTGTGGAGGGTGGGGTGATAGACGGGACTTGAACCCGCGACCCCCGGAATCACAATCCGGTGCTCTAACCAACTGAGCTACTACCACCAAAAGATAGGAGAGAGGAGAAAGAAGGGGATCGGCTTCTTGTCAATCCGCTTTCTGCGGAAAGTTCTCCTGAGGTTGGTTTCGGTCTTGGCGGGAGGCAGGCAGGGGGCGTGGGTTGGCAGTCGATGATTTCGGAGCAGACACGGCCGGGCCTTTTGCTTTCGATCAGTTTGGCGAGGAAGGGGCAGGGCTTGTATTCCTCCAAAGGAGGCTCTCGTCTGTCTCTGCTCGGGGGAGTTGAGTTGGTTCGTGATCACCAAAAAAGACGAGGCCGGTGCCGCCGATTTCCACCAAGTCGCCAGCGAAGAGTGAGGACTCGGTAACCACGCGCTCGTTTACCCGTAGGCCGTTTTTGGAAGCGAGGTCTTTGATGATGAAGAACCCGGCGGGGCACCGGTGGACCCTTGCATGTTGGCGCGAGATGGATGAGCCTTCGAGGCGTGGAGCGCAGTTCTCGCCGCGCCCGATGAGATATTCCGGGAGCCGTTGCTGCCAACGCACGTCACCCCCTTCATCGACCCATGCCCAAGCCACGGTTGTTCGCTCTTCGGGAGGAATACGGGAAAGGAGACCCGCCGCGATCCGCAGCCGCAACCGGAGCATCGGCTCGCCCGGAAAACGCTCAAGGGGCTCCTTTCCTTTCCCGCTCATGAGGCCACTCCCGGTAAGGAAGCGTTCGCTGGGGAGCCTCCGGGGATCGAAGAGGAAGACCGCTGATGATGGGTAACCATTCGCGGGGGTATTGCCTCCAAACGGTCCGGTCTTACGCTCGAAAGGATGATTTTCGGGTCTCATCAAGCAGCGACTATTGCAAGTCTGCTTCGAGGTCGGCCACAATCATGCGGAGGCGACGGGAGGTGCGGATTTTGATTTGATAAATGGCGTTGGGCGTAACGCCAAACCGGTCGGCTACGGAAGCCACCGCCTCTCCGCGAATGACGGCCGCTTCAAAAATTTCCAGATTGCTGGCTTTTGCCCGGCTGGTCATCTGCAGTTCCTTCCATGCGGCTAGAAAGAGGGACCACCGCCAGGAACGCTCTTCTTCTGACTCGAATTCTCCCCGTGTCCTTTCCTCGACCAAGCGGGTCCATTCCTGCCCGTAGGTTTCCTGAACGACGTGGCGCTTTTTCTCCCGGCGCATATGGCGGAGGGCTTTGCGGTGTGCCACGGTGAGCAGGAAATTCCGAAAGCGCTTTTCCGGGTTGTAGACGAACTCGGGGAGAATGCGCATCATCTCAATCATCGTCTCCTGCACCACCTCCTCCGCGAGGCTGGGAGAGAGACCGAGACGGACAGCATAAACATGAAGGGCGAGGGCGTACTGGTTGAAAAACAGTGTCCACGCTTCATCCGGCTGTTTGGCCGATAACCTCTGCAGCAGAGAGGGGTTCGTTGTCCAATCGGTCATTTTCCACTTTAGAGGCTATACGAGCCTGGAGGTCCATGTCGAGAGGTTCCTTTTGAAGGGATCGATAGGTTTTGAAATGATTTAGCCAAAAAACCGCTCATCCCTTCGTGTCGCGATCTGAATCCTGCCGACGAATACCTCCGTGCTTTATGGAGTCGGCCAAGGTTCACCGGTCGACCCGGGCGGAAACGGGCTTTCAGCGGTTCCCGCGCCGGCTCCGTTGCCCGGGGCGGGGGAACGTTTGCCGCCGCCACTCCGCCACCGGTCCGGCGCTCAGATCCGATTTTACCTTTGCCATTTTTGGAGCCTTCCCGTTCCTTCGGCGGACAATCCCCCCTTTCTCCATGTTACCGAGTTTTCCCTCATTTCTCCGGAGGTTCGTTTTACCTGCCGTTTTTCCTTCAATTGTTCTGGCTTCGCCACTGGTTTGGTCGCCTCTGGGGCCGTCGAGCCCGGGCGGTGACGGGACTTGGAGCAGTGCAGGGGTGACTTGGGCGCTGAACGGCAACGCGGTGACCTGGTCTGCCGGGGCGGATGCGCGATTCGAGGGGGTGGGGGGCCTCGTTCGCCTCAGCGGCGCACTAAGGGCCGGCACGCTTTCCTTTGCCAATAATCAAACGGTTCTGCTCATGAATCACAACAGCGGCGACCGTTTGTCTATCGAACAGGCAACGGGCCAACCCACCTTCCGTTTTGAGGGCGTGGTGCCCGCGCAGGCCAATAACTACCCCGCTTTTGCTTCGCAGCTCGAACGGGGTCTCACGCTTACCCCGCAGGCTCCCGTCGAACTGAATGCGCGCCTCGAAGCTTTCCTCGGAGGCTCTCCTTTTCTCATCATCAGGGGAGAAGCGAGCGATGTGACCTTTAACGGAACATGGGTGGCTGACACGGGCTCCATCATTTCCTGGCTCATGCCTCTGGAGGGAGCGACTTTCCGCATTGGAGCCGACGCCGACATGCGCTTCATCAAGGACGACTACTACACCCTTCAGCTTTGGGTGCAGGGGGATGGCACGGGCACGCTTGAAATCGAAGAAGGCTTCCAGGCCGACCGCACAGCTGGAGCGCAGCAGAGTCTCGGAATCGGTTCGATCCGCCTGAGCAATACAACCTTTATCACCCATCACACGCGCAATCTTCCGTTGGGTTACCGCCCGAAATCGTCGGAGGCGTTGCAGGCGAATGGCCACCTTGCGTTTGAAAACAATCCGGGCAGCCGCTGGATTGTGCGTTCCAACGATCAAGTGTATCCGGGGGCGGTTTGGATCTACCGAGGCATGGAGGTGCGGACGGAAGCGAATCTGACCCACACGGGAGTTACCGAGGCAGCCAGCGATTACACGGCCTTCAATGGGTGGAGTGTGTTCGGTGGCGTCGTGCGCAAGACCGGACCCGCCCGTCTCATTCTCGCCGGGGAGCAAAGCTACGATGCCGGTTCCTTGTTCTTTGTGGAAGAGGGCGGGGTGGAGTTTGTCACCGATCCCTCCGCCGGGCGTCATTTTCGCGACGGAACCACGCGCACCGGCACCCTCATGCTGGAAATCGAACCCGGGGCGGAGGCGACCTTTCGCACATCCGCGCACATCGATTACATTTTCAATTTTGGTCGCCTGATGCTCTCCGGGCCCATTCGCCTGGGGGGCGCGGATGGGGCATGGTTCGGGGAGGATTCGGTCACCGAGATTGTGCTCACCGCGCAAGAGGTCCCGTGGATTACCGCTGACTGGGCGGCTCTGCTTGACGGGCGTGTCCGGCTTTGGCGGGATCCCGCATTCGCGCCGGTTCCCGGCACGCGGATTGACCTCCTCGTGGCCGATTCCAGCCTCAGCGGGAGTTGGGAGCTGGATGATCTTACCGGCCTGGGGCTCACCTTGCACGCCGATGGCTCCTCGGTTTGGGTGGAGACCAGCCAAGCCGCCACGGATGCCCCGGGCGATGTTCTCCTGGACGATGATTTTGCCGATCTCGGACGGTGGCATGACCTCTCGACCGTGCCGCTCTGGGGTCAACCGCAGCGCCAACGCTCAGCTTTCACGACAGAGGGCGGGGCTGTGCACCTCGTTCGCGAAGGATCCGATTCAACCGTAGGCTTCACAGGCTATGCGGCAGCCGACGGCTTGAAAACCTTCACCGCCCTCGACTTCCGCTTTCCCGACGCCATTGACCGGGCGGGTGCCGTGATCACCTTGGATGCACGTATGCGCTGGGGCGCCACCACCAGCTCCAGCGGGGAGGCCGGTCGCTTCATTTTTGCGTTCAATCACAGTTATCCGGCAGGCGGCTTGGATCTCACTCCAGAGGGCTCCCCGGGCACGCGCCTGAATGACTTCTCCGAGGAGTGGTGGGCGCGCCCGGCTTATCACTTGCGCATCCGCAACGGAACCACCGGGGCCGGCTCCGCCTTTCTTCAATACGGCGGCGGGCCCACCGATCTCGGTGAATACGAGCGCGAGGACAATTGGTGGCTCCCAGGGTTCATTTCCGGTGCGGGCGGCGTCGCCCCCGGTGCCGGTTTGGACTTCCCGGCAAACAGTTGGACGCGCACTCCCGTCGGCATTGCCCGTGACGCATTTACGCTCTACCGATACGTCATCTACCCGGACCGGCAGGAAGTTTGGCGCGACGATAATGGCAACGGTCTCTTCGAACCCGATGAGCTCAAAGCCGTCATGCCCCTCCCGATGGAGAGCACAGCTCCGTTCTACCGCTATTTCGAGACGATCGAAGGGTTGCGCCTCTTTTGGAATGGAGGTTCGGAGGGTGCTAACCCGGAGACGGGCCAAGTTTATATCGATCACCTTCGCCTCACCGTGAATACCAACCAGCCCGCGGAGATCACGCTCCACCTACCCGAAATTCTCCAAATCACAAACGGCGTGGAGGGAGCCATCCGGCTGGACGCTTCCGGCACGATTGATCCGGAGGGGGACGCCCTTCTCTTTCAATGGTTTGTCGACGGCGTGCCTGTCGGTTCCACGACCTCGCCCGTCACCGCCGCGCGTCTCACGGTCGGTGAGCGCACGGTCACCTTGCGGGTCATCGATGCCTTTGGAAATGTGAGCATGGAGGAACGAGCGGTCACGGTGACCCCCGGGAACCTCCGTCCCATCGCCCGCGCCGGCGGCGACCGCAATGTAACTGCCAATGAGCGCCTCCTCGCTGGTGTCACTCTCGATGCCTCCCAATCGATCGACCCCGACGGCGAAATCGTGCGCTACGAATGGTACCGCCAACCGGGCAGCCGACTGCTCTCCGGTGGACCCTCTCCCCGTATCGAGTTGGCTCTGCCTGTGGGCCTTCACGTCTTCGAACTGCGGGTCATCGATAACGAAGGAGCGATGGGCACGGATACCGCCCGTATTCAGGTGAGCACCCCCGCCTCCTCCACGCCGGTGGTCATCTACCGCGAGAATTTCTCCCGTCCACAGACGGGTGGGGAGCGGGGCCCCTGGGATGTCGGATGGGATCTCATGCGTTTCGACGGCGAGCCGGTTCCATCCGTAAAGTGGGACGGCAATGCGCATCGCTCGCTGTCAACTAATGTTTCGGCGATCTATCTCCCCAAAGTGAACGCCGACCCTACCGGAACTGAATATGACTCTCCCAACGCCCGCGGCCACATGTGGATGAATCAAATGCCCGCCCTCAATGTAAGCCCCGCCGAGTGGATGTTGTGGACGGAGGAATACACCATCGACCGCACGACCTACGAGATTCACTCGGTCCAGTTCCATGCCACCGATAAGAGCCCCGAACGCGTGAAGAACTCCCTCGCCGTGCGCATCGACGGTGAATGGTATATCTTTTGGGATGGCCGTGTGGAGTCCCTCCAAACCAGTTGGTGGCGCCTCTATACCATCAACTTTGCCACGGGTGGTTGGTACCGGTTTGAGCCTTCGCCCACCTTCAGTATTCTCCGGGCGGAGCCCATCACCCTCCCACCCGGTGATGTCGATGCCTTCGGCCTCTATTTCTACAAGGACTATGCCTGGTATGTGAATGAGATCGACAACTTTACTGTGTTTGTGACTGAGCGCGTCGCCCCGCCGCCTTTCCTGGTTTGGCAAACGCAAAATTTCCGGGGCCTCGATCTCCTCGACGACTTGCTCGAATCCTCCATCTGGGGACAAAGTGCCGCGCCCGGCAGAAACAGCGTGCCCAATCTCATCGCATACGCCACAGGGCAGCGACCTTTCACCGCCCGGCATCCGCAACCTACCTTGGATGAAGCCGGCGACATCCGCTTCCGACTCCCCCTCAATCCGGCGGCGGAAGACGTTGAACTCATCATCCGCCACACCGCCGATTTTTCCGAATGGCGGACTTTCGAAGGCGAAAACTGGACCCTTCTCGAACCTTCCGACGGTCAGCTTCCTGAGATTTGGGATTTGCACTTGCCGGGAGAAGTCGATGGACGCCCCGCCTTTTATCGCCTCGATTGGGTGCAGCGGGTCCCTTGAGCTTCAGGGCTCTTGATCGGCCTGTCAGGCAAAACTTCAAGATGTTGATGGGCGCGGTTTTAGGAGTTTTTTTGAGAGGTTTCCAAGAACAGCTATTTTTTTCTTGCAAAAGGTGAACAAATAAACACCTTTTGAGTTTCTCTTGGCTGCTGTCGCGGCCACTCTGTCCATCCTTAACCAGTAGATTACGCATGAACTCAGTGCATCTGTCCGGACGCATCGCGTCCGATCCCGAAATCCGCGAGTTTGATGATCGCACGCTCTGTCGCTTCTCACTCGCTGTATCCGCCGGTCCAGACCGTGCCGACTTCTTCTCCGTCGAGTATTGGAATCCCAACGGCGTGGTCGATCTTCTCGAAAAAGGAGCCCCCGTCCTGGTGTCGGGGTTCCTCAAACAAGATCAATGGACGGCGGACAACGGGGAAAAACGCAGTCGCGTTGTCGTCTCGGCGCGCTTGCTCGAATTGTTGGAAACCCGCGCAGCCGCGGAGGTTCGGCGGCGTGGGGCAAGCGCGGAACCAGACGGCGGCCACGCTCAACGCGGTCAGCGGCCCCCCGCCGGAAAAGGAAGCTGGCAAAAAGGCCGTGCCGCCACACGCTCGCCAGCCCGGGGCAGAGGCTGAATGCAGCTGGTTGTCAAGGGTGGGGGAGCAGGGCTCCGTCTGGGACCACCATTGGTTAACGGCGTGACCTGTTGGACCATGGCCCGCAGCAAGCCGCGACGGATTCAATGGTCCGCTATTGGGTGTGAACCGGCGAGCCCTGCCCGCGTCCCGCTTTGTAGACCCCGCAGCCGTGAAATTGTGCCGTAATCCATCTCCTCCCGGCTGCTTTTGTCTTTCAGGAGAATTGCGCGCCGCCGGGTTTTTTCCAAGACATTGCGAGAGGGCGCGATCAATCCCAGTTGCTTCCGTCTGGACATTTCGAGGCACATTGATTTTGTCGGCTTATCCTTTGGTGAAAAGGATCACTTCGCTTCGAATCCCGCCCCAACTCCCCATCCCCCAATCCCCCCATGCCCCCATGCCTGTGACACTTCCCAAGGCCCTCATTTTTACGCTCTTCGGCTTTCTGGTCTTCGCTCTTTCCGCTGTCGCCCAAGCGCCCGCGCCGATTCTGCTGACCCCGGACCGACTCGCCCGCATTCAAGCGGGTTTGGACAATCCCGACTCCCACTACGCCCAAGCCTTTGCCCAACTGCGGGCGCGGGTGGATTCGCGGGATCTGGATCTCTTCAACCGCACCGCGACAAACTGGAATTACGCACGCTCCTACTATGCCCAGGCCGCCGCTTTCGTTTACCGCGTGACAGGCGATCCCGTCTACGCCGAGTGGGCCTTCGAGGCCCTTTATGATGTGCACAACGACATCGATCCGGATGGCCGTCTGCCCGAGAGCGGTGCCCCCGCCGACTCCGCCGGTCTCTCCCGCGCCACCGTGGGGTTGGGGTTCGGGCTCGCCTACAACTGGGCTTACGAGGCGTGGACGGCGGAACAACGCGATTATATCCGCAACCGCGTGCACGTTGCCCTGAACATGTGGCTCAGCTACTCCCACCCGAACATCACCCAAAATTTGCGCGGTTCCAACTGGGTGGCGGTTTGCCGGGGCGGCGAACTCATGATGATTCTCGGCATCGGCGAACAGGCGAGCCGCTCCGCGCGCGTCAACACCCTCCTTAACGACCTCCGCACCCACCTGTTGAACGGCCATGATGTCATTGGCGGCACCTAGGAAGGGGTGGGTTATGCGGGCTACGGTGGCATCTTTCTCCTGCCCGCGATCTACGCCTCGCGCGACGCGGGTTTCAACCTGCTCTGGGACTTCGTCCGCAACACGCCCCGCGAATGGCACAAAAAGGCCATGTATTCCGGGTCGTTTGCCCTGATCCCCGGGTCAACGAGCCTCGCCGACCGCAGAATGTGGCAGGCTTCCGGCGTGGGTGGGCCCAATACCAACGACGAAGGCTGGGCCAGCCTCATCCTCGAAAGCGTGCCGCCCGCCGACCGGCCTCACTTCCTCTGGTGGTATGACCGGCACCTTGGTCGGCTTGCCGAACCCGCGGACCGTCCCGACCTGCGCTTCGATCACTCCCGCCAGGGAACCATGTGGGCCCTGCTCTTCTATCCCGACGATGTGACGCCCGCCGATCCCACGGGCCAGCTTCCCTTCGTCGTCACCGGCGAGCAGGGCCGTCATTACCTGCGGGCGCGCTGGCGGGACACGCAGGACATATCCGTATCCATTCATGCCGACCTGCGCCACCATCCAAATGCCTGGGCGCAATCGGAAGCCGGGCAGACCGGCCTCATCGCCTACGGCACAATGTTTTTCAGCGGACCGCGCACCAGCCGCGAACCGCGACACTACACACGCATGCTCATCAACGGCCAGCGGGGCAACGATCCCGATCCCGGCCGCCGACAGCACCTTGAAACCTTCGAAAGCGGGGCCTACGTCGTCGTCGACGGCCACACCCAATACGCCAATATGGGAGCGGCTCTCTACCAGCGCCATTTGCTCACAGATTTTGGCGATCCCGAAGATAACAACGCCGTCATCGCGATGTTCGATCGCGTTGCTTCGTATTCACAAAGTCAGTACACCTGGAACGCCAATGTAGGCAGCCATGCAGCCGATTTTGGCATTGTCAGCTCGATTGGCGAGGACCAGGGCTTTCCCACCTTCACGCTCGTTAGCCCCAATGGCGGCACGGTCAAGGGTTGGGTTTTGTCGCCGGCCGGGGCGATCCTCAATCATGTGCCCGGCGAACGCCTGACGATCGACAAAACCGGTTACACCGAGGACTTCTTTGTCGTCATGAGCGTCGAGCCGGAGACCACACCTCCGCTCGAAGTGCTCAATCATGGAAACGGCGGAACGATTGTGCGCCTGGGCGACAAAACCGTCGCCCTCGACCGTGTGAATGGGGTCCTCCTGCGGGGCGGTGACGCGGAATCGCTCGATCTGGATCACGCCGCCCCCCTGCCCGTGCTCGGCTTGAGCGCGCGCACCCTCTCCGATCGGGCGATCCGGCTCAACTGGCTCCCGGCAGACTCCGGAGCGACCAGCTTCATCATCGAAAAACGCGGTCCCGGCGAACCGGACTTCACCCCCGTTGCCACGGTGGGAGGATCGGTTTCGGGCTATGACCTTCAGGGCCTCGCTCCCCAGAGCAGCTACACCATCCGCGTGGTCGCCGCAGCCAACGGTATCAGCAGCGCGCCATCCAACGAAGTCACCGCGGTAACCTTCGAATCGGGCGTCGCCGTGTATGTCGAGGACTTCGCTCCCCGTGTGAACGGTCAACTCCCCTCAGTCAACGCCATCGCCAACTGGCAGATGGTGAATCAGGACCGCGGCTGGGCCCTGCGTGCGACAGAGGGCTCTCCCCGCAACGCGGCCAATCCCATCGGCGAAATGGCGACGACCGGGCGCACCCGCATCAATTTCCAAAACATCTTTTTCACCGATGAAATCCGCGCCGACCTGTCCACCCCCTCGGCGGCGGTGGAGGTGGACATCCAGACCGAGGGCACCATTCGTTTTTCCCTTCTGCTCAAGCTCGCCAGTGGTCAATGGGTGCGCACCTCCGCAGAAGCCCACATTGCCTCCCGCACTTCCTGGCACCGGCAGCGTTGGTCCATCCCGTCGATCACCGCATGGAATTTCTATGATGTTTCCACCCTCTCCACCGGCGCATCCACCACTCTGAGCCCGGAGGACCTCGCGGACATCCGCGGTATCGGCATTCGCGCCCAATGGCCCCTCAACGAGCGATGGGCGCGCCTCGATCAACTCCACCTCTACGCAAAGGACTTCGTGGGGCCGCAGCCCCCGCTTGAGGGTTTTGCCGCTTGGCGGGCCAACGCCTTTGGCCATCATGCGGATGACGAGGCCATTGCCGGGTTTGCCGCCACCCCGGCGCGCGACGGCATCGCCAACGGGCTCAAATACGCCATGGGCTGGCCCGATCCGCTCGCACCCTCCGCCCACCTCCTGCCCGTCGCGGTCTCTGACTCTGGCGGCTTATCCCTTACCTACACCTGGGACAGCCGTGTGGACGATGTCGCCCTCATCCCCGAAGTGTCCATCGATCTGGAAACATGGCATTCTGGAGAAACTCATCTCGAGGAAGTCGACTGCGAGATCGATGGCTACCTCCACCACATCACCGTCCGACCCAGCCACCCGGCGGGCAACGCCTTTTTGCGCTTGCGGGCGGAGGAGAGATAGCCCATCCGCCCGTGGCGGTCGGGCACCCCGCGCAAAATGGTCATCCACAATTTCCCCAAATTTTCGGTAAGGGTGATGCAACTTGGATTCCGCGTCTGGACTGGTTTCCGTTGGATAAGTTGACTCTCCTTGATCGGTGAGGCCGTCGAATTATTGATTGCAGTCAGCCTATACAGTTTCCCTTGTTACTCTTTTTTAGAGACATAAGCGGCTTTTTTCGCCTAAAGATTTGCATTTAGGGGGCTGATTCCGCCATCCTGAAATTGCCTTGTGGTTTTTCCAGGATTTTGTTGGGTGGTCGGTGGATGGTTTCCCAAGCGAGAGGGCGGGTGTGGCTGGAAAAGTGAAGGCTGAAGGGGCATTTTTTGTATGAGAATTCTTTTCATCGAGGACGAGGAAGACCTGAGTGCACTGGGCGCGGAGCAGCTCCGCAGCATGGGGCATGAGGTCTTTGAGGCTCCGGATTTAGAGACGGCACGCATCTACCTTAACGATCCTACTCTAAAATTTCATTTGATTATCGCTGACCATCGTCTGCCTGACGGATTTGGAATCGATTTTCTCATTCACCAAACGAAAGTGTCTCCGCAAATTCCCTCTGTAATCGTTTCTGGCTGCCTGACGGCTGCGGATGCCGCTCTTTTGACTCGAATGGGCATTCCTTACTTTCGCAAACCGGTGCTCTACTCGCACGTGGTCCGAAAGCTCCGCCAAGCTCCACCCGTAGATGGCGATTCCAAGAGTTATGACGGCGACTATGCGGACGACGATGAACGCGAGTCCGGCTCCACCGGGTGGTTGCGTGGGATTTTTGACAGGTTTCGCCGTGATTGAGACAATGTTCACTGGGTTTGTTTGGCGAACTTTTCGGCGGTATGCACGGGCCCTCTCGGCCGTCACCCTCATTGGCATTCTTATGGGTTGCAATCCGTCGCCCGGGGATCTCGAACCTGCGGAAGATGGCTTGATCCCACTGGTCCTCCAAACGGACTGGTTCGCTCAGCCCGAGCATGGTGGGTTCTATCAG
Organism: Opitutales bacterium; assembly: GCA_020831585.1. GTDB lineage: Bacteria > Verrucomicrobiota > Verrucomicrobiia > Opitutales > Oceanipulchritudinaceae > JAFIGE01. The sequence goes on along the minus strand of JAFIGE010000019.1, from coordinate 36,660 downwards.
GCCCTTGCGCGGGGATTCTACGAAGAAGCCGGGCTGCGCGTCACCATCCTCGAAGGTGGACCCAATGCGATGACCACAGCCCAGGTTTTGAGCGGTCGCGCCCACTTTGCGATGAACCGCATGGATACGGTCATGACGCTTGTTGCCCAAGGTCTTCCGTTGAAAATGGTGATGGTCACGCTGCAAGACGACCCCCAAGGCATCCTTCTACACGCCGATGATCCTGCGCAGAACTTTGCCGATCTGGATGGTCGGCGGGTCATGGCGGTCCCCGGCCTGACATGGATCCGCTACGTCGAGCGGAGGTTTGGTATCACCATGGATATTTTGCCACATGATTTTGGGATGGATCGATTTCTCTCGGATAGGCGGCTGATCCAGCAATGCCTCATTACGAATGAGCCCTACTATATGGAGCGCCAAGGCGCACCCGTGCGGGTCCTTCGCCTCTCGGACAGTGGATTCAACCCCTTTCACGGGATTTACCTTCATCGGGATTTCGCGCGCGACCATCCCGACGTCGTCCGCCGGTTTGTCCAAGCATCGGTTCGCGGGTGGAGAGATTTTGTCGAAGGGGACCCCGAGCCCGCCTTTCGCCTCATTTCGGAACGCAACCGTCGTATGGTGCCAAGTTTCATGGCTTTCTCCCACCGGAAGCTGCTCGATGAGCAAATCGTAGTCGGTCGGGGTCAATCCCTGGAAAATATAGGCCGTATAGACCCGGAGCGCATCCGCCACCTCCACAGCGATCTTCGCCACCTCCACCTCCTCCCACCCGAGCTCGATATTTCCAGCACTTTCTCCACACAGTTCCTCCCTGATCCCTAGTTCCTTTCCATTCCTATATTTTTCAACGAAAAAAGTTGTTGACAGTGCTCACATGTGCGTTTGTGATTTTGGGATGGAAGATACGGTTATGATTGGATTTGCGAAGGGGCTTTTGCCGAAGAAGGGGCGGCGGCGGGCGCGGGTATTGGCGAGGCCGGGGAGGGCGGCGGTTTATCATGTGGTGAGCCGGACGTGTGGGCAGGAGTTTTTGCTGGGGGCGGTGGAGAAGGAGCGGATGCGCGACTTGATTGGCCGGGTGGCGGCGTTTTGCGGGGTGGAGCTGCTGACTTTCTGTATCCTGGACAACCACTTCCACTTGCTGGTGGAAGTGCCGGGGGCGGTGGGGGAACTGGACGATGCGGAGTTGATCCGCAGGGCGGGGTTTCTGTATGGGGGCAAGGTGCGTCCGGGTCAGCCGCTGACATTGTCGATGGTGAAGGGTGCGCTGGCGGAGGGCGGGGCGACGCGGGTCTATATGCGGGACTTGCTGCTGCGGCGGATGGGGAGCTTGCCGATGTTTGTGAAGGTGCTGAAGCAGCGGTTTTCGATCGGGTATAACCGGTTGAATGAGCGCAAGGGGACGCTGTGGGAGGGGCCGTTTCGGAGCGTGTTGGTGGAGAACTCGCGGGAGGCTTTGGCGCTGGTGGGGGCGTATATCGATCTGAACGCGGTGCGTGCGGGGATTGTGGAGGATGCGAAGGATTACCGGTTCTGCGGCTATGGGGAGGCGGTGGGGAAGGGGAAGCTGGGGGAGTATCCGCTGTTGAAGAGGTTGGCGGGGATGGGGTTTGGAGCGGAGTTGCTGGGGAAGGGCGTGGATCGAGCGGACACCGACGCGTGTGTGGAAGCGGCGGGACGTTTGTATCGGTTGCTGATGTTTGAGCAGGCGACGGACGGGAGTGCTTCGGAGAAGGGGCGGGTGTTGCCGAAGGCGGCTTTTTGGAAGGTGGATGCGGCAGGGGGTGGTTTGACGCGGGGGCAACTTTTGCGCTGCCGGATAAGGTATATGACAGAGGGCGCCCTGATCGGGAGCCGGGCCTTTGTGGAGGATTGGTTCGCAGGGGTGCAGGGGGCGTTTGGTGGGCGACAAACGGGTGCGCGGCCGATGAAGGGCGGAGACTTTGGCGGGCTCTGCTCGCTGCGGGACCTGAAGGAGCCCTTGGAATAGAGTCAAAAGAGGCTCAGTTGAGCCTCGTCGGGATCTTCGCCCGCGGCCTGGCGCTTGCGGCGCTCTTTCAGGCGCAGGCGCAGGAGGTTGTGGCTGGAGTCTTCGCTTTCGAGTTTGGAAAGGATGACTTTGGCGCGGTCGATGACGGTGGGCGGCAGACCGGCAAGGCGGGCGACTTGGATGCCGTAGCTGCGGTCGGCGGCCCCTTTCACGACTTGGCGCACAAAGATGATGCGGTCGTTCCACTCCTTCACGGCGACACAGTGGTTGGCCACGCGGGGGAGTTGCTGGTCGATTTGGGTGAGTTCGTGGTAGTGGGTGGCAAAGAGGGTGCGGGGGCCGGCGGTGCCATCGCCATGAAGGTGCTCCACCACGGCCCAGGCGATGCTCAGGCCGTCGTAGGTGCTGGTGCCGCGCCCGATTTCGTCGAGAATGATGAGGCTGCGTGCGGTGGCATTGTTGAGGATGTTGGCGGTTTCGTTCATCTCCACCATGAAAGTGGAGTTGCCGCGCGAGAGTTCATCGCTGGCGCCCACGCGGGAGAAGATGCGGTCGACGAGGCCGATGCGGCATTTGGCGGCGGGCACCCAGGAGCCGACTTGCGCCATCAGGGCGATGAGGGCGACCTGCCGGATGTAGGTGCTCTTTCCGGCCATGTTGGGGCCGGTGATGACGGCAATTTGCTCGCCGGAGGCGCTCAGGGCGGTGTCGTTGGGCACAAAATCGTGCTCTCCAGGGAGGCCTTTGAGGCGCTCTCGGCGCATCATTTGCTCGACCACAGGATGGCGGCCGCCCTCGATTTCGAGCTTATCGCTGTCGTCGACGATGGGTTGTACATAATTCCATTCGCGGGCAAGGACGGACCAGCCGATGAGGAGGTCGAGGTCGGCGAGGGTGGCAGCAGTGGCTTCGAGGGCGGTGGCGTGTTCGAGGACGCTGTCGACGATTCCGCGAAAGAGCTCCTCTTCGCGGGCGATGGCCTTTTCGTCGGCGTGGAGGATTTCGCGTTCCTTTTCTTTGAGTTCCGGGGTGTAGAAGCGCTCCGCGTTGACGGTGGTTTGCTTGCGGATGTAGTCGTCGGGGACAAGGTGAAGGTTGGCCTTGGTGACTTCGATGAAATAGCCGAAGGCATTGTTGAAGCGAATCTTGAGTTTTTTGATGCCGGTGCGGGCGGCTTCGCTGGCTTCGAGGTCGGAGATCCAGGTCTTGGAGTCGCGGGTGAGGGAGCGGATGCGGTCGAGGTCGGTGTCGTAACCATCGGCTATGTAACCGCCTTCCTGAAGTTGGTTGGGGAGATCTTCGGCGAGAGCGCGGTGGAGGAGATCGAAGAGATGGGGGAATTCTTCGATTCCAGCGGCGAGGTTGGCAAGGTGGGGGCCGTCGAGGGTGGCGAGGGTTTCGCGAATAGAGGGGAGCTGGAGGAGGGTATCGCGGATGGCCCCGAGCTCGCGGGGATTGCGGAGGCGATTGCGCAGTCGGCCGAGGATGCGGGGAAGGTCGCGGATGCCCTTGAGGTAATCCTGGAGTTCGCCCGCGATGGCGGGTGCTTCCAAAAACTCGCCGACGCAGTTTTGGCGGAAGTGAATGAGTTCGAGGTCGAGCGCGGGGGCGGCGAGGACGGCTTCGAGGCGGCGCGCACCGGGGGCGGTGACGCAGCGGTCCATGGCGTGGAGGAGGCTGCCTTCGCGGGTGTGCGTGGAGGACCTGAAGATTTCGAGGTTGCGCAGGGTGGCGGGGTCGAGAAGGAGGGTCTGATCAACCCGATGGGCGCGCAGTCGGGAGAGGTTTTGCGGGGGTGCGCGGAGGCTGTCGGTGGCATAGCGCAGGAGGGCTCCGGCGGGCCCGAGGCCAGGGTGATCCTTGGCCACGCCAAAGCCGTCGAGATTGAGCACGCCAAGGGTTTCGAGGACGGAGCGGCAGCCTTCCGATGGGTCGAAGTGGAAGCCGGAGACTTCGGAAACGGTGCGGTTGGCGAGGAATTCGTAGAGAGCGGAGATCGCGCGCTCGTCTACACCTGCGCGCAGCCAATGGGCGCGCGCGTCTTCGGGGAGGACGACTTCCCGGGGGTCGAGACTGGCGAAAGTGCTCGTGAGGGCGTCGACCTTGGTTTCGGCAGCGACGGCAAAATCGCCCGTGCTGAGGTCAAGCCAGGCGGCGGTGAGCTGCCCCTTTGGGGAAAAGTCGCAGGCGAGCAGGTAGTGGTTGCGGCGGGATTCGAGCTGGTGGTCTTCGAGCGTGGTGCCGGGCGTAAGGATGCGGGTGAGGGCGCGTTTGACGAGTTGCCCGGGGCGGGGCGTCTCGACTTGGTCGCAGATGGCGACTTTTTTTCCGGCAGCGAGAACTTTGGGGATGTAGGAATCAGCGGCATGGTAGGGAATCCCGGCCATGGGTTGGCCGTTGCGCATGGTCAGGGTGATGCCGAGGACCTCCGCCCCCATGCGGGCATCGTCGTCGAACATCTCATAAAAGTCCCCGAGGCGGAAGAGGAGCAGCGAGTTGGGAGGAAGCTGACGCTTCACCTCCATATATTGCTGCATCATCGGGGTGAGTTTGTTCGCTTGGGCGGCCATGGAAAAGGAGGGAGGATGGCGAACCCGTAGGGGCAGGCAAAGCCTTTTCGAGAGAAGGGAAATGATGCCGGGGGACGGGGCGCGCGTGCGAAGAACAGAGCGCCCCCTTCCGCCGCAGGTCGACCGCTGAAGCAGGTCGACTACTTTTGGGGATCTCCCTCAGCCTTCGGCGCGGGCGCGGGCGTCGGCTTCGATGGCGGCTTTCAGTGCTTCGAGGGTGGCGCGGGTGCTCGCCTTCACGTCTTCCAAGGCGGCAGGTTCGGGCACATCCTCGCGGGCGAAGACGTAGAACTTGATCTTGGGTTCCGTTCCACTTCCGCGCACGGCGAATTGATAACCGTTTTCCAGTTCGAGAAAATAGAAGTCCTGCTTTGGGATGGCTTCGCCGTCGGCATCTTCAATATCTTCGCGGCCGAAGTCCTGGAAGCGTGTTACGCCGAATTCACCGATTTTCTCCGGGGTGTTGTCGCGGTAGGAGGCGAGGATGCGGGCAATCTTGCTGGAGCCGGCAGCCCCCTCGTAATAGATGTTTACGAGACCTTCGAGGTAGTAGCCGTAGCGAAGGTAGATTTCGTCGAGGAAGTCGGGGAAGCTTCGTTTCCGGGAGGCGAGCCATGCTCCGACTTCAGCAAACATGAGGGCGGCGGCGTTGGCGTCTTTATCGCGCACGACATCGGAGGCGAGGTAGCCGTAGCTCTCTTCGCCGCCAAAGACGTAGAAGGTGCTGTGTTCGAGGAGGAGGCGGCGACGGGCTTCGGGGGTACAGGCATCGTAATCGAGGACGATCCCCTGCTCTCGCAAAAGCTTCTCCTGAAGTTCGGCTTCGTAGCGGGCCAGTTTTCTGCCGATCCACTTAAAGCCGGTGAGGGTGTCGATTAACTTGAGGCCGTGCTGGCGGGCGATGGCGGCTTGGAGCGGCGTGGTAACGAAGGTCTTGATGAGGGCGGCGCGCTGCGTGCCTTCGCGTGGCAACCAGCCCATTTCCTTCATGCGGCGCACGCGGTATTCGGCGATAAGGGAGCCGATCATGTTGCCCGAGAGAAGGACCATTTCCCCGTTTTCATCGCGTACGGCGACGCCCATGCGGTCGGCATCGGGGTCGGTCGCCATGACAATGTCGGCCCCGGTTTCCCTGGCCCGCGCGAGGCCCATGGCGAGGGCTTCGGCGTTTTCGGGGTTGGGCGATTTGACGGAGGGGAAGCCGCCGTCCTGCTTCATCTGCTCGGGCACCGTATCGACGGTGAGACCGGCCGCCGCGAGCACCTTGGGTGCCATCGTGCCGCCTGTGCCATGAATTGGCGTGAAGACGATCTTGGGCGGGTGAGCGCGGAGGACCTCGCGGTCGAGGAGGTTGTCTTCGAGGTGGTGCCCGTAGGCGTCGTCGAGGGAAGCGGGGAGGGTGACAGTGCCTGCCGGCTGGATGTCGAGGTATTTGGCGACCTCGGCAAGTTTCACTTGGTAGACTTCGTGAATGATGCCTTCGGCGTGCGGGTAGACGACCTGTCCGCCATCCTCAAAATAAACTTTGTAACCGTTGTCGTGGGGCGGGTTGTGGCTGGCCGTGATGACGATGCCGGCGGTGGCTTTGGTGGCGCGCACGGCGAAGCTCAGGTGGGGGGTCGAACGGGGCCCATCGAAAATCATGGCATAGCCGCCGAGGCGGGTCCATGTGGAAGCCGTCAGCTCGCAAAAGTGGCGGGAGAAGTAGCGCACATCGTGGGCGATTACCAGCCGGGGCACATCTTCGCGGCCATTTGCCTGGCGGAGGTGCCGGGCGCAGTAACGGAAGAGACCAATGGTGGCGCGGATGACATTGAAATCGTTGAGAACAGCCGTGCCGACAGCGGCGTGAGCCGGTTCCCCTTCCGTTGTGGAGCCGCGCTCGGCCTGTGTCACGACTTGGCCGACAGTGCGGTTGCGCATCCCGCCTGTGCCGAACTCGATTTGCTTGTAGAACCGGTCGTTGAGTTCGCTCCAGTGGCTTCCCTCGACGAGTTCGGCGACACTGGCCGTGGCCCAATCGGGCAGCACATCGCTCTCCAGCCAGGAGAGGATGTTTTCGGAGGCGGAGGCGAGGAGGTCGCCCTTTTCAGCGGCGGTTTTGATGGATGCGGTCAGGCTCATGATGCTGTGATGAATGCGGTTAAGTGGATCAAGGAATCGGTTGGATACGCGGGAGAGCAGGGTAGATTCACTCGGGAAGGTCCGCTTCCCCGAGGCAAGTGCCGGCTGTAAGGGTTTGGGGAGAAGCCGGTCGCTTCCAATTCGCCGCGAAGGTCTCCGCGTCTTCCGCAAAGAGCGGGCTCACCTCGAAGGCAAAGGCGGGCAGGCCGGATTCGTCGGTGGTCAGGTCGATCCCGGCGGTCTGGGCCCAGCGGGCGAATTGGCGGAGCTGGTCGTCCCGGCAGGTCGCGGGTGAATCCAAGCCCTCGGCGTTTTTCACTGGGCTGAAGTCGTCGCTGCGGAGCGTCTCGATAATGATGGGGTTCTTCGCGAGGGGCAGGGCGTCGAAGACAAACATCTCAAACTTGATGCCGTTGGGCTTCTCCGGGCGAACGGCATGGCCCGCCGCATCGATCGTAGGGATCTTCTTTTCCGCGCGATGGAAGGGTAGGCGGGTGTCCACGGACCCGCTTCCGACGCGATGCACGAAGTCCACTGAGAGGATATGAATGGCAATGCTCCCCGCGAGGAAGCGCAGTTCGCCGTCTGCGGTGCGCTCGGCCTGCATCTCCGCTGGAAGATCGCTGTATTCGACAACAAGGAGGCGGTCACCCCGCTTGCAAAAGTGCCCCACTTTTTCCTCCGGATAAGCCTTTGGGATCATCTTGCTGGACATCTCCGAGCCGCTCTGCACGTGAAATCCAATAAAGGCGGGATCGATCACGCGCACGAGGGGATTGTCCACCTGAAAGTAGCTGAGGATGTCGACCCCGGCCGCTCGCATGGTATCGACAGCGCCCCTGCGCACGAGGGCGCGCAGGCTCCCGCCGTGCCCATCTGGGCTCATGGCGATCCGGCCCTTGTCTTCGAGGATGATTTTTCCGGAGAAGTCCACCGCAGGCATCCGCCCTTGGGTGAAGAAGTGCACGGAACCGGCTCCGAGGCCAAAATAATCCGATTCTTCAAAGAAAGCTTCGGTGGCGGCGTGGTTGGCGTGGCTCGTCATGATGAACCACGGAACGGGCGCGCCATAGCGGCGGCGGGCGGCGAGAATTTTCTCCGCGAAGACCTGAAAGAGGGGTTTTTGCAAAACCGGTGTGACCGGGAAGGTGCCTTTGGGGCCATCGTAGCCAAGGCGGGTTCCCTGGCCCCCGGCGACAACAAAAGCGGCCACGCGGCCCGCGCGCAGGGCAGCTTCGCCGGCTTTGCGGGCGCTGTTCCATTGATCGGGATCACCGCCGTTCGCCGGGTGGCGCACATAGGGGGCGGGCTGGAGATCGGAGAAGTCGGTGGCGTCGTGCGCTTCGCCCGCATGCTCGGCGATCAGCCGGTCGAGTTCGGCAAGATCGATTTCTCGGAGTTGTGCAATGAAATGGGCCTGCTCCTTTTCGCCAAGCTTCTCGAAATGTGCGAAGACGTGGCCCTGTCCGGCCTCTTCAAAGGCCCGGCGGATGTCGCTGGGGGAGGGTTTTTCCATCGTGGCCCGAAGATGGGCGCTCGCGTGCAAAGCGTCACGACGAAAAACGCGGGAATCCGGCAAAAGAGCGGTTTCCAGAAATGAGAACGCGACCGTAATAATCCGGTAACACAGATGGCGTAGACTCGGCGGCACTATGAAAACAAATCGTTCTGCTCAATCCACTGCCCGTAGCGTCTTCTTCTTCTCGACCCTGTCTCTGATCACCGTTGGTTCGATGGCCCTCGGGGCTTTGCTGGTTGGCCCGACAGTCATCGGACCGGCGGCCTTCGGGGCGGGGGCGCTTCTTCTCCTCGCCGTTCTCGGCCAGGAGCTGGCACCCGTCCGCCTGCACGCCTATCGGGTTTCCCGCGATGTGCGGCCTGATGCGGTGGAAGTGTCTCCGGCAAGGACGGAGCCGGTCCGCGTGATGCGGCGTCGGGTTCCCACACGCCGCACGCGTTTGGCCAAGGCTGGCTGCTGAATTGGCCCTGCCGGACCGCCCGACGGGGGAACGGAGAATTGACGGACAGCTTGCCACCGTCGCCTTCCCCACCTCCAATGGGAGTCGCACTGATGAACTTTTTCCGTACGACTGCATTGCTCACCGTGATGCTTGGGGTGTTCCCGGGCATCCTTTTGCTGGGTGCGGGGATTCCCTCTCCGGAGGGTCGGGATTTGCCCGCAAGCCTTCAGTTGGAAGAAGCCGTTTTCGAACTTGAGGTTGGCGGTGACCGTGAGGCCGCCCGGCGTTTGCTGGAGTCCATTCAGGCGCGTCCGGGGGAGGCTTTGCCACCGGTCTGGGCGGAGGCCACTTTCCGCTTGGCGGAGTTGCTCTTTGGCAAAGGGGAGACGGCCGAGGGGCGCCGCCTCGCGCAGACACTGCGTGATCAGGGAGGGATTCCCCAGCCCTGGCGCGGACGGGCGATGGAACTCCTCACCCGGACCAGCCGCCTCCCGCCCACCGTCCGGCCCTGGCCCAACGACGAATATCTCCTCTACCAGATCCGCTCGCTGGGTGGAAGTGTCATCGGGTATTACAGTTCATGGTCGGCGGATGACTACTTCGATGGGCAACCCGTTTTTCGACTGCGCAGTTGGTTGCACGTTGATTTGAGTCAGGTCGCTATGGTCCACGATTTGGTGAGCGAACGGGTGGAAGACGGCTTCCGACTTTTGCGCATCACCGGGCGAAACCCCGTGGCGGACCGGTTTTCGGCCACCTTTGATCCCGCTTCGCGCGTGTGGTCTTGGGAGGAGAACGGAGCCGAGCGTGCGATCACTTTGCCGGCGGGGAACCTTTACGTCGATAACGAGCAGACGATGCATCTGCCTCGCGCGCTGGATCGCCGGGAGAATCCGGTCTTCCCGGTCCATATTCTTTTTCCGGTTGGGCTTTCAGGGGAGGCGGTTTACCGGTTTATCGGGATGGAAGCGCTCGAGGGGCGCGATGCCGACGGCCTATTTGAGCGATGGGACTTTGAGATGAGGGATGCGCAGTTTTCTGTTTACAACGCCACGGTTTGGGTCGATCCGGATGGCCCCCGCAGGGTCGTTCGCATGCGGTCGAGCCACATGAGCATTGAGCTTGCGCGGGCAAAGGAGCGACCGCAGATGGCACCTTACGAGGGAGAAATCGATGCCCTGGGTTGGGCGTATACGGTGCCGGATGGGTGGAGTGGCATGGATTTCGGGCGAGTGGATAACCACCTCAACCAAGTGCACGTCCTGTCCGGCGACGGCCGGACCTTCGCCGTATGGTTGGTGAACCCGCCCAATCCTGACCGCACCCTGGAAGAGGCTGTGCAAGCCGATGTGCGGCGCCTCCGTTCTTTCCTGCAGGATTTCACTGTGGTCGAGGGGAGCGAAACGGAAATCAAAATACATGGGCGACCCGCCCGCCGCATTGAAGGTCAATTTCTTGATCGGGGAGTTCCCGCGCGGTCCCTCCGTGTGTATTGGAAAGATAATGACAAGATCCACTGGGTCGTGATTCGCGGTCAGGAGAGCGCATGGGAGACCCAGTTGCCCGAGGCGCTCACCTTTCTCGAAAGTATCCGCCCGTTGGAAGACCCGGCATCTTGGGAGGGTGCGCCATGAAATCGGTCTTGCGCAACGCCGACGAGCCTCTGCGGCTGGCCTTCGGCTTCATGCTTATCGCCCTTTTACTACCGCTCGTGGTCGTGATTTGGCTGCTGCTGAAAAATGTCGTGGCGGAGAGGACTTCCGTTCGGGAGGAGCTCATGGCGGCCTACCGGCAGCAGTTGGAGGCACTTGCGCAAGAACGCAGTGCAGAGTGGCGCAATTTTCTCGCCCGCGCACCCGGTGAAAGCGGTTCGCCACAGGCTTTTTTTGAGTGGATGCAGGAGGGCGACCTGGAGGCGATGGTCCTCTTCAATGATTCGGGCGAACTCATTTACCCGCGGCTCAAACCGGAAGCCGGGCTCCCTGGGGGGTTGGCGGGTGGGGAAGTTCTGGCGCTCCTGCGGGGTTGGGTGGATGCGCTCAGTGGAGCACCATCGCACGAGGCAGGGGCGTCGGTGACGTCGGTAACTGTCGCCTCTGCGGATCTGGAGGAAGTCTTGGCGGCGGCGCGGACGGATGCGGTTGTTCGCCGGTGGCTCCTTCGCCTCACCGAGCTGGCCCCGTCCCATGCTATCTGGCGGCCGGAGTTGGAGGTCTTTTGGAAAAATCTCTTCACGCAGTTGCGGGGCGTCTCGCATTTGACGTGGCGGGAACGCGGTTTCCTCGCCCACCGTCTCCTCCGGATTGAAGCGGACGCCCTGTCCCCCGGGTTCCGTTCCCTCCTCACGAGGGAGAGCCATCGGTTTGACCAGCAAGATCAGCTCTTACGCACCTACTTTGAGCAGAATTGGACGAGCGGTGAGACCCTCGACCGATGGCTCCTGATGCGCCCGAATCACCAGGTCAACGGAGACACGATTTATACCCACGTCCGTCGGGATGAAAGCGATGTATTGATTTTGCAGATACGTGAATCGGTTTTCGCCGAGCGTTTCATTCCCCTTTGGCGGCAAGCTTCGCTGCCCGATCATCTTTGGGTGAATGTGCGTTCGCTCGGCGGCACGCTCTTCGGCGATCCCGGGCACCGCCCGGATGATGCCTTCGCTATCATTGATCTGCCTCCGCCCTTCTACGGCTGGAAAGTGCATGTGGGATTTCAGGATGAGGGGTTCCTCGCCCGCACGACGCAGCAGCAGACCCTCGTTACCCTGGCTGTGGGGGTGGTGCTTGTCCTCCTCATTGCCGTCGCGGGGATTCTTGCCCTCCGCCAAGTGACCCGGCAAATCCATCTCAACAAACTCAAGAACGATTTCATCGGGCTCGTTTCCCATGAGTTGCGCACGCCCCTCGCCTCCATGCGCATGCTTGTGGAAACACTCCTCGAAGGGCGCTACCGCGACGAGGAAACGCTGCGCGAATACCTTTCTATGGTGGCCAGCGAAAACAAACGCTTGAGCCGGCTGGTGGAAAACTTCCTCACTTTCTCCCGCATGCAGCGCGGGCGCAGCCAGTTCAAAATGGTGGAGGTCCAGCTGGACGGGATTCTTCAGGCCGCCCTCGCCGCCACCCGGCCGCACCTGGAGTCGGAGGGGGTGCGTTTTACCAAGAGCATTGAGCCCGATTTGCCGACCCTCGCCGGCGACGAGGATGCCCTCGTCACCGTGGTCATCAACCTCCTCGAAAACGCCTACAAATATACCACCGAAGACAAACGCATCCACCTCGATGTGGCGGCCTGCGGTCAAAGCGTTGTCATTACGGTGGAGGACAACGGCATCGGCATTCCCGCTCGCGAGCTGAAGCAGATTTTCAAAGAGTTTTACCAAGTCGACCAGCGCCTAGCCCGCCGCAGCGAGGGTAGTGGGCTCGGCCTGAGTATCAACCAGCACATCGTCCGCGCCCACGGGGGTGAAATCACCGTGGAGAGCCAGGAAGGCGTGGGCTCCACCTTTCGCGTCCGCCTGCCCACTTTTGCTTCCCGTCGTGCGCGCGGGCGCGAGCCCGAGACCGCCGCCGTTTCCTGACCCTCCCAATCACCGTTGACGTTACCATGTCCGCATCTTCAGAAATCGACGCCCTTATTCTCATCGTGGAAGACGACCCCGTCATGCTCCGGGGGCTCAAAGACAATTTTGAGTTCAGCGGCTACCGGGTGAAGACCGCCCAGGACGGCGAACGCGGACTGGAAATCGCTCTCTCGGCCAAGCCCGACCTCATCATCCTCGACATCATGATGCCCAAGATGAATGGCTACGAAGTGCTCCAGGTGCTGCGTGAGCGCGGCCATGCCATGCCGGTGATCATGCTCACCGCCAAGGGGCAGGAATCCGATGTTGTCATGGGCCTCAAGCTCGGGGCGGATGACTACGTCACCAAACCCTTCAGCATCCGCGAATTGCTCGCCCGTGCCGAGGCCATCCTCCGCCGCCAGCGCCAGGAAAAGGCCCCCGCCATCACTTTCGGACCCTTCACGCTCGATCTCGAGTCCCGGCAGCTCCTCCGCGGCCGCGAGGAAATTCCCCTCTCGCCCACCGAGTTCAACCTCCTCGCCTACTTCCTCGAAAACCCCAACCGCGCCCACAGCCGCGAAGCCATCCTCAATGCCGTCTGGGGCTACGACGTCACCGTGACCGACCGCACCGTGGACCGCTTCGTCACCACCCTCCGCACCAAAATCGAGGAAAACCCCCGCCAACCCTCTTTCATTCACACCGTCCGCGAGTTCGGCTACAAGTTCAAACTCGGGTAGGCACGAATGCTCCCATACATAATCAAGCCGTCTGCGATGCGGTGCTCGCGTCAACAAAAATCTATACGGTAGCTCGTAACTGTGCCATTAATTTCTATTCACGTCCATTGGCTTTGCTGGGCGCTTTCTGGTCAATTAAAATTTATGCGGTAGTCAACAGTCAACTGTACGCATTATAGGTTTGCGACCTTGGATGCCGAGGATTTGCTGGGAAGCATGAAACTTTCCTTAAAGGTGGAGTATGCGTGCCAGGTGTTGGCGCAATTGGGGCACACTTTTGGAAAGGCGGAGCTGCCGCACATCGATGAATTGGCCCAGGCGGAGAGCATCCCCGCCAACTACCTCGTGCAGATTCTCAATGAGTTGCGCAACAGTGGGTTGATTGTCAGCCGACGCGGAAAGATGGGGGGCTATGCGCTCGCCCGGGAGCCGCGCGCGATCTCCATGCTGGATATCGTGCGGGCGGTTGACGGGGACGTGCTGGAGCTGAGCGGCGAGGGCACCGGGGCTTCCGGGGCGCGCACGCACGCAATTTGGCGGGGCATCGCCAAAGGGCTTTCCGAGAACCTTCGCCGACACACGGTGGACGACCTAATGCAGGCCGCCGCGCACGAGATGTATTATATCTGAGCGTCTGCCCTTGGCGCGGCGCAGGGATCAAACCGCAAAGTAACAGCCGACAGTGAGGACGAACGCGAAAAGGTAGTCCGGGCGATTCATCCCCGGACCGCGACGGAGACGCGGCACCGCATTTTCGGGCACATTGGGCGACGAGGTAGGCGTGCGAAGGTTTTGGGTGCGCGCTTCCGCTGCAGGTCGACCGCTGAAGCAGGCCAACTGCAAAGCCGCAAGGCGCTCCCCGGCAACACCTTTCGGATTTTTACTGAAGAGCGCTTAGCTTTTCTTGCCGGCGAGTCGCTCCAGGAGGCCGTTCAGACGGGAGGCAAATTCGCGCGTATCCTCCACAAGGCCGGCGGCCATGAGGCTGTTGTCGAGGAGCTGGTCGGCGATCACTCCGGCGAGATCGGGGTCGCTCTGAGATAGCCCGGCGAGGTTGCGAATGAGGCCATGGCGGGGGTTGATTTCCAGCTTCACCGAGGGCGCGGCTCCGGCATCCTGGTTCATTGACTTGAGCATGCGCCGCATCGAAGCTGTCATGAAGCGGTCGGCGTTGAGGGCGGCGGCCGGGCTTTCGACGAGGCGCTTGGAGCTGTCCACGCTGTCCACGCGTTTGCCAAAGCGTTCTTTGAGCCAGGTGCAGAGGGCCTTGGCTTCTTCCTCGGAGAGAGTCTCACCGCTTTGCTCGGGGGCGTCGGTTAGGTCGAGATCGGCCGAGTCCGCGGCGACGAGTTTCTTGCCCTTGTATTCGCCGAGGTGGTTGGTGACAAACTCGTCGATGGGGTCGTAGAGGAAGAGGACTTCGAGGTTGCGCTGCTTGAAGGCTTCGAGGTAGGGGCCGCTCTCGATGGTCGAGCGCTTGGGCGCGTGGAGGAAGTAGATTTCCTTCTGTTCTTCGCGCATACGCTCCACATACTCATCGAGCGAGGTGTATTGGCCGGCTTCCGTGAGGGAGCTTTCGAAGCGCAGGAGCGGGGCGATTTTTTCCTGGTGGGTGTGGTCGGAGGTGACGCCTTCTTTGAGGTAAATGGAGAAGGTGTCATAGAATTCCCGATACGCCTCGGGGCGTTTTTTGGCTTCGTCGGCGAGGAACTTGAGAAAACGCCCGGTGATCACCTTGGAGAGCTTTTGCACGAGGGTGCTGTCCTGCATGCTCTCGCGGGAAATGTTGAGGGGGAGGTCGGCGCTGTCGATGACCCCGCGGAGGAAGCGCAGCCACTCGGGGAGGAGATGGCGCGGATGGGGGTCGATGAGAACGCGTTTGCAATACAGCGCGACCCCCGGCTCCATGCGTCCGAAGCCGAAGCGCTCGATGTTTTGCTTGGGCGTGAAGAGAAGGGCCTGGATGGCGAGGGGCGCGTCGGCCGAGAAATGGAAAGTCTGGAGAGGTTCGTCGAAGGCGTTGGCCTGGAACTTGTAGAACTCGGTGTATTCCTCGGGTTTGATCTCCGAGGCGGAGCGCGTCCAGAGGGCCTGGATGGTGTTGACCTGGGTGCCGTTGAGGTTGATGGGGTAGGGAACGAAGCTGCTGTAACGCTTGAGAATGCCTTCGATGCGCTCCTTCTTGGCGAACTCTTTGGCGTCTTCCTTGAGCTTGATGACCATCTTTGCCCCGCGGCGCTGGGTATCGGGCGTCGTTTCGATGCGGTAGCTGCCTTTACCGTCGCTGATCCAGCAGAGGTTTTCCCCGTCTTCGCGCCAGGAGTGGGTATAGACCTTCACTTCCTCGGCGACCATAAAGACGCTGTAAAAGCCGACCCCGAACTGCCCGATGAGTTCCAGCGTGTTGGCGGCATCGCCTTTCGCTTCGGCGAGAGCGGCCTTGAAGGCTTTGGATCCAGAGTGGGCGATGGTGCCGAGGTTTTCGAGAAGTTCCTCCCGCGTGAGACCGATGCCGAAGTCCTGAATCGTGAGGGTGCCGGCGGTATCGTCGGTGGTGAGATTGATCTCCGTCTTCAGGGAGGCGTCGTAGATTGTCTCGCCCTTGAGCTCGTGGTGGCGGAGCTTGGAGAGGGAGTCGGCTGCGTTGGAAACGAGCTCGCGGACAAAGATTTCCTTATCCGTGTAGAGGGAGTGAATAACGATGTCGAGGAGCTGCTGCACCTCGGCCTGAAACGTATGGTTTTCGGCGGTTTGTGTGGACATGGTTTGAATCCTTGGTGGGTTTGTCGTTTATTTGAAATGCTGAAAAATGGCGCAGAAAAGTAGGCCAGTTGAGGGAAATTTCAACCCCGGAAATCCCCTCACGCACGGGGATGGGGAGACTCTGGATTCAGGCTGTCGGGCTCCCGGGGAAAGACAAGGGTAACTCTTGAGGCTTTCACTCCGGAACCCCCTTTATCCTTGTCGCGGGTCGGTGCGGGCGGTTTTCTCACGGGCCTTTATGAAGATGTCCTTTCGCCTGATCGTTGTGTTGGGGATTCTGTTGGGTGCCCTGTTTGCGGGTGCCGCATCTGTCCGCGCGGAGACGCCGGTGGTGGAGTTGGATGACTTCATCGTGGAGGAGAGTGCCCGCACTGCACCGGAGTCCTTTTCGCCTGTGGAGTGGCCCGTGCCCAATCTTTTTGGCGTGGGGCGCTCCCTCGCGGAGACACCGCGTTCGCTCACGCTTGTCACACCCGAGGCCATGCGCCGTCTGGAGATTCGCGGGCTCGAGGATTTGCCCAAGGCCGGACCGGGCACCCAGCGCATCAACTACTTCGGCCTGGCGGGCACGCCGGTCCTGCGGGGCACGCGGGCAGGGCTCTATTTCAACGGAATGCTCCGCGCCTACCAGCGCAACGAGATGCCCACGTCCCTCGGATCGGCCGATGCCCTGAGCCTCGTGCGCGGGCCGGCTCCGGCTCACTTCTCCCCCACGCTGGTGGGCGGATTCGTCGATCTTCAGCCCAAGCAACCTTTCTTTGATGCGGCGCGGGGACGTTTGGAACTGACTGTCGGGAGTTGGGACGAATACCGTCTCCAGTTGGATCACGGCGCGCCTTTTGTCTGGGGACGGCGTCCGGCGGCTTATCGCGCCTCGGTCACGGTGCAGCGGGCCGACAGCTATTTTGATAATGTGTCGAACGACTTCGAGTCGATCTACTTCGCGCTGCGTTCTCACCTGAGCCCGCAGGTCGGGATGTTTGTCGGCGGGGAAGTTTACCGGCACCGGAGCAGCGAGGTGCCGGGCATCAACCGCCCGACACAGGCGCTGATCGACACCGGACGCTACGTGATCGGTGAACCGGCTCCGTTGGTCTCGGATGAGTGGGGTGGGCGCGTCGCCCGCACGCTCGTGGAATACCCCTTCACCTTCCTGGTGGACCCGCGTCTGCACGCCCTGGCCCTCCCCGGCCATGTGGTGCGCGAGCGCGTGCCGACGGAGTTTCGCCATCTGCTCCTCGATCTCAATGACCCGGCCAACGTCGATGGGCTTTACCGGCTGCGCCCGGCGGCGGAGGTGCCCGGTTTTGTTTACGGGGGGAATCCTGCCGTGCTCGAAGAATTGCGGGCGATGGCGGCAGCCAGCCTCGCCGGGGTCAGCCGGGGGCCGCAGGACCTTTTTGTCTACACCGAGGCTTATCTGGCCGCCGGGGGGCCGGTGATTACCGAAGAGCTTCCGCGCAGCCGCACCTTGGTCGCCCCGGAGGACTTCGCCGATGCCGACAACGGCATTTTCTTTCTCGATTTTGAGAGCCGGGGGTCGGCCCCCTGGAGCTGGACGAACCGCACCTTTGTTGAGGCGCTGCGCACAAACAAGCGCTCCACCTATGGCTTTGCCTTCAGCTCCCGCCAGGCGCTTGCGGAGAACCAGACCCGTCTGCGCCGGGCCTTCGAGGAGGCGGAGGGGGCGTTCTCCGTGGGCCTCTCCCTGCGTGCCTCACACGCCCGGATGGTGCAGGATTTTGATGCCGAACCCTTTTCCCGGCGTGACTTGAGCCGACGCGAAATCAGCCCCAACACGCTTGTGGCGGCGGGGGATGAGCGCGGGCTCGATGGCAACAACCTGTGGGCGACGTTTGGCGGGGCGAGTGGACGCTCCCTTGCCCTTCAGACGGCCCTCTTTTCCGAACTGGAGTGGCAGCCGCATGCGCGCTGGCAGATCCTTGCCGGGGCGCGGGCGGAGCGCGTGGGTATCCGCCGCAGTCTACCCGCCTTTATCGACAACCAGTCGGCGGCCGACCGCGAACGCCTTACGGGCACAGATGATATGCTTTTTGCAAACGGCAGCGGATCGGTCATCTTCGAAGCTATTGAAGACACCTTCCTGTATGTCTCCGGCCAGCGTGGACGGGCGCTCGCTCCCGGGGATGGCGGCACCCTCTTCGGCGAGACCAGTCTGCCCACAGCGGATTTGCTCGAAACGGGAATCAAGAGCGGCTTCCTCGATAACCGCCTCTTCGCCGCGCTTGCCATTTACCGGTGGAACCAATCCGTCTTCAGCAACCGCGATGCCTATGCCCAGCCGCTGCGGGGCGAGGGCGTGGAAGCGGAGCTTTATGCCAACCTGACGCCGGCTTTTACTCTCGCCGCCCACTTCACTGCCCAGCGCGTTTACCGTCGGAGCGAGCGCATCGGATTTGGCGCGTTCCCGCAGGACGAAGCGGGCTGGGCGCTCAACGGAGGCATTCTCAATGCCGGCGACCGCGCCGAGCTTCCCAATAACCCCGACCGCGTCCAGGCCGGATCTCCCGAGGTCACCGCGCGCATCTTCGGCCTCTATGAGTGGGAAAACGGGTGGAGCCTCTCCGGCGGGGTTTCCTGGCGCGATGCTTTTTGGAGCGATATCGCGCGCACCCTGCGATTGCCTTCAGCCACTCTGGTCGATGCCCGGCTGGCCTACGCGCGGGAGCGGTGGGATGTTGCCCTGAGTGTGCAAAACGCCCTCAACGAAGCGTATTGGGCGGGGGCGGACCCGATTTTCGCCGCCGGCACCCTCCTTACGCCGGGACTTCCGCGCCAATGGCGCTTGCAGGCCCGCTGGCATTTTTGATGGCTCCCGGGGGTTTCTGCGGGGTGTTTCCATCGCCTTGGGGCAAGGTCAACGTGGGGCAATGCGGAGCTGGTGGCGCATCACAGGCGAGCGCTTGCGGTGAAGAGGCCGTCCTCGGCTAATCCGGTTGCGACCGCCGGAGCCTTTTCGCGGTGTGTGGTTGCTTTACCCCGCCGCTCGCGCGTCCATTCCTCCACAAAAGATTTTGATCCGATGATCGCGCCCTGCGTCATGTAGCGCAGGCGACACCGCAGCAAAGCCGCCATGCCCAAGCGCCCACCCTGCTCCTTCACGGCCGCCACCGCCTCCGGCTTCAGTGTGCGCCCCTTTCGCGGGTCCGCCGCGTTCACATACAGATACTCCCGGTAGCGCGCCGCCACCGTATCCACCGAGTCTTCCCGATTCTCCCGGATCCGCCCCCAGAGGGCATAATCCCGCCATTTCCCCGATCCCACTGCTTCCCCATAGCCACTGAACCGATAGTCCTTCGGGTCGTCCACGATGCCCGCCCGCACCGGGTTCAAATCGATATACGCCGCCACCGCCCGCACCGCCACCCGCGTGTTCTCCACCAGCACACTCCGGAAGCGCCCCTCCCAGAGCGTCCCCACGCGGTCATACTTGCGGTTGAACAAGATCGAATACCGCTGCTTAAGGATCTTCATAAACATCGGCAGCGACGCCATCCGCCCCATCAACAACCCCCGCATGGCCTCCCTTACCTCACCGCCCGCGCGCAGGGCGGCCTCGATCCGCGCCATCGAGAGCGGCTGGTGCTTGCGCTCCTTCCCATAGAGCCGCCGCGCCCGCTCCAGGAGCGCCTCATCGCTCAGCTCCCCCGGCGCTCCCGGTACCTCAATGAGCAGATGGAAGTGGTTATTGAGGAGGGCATACGTGATCACCTCCACGCCGCAAAAGCCCGCCACCCGGTCCAGCAGCCCCCGAAACGCCTCCTTCTCCACATCCGTGAGAAGAAACTCCCTCCCGCAGACCCGGCTCACCACATGGTGCACCGCCTGAACGCCCTTTTTCACCCCCGCCCGCGGCAGTCGCCGACTCTTCGCTGGTATCAAATTCTTCATCAAAGCGGATACCACACCATCCCAACCGCATTCACAAGCAAAAACTTACCGGTAACAAAAATTTTCTCATCGGGCTCGCTTTTTTTGGGGGGAAGGGCTTGGTAGGGGAGATGCAGGGGTGTGTTCAGTCGTATGAGGCTCTCAGGGAGGCGTTCGGGGTTCAAACGCTTTTTGAGAACAAGACGTGGCGGTATTCGCCGGAGGCGTGGCTGCTTTCTTCGGCGGAAGCGCGGGAGTTGGAGGAGATCGGGGTGGCGTGTCTGGAGTTTTACCGGGCGGTGGACTTGCTTTACGGGCGGTCTGTCGACGACAAAACGATTCTCCGCAACCGCGAGTTAAAGGCCCCCTGGGTGGCGGGTTACCTGGACCGGGGAAAGCCGTCGACGCTGGTGGCGCATGCGCGGCATCCGCGTCTGCGGGGGAGCCATCCGGTGGTCATCCGGCCGGATTTGCTGGTGACGGACGAGGGTTTTGCGCTCACGGAGGTGGATTCGGTGCCGGGCGGGGTGGGTTTGACAGCTTTTCTCAACCGCCTGTATGCGGGTAGTCCGGGGCTGGTGGGCGAGGGCGACGCCATGATCGAGGGCTTCTATGAGAGCTTGGCGGCGCTGCGCCCGGATCGTTCGCTGCCGTTGATTGCCCTGGTTGTTTCGGAGGAGGCGGCGACGTATCGTCCGGAGATGGAGTGGCTGGCGGGGGAGTTACAGGCGCGCGGCCGGCGGGTCTATTGCTTTGACCCGGACCAGCTCATGCCGCTGGGTGATGCGCTTTGCGCGGATGTGCAGGGGAACCCGGAAGAAGTGGATGTGGTCTACCGTTTCTGGGAACTGTTTGACCATGATCGCATCCCGGTGGCTCCGTATATCATGGAAATGCTGGAGAACGGTGCGGCGGTGAGCGTTTCCCCGCCCATGCGGGCTTTTCAGGAGGAGAAGCTGAACCTAGCGCTCTTCCATCATCACCTCTTGGAGGACTTTTGGCGGGAGAACCTCAGCAGGCGCAGCCTGCGCATTCTCCGGCGAATCATTCCGCGCGGTTGGATCATGGACCCGGTCGATCTGCCCCCAAATGCCGTGCTGGATGGTCCGCTGGTCGGGGGCAAACCGATCCACCGGTGGGAGCAGCTGAGCGAGGCTTCGCAACGCGAGCGCAACCTGATCATGAAGCTGAGCGGTTTTCATGAAAATGCCTGGGGAGCGCGGAGTGTGCTCCTGGGGAGTGATGCCTCGCGCGATGAGTGGCGCGAGGGCCTGCTGGAGGCGATGAAAAGTGCCCCCGAAAACCTCTATATACTCCAGGAATACAAGAAGCCGGCCCGCCGGAAGCACCCGGTCTTTTCACCGCAGGGGCGGGTGCAGTCGATGGAGGGCCGCGTGCGCCTGTGCCCGTATTATTTTGTTCTCGGGGATCAGGCCCGCCTCGGCGGGGTGCTGGCGACTTTTTGCCCGGCGGACAAAAAGATCATCCATGGGATGCGCGACGCCGCTATGCTTCCCGTGAGAGTGGCGGATTAAGGGCTGCCCGCAGCGGCAGGGGCGCAAGGAGTCGTCGGGCATCGTCTGCTTCCGTATCGTATCGGAATGAAATGCTTTCAGCCATTCGGCTTTATTGGAGTTTCAGCCGACAAGTCAAGAAATACTACCGGTTAGTCGCCTTTGTGCATTTTGTTGTTGAGTCAAGCGTTGCGCCCAGCCTCGTTTGTCACCGCCGCGTCCGCGCCGCCGCCGCAAGACGCGCAAGGCCTTCTTCGAGGCGCGCCGACGGACAGCCGAAATTGAGCCGGAGGAAGCCCGGTGCCCCGAAGTCGGCTCCGTTGCTCAAGCCGATGCCGCCCGCTTCAAAGTGCGCCACAGGGTCCGCCAGACCGAGAGGGCGCACATCCAACCATGCCAGGTAGGTGGCTTCCATGGGGAGGAGGCCGATTCCGGGTAACTCTTCGCGGAGGAAGGCATAGACGCGGTCGCGGTTTGCGCGGAGAACGCCGATGAGCGCCCGCCGCCAGTTTTCTCCTTTGTTGTAGGCTGCCGCGCAACCGGCATAGCCGAAGCAATTGACCTCGGTGATCATACCGCGCGCGGCCCGCTGGAAACGGGCGCGGAGGCGGGCGTCGGGGATGATGGCGTAGGCGCAGGCGAGGCCGGGGAGGTTGTAGGTTTTGCTCGGAGCCATGAGGGTGACGGTGCGGGCGGCCACTTCATCGCCGAGAGCCAGGGTGGGGATGTGGGAACGGTCTTCGTCGAGGAGGAGGTCGCAATGAATCTCGTCGGAGATCAGGACGAGGTCGTGGCGCTCGCAGAAGGCGGCGAGTTGCTCCAGTTCGCCCGGTTCAAAGACGCGCCCGACGGGGTTGTGCGGGTTGCAGAGAATGAAAGCGCGGGTGTCGGCTTCGACGGCGGCTTCGAGTGCATCGAAGTCGAAGACGGCGCGGTTTTCGCGGGTCGCCAGGGGCACTTTGATGCAGCGGCGGTCCTGATTCCCGGGTGCGGTGAGAAAGGGCGGATAGACGGGTGTGCAAGTGAGGATGCTCTCGCCGCGTTGGGCAAAGGCGCGGGCCACGACGTTGAGCGCGGGAACGAGACCCGGCAGCCAAACGAGCCAGGAGGGGTCGACGTTCAGCCGATGAACCCGCGCGAGGTAGTCGATGGTCGCCCCGACGGCATCCCGGGTGGGGAGGGTGTAGCCGAAGATGCCGTGACCGAGGCGGTGGCGCAGGTCGGCGATGATTTCGGGTGCAGAGCAAAAGTCCATATCCGCCACCCAAAAGGGCAGGATGTCTTTCCCCGCATACTTTTCCCATTTGAGGCTGCCGGTCCCTGCGCGGTCGGGGATCGTTTCGAAGTCATACTGCATGGGAGGAAGCAGACCGCTTTTTCGGCGTGGGGCAATGCCGGATTCGCCGCAGGCTCTGGCAACACAGACGACACCAGGCGGGGGGGAAGTAGCCCGCCTGATTTATCGCCGGACCGCCGACGGAGAGGCGGCTACGAATGCCCGAGTGCCCCAAGCGACGAGGTGGGCGCGCAAATGGCCGGGAGCGCGCTTCCGCCCTTGGGCGACCGCTGAAGCTGGTCGCCTACGGCGTCATCGCCCAAACAAAGAGGTTCACGCCGAGCTGGGTGTAGAATCGGTGGGCGTAGTCGGAGATTTCGTCGCTGTGGTAAAAGCGGAAGAGGCGCCAGTTGCCATCGGGTTCCTCGACCCAGGCGGGGGTGCCGGGTTCCTCGGAGTAGATGATATCGGTGAGGCCGTCTTCGCGACGGGCGATGGTGCGTTCGCCGCCAAAGGAGGCCACGCGGAGGCGTTCGGCGAGGCCTTCCGCTCCTTCGCGCACACGGAAGCTGATGCGGTTGTTCCAGTGGCCGACCTCGTTGCGCCCCCAGCCCATGGCGATGATGGGCATGGCAAAGACGGCGGGCCGGCCTTCGACCTTGAGGGCGAGGGTGGAGTAGGTACCCTGCGGCCATTTTTCGTTCACGACATAGTCGCGGATAGCTTCCGGAAGGACGCTGGCATCGGGCAGGCCCACATAAAAGCTGCGGAAGAAATCGTGGTCGCCGGGAATTTTTTCAAAGCGTTCGGCGGGGATGACTTGGCGGAAAGCGCGGTCAACGCTCGGCGCGACTTCCCAATCGGCAAAGCTGTGCCGCTGCCCGAAGATCGCGTTTCCACGGAGAAATTCCGCCGTGATGCCGGCATCGATGAAGATGAAGCCGCCCCGCCGGAGGAAGCGCCGCAAAGCGATCACCTCTTCTTCGGAGAGGGTCCAGTCGGGCCGGTCGGCGTGGTTCACATACACGATGGGGAAGCGCATCATCGCCGGATCGGCGAAGGATTCGATGAAGACGGGAAAGGGATCGACGTGGAGCGTGGTGCGTTCGGCCACGGTGCGCAGGAGGCTCGGGAGGGCATCCGGGTATTGGCGGCGCAAGGGGTCTCCCTGGACGAGTTGCGCGACTTGCAGCGCTCCGGGTTCGACGCCGACGCTGGGTCCGCCGCTTTGGGCTTTGAGCGGGATGCCGGGCGCGAAGGCGAGGAGGGCAAAGGTGGCAAGAAGGGGGGGGATCGGCGAAATGCGGGCTGTTCGGAAGGGGAGGGAGGTCATCTGTCTCAATTGAGGGAAGGGGGGGGAGGGGATCAACCCACGGGCAGGCCGCGTCGGCGGAACTCGTTGCGAATGAAGGCGGCGAGGGGCTCAGAGGGATGCTCGCGCAGGTAGTTTTGGAGGATGTCGAGTTCTTCCTGGCTTGGGCGGGTGAGGAGAATTTGCACGGCGGCGCGCTGCACCTCCATGGCGTCGGCGTGGAGCGAACGGGCGAGGAAGTGAAGACGGCGCGGGTGTTCGCGCCGGTGAAGTTCGCGCAGGGCGTGGATGCGCACGGAGAGGGTGTCGTCGAGGAGCAAATCGAGCAGCAGAGGAAAGGCTTCGGCGTTGGGCAGCATGGCGGAGAGTTCGGCGGCGAGGGCGCGGATGTCGCTGTGCGGGCTGAAGGCAAGGTCTTCGAGGAGCTCGGGCGGGAGGCTGTCCGGGCGCATGCGGAAGTAGCGCGCGGCTTGTTCGCGTACGTTGGCGGATTCATCGTCGAGGATAAGGCGGGCGACTTTTGGCAGGCCGCCCAGCAGATCGAAGCGCAGCGTGGCGCGGGCGGCGGCGAGGCGCACGGGGGGGGTGGCTTGGGCAAGGATTTCCTCAAAAAGGTGGCCGCTCGCGGGCATGAGGGGTGCGAGGCCCATGAGAAAGCGTTCGGTTTGCTCAAGGGTGAGCTGGCCGTGTTGCAGGTCTTCCCGGATGATGGCGGCGGCGAGATTTTCCGACGGGGAAATGCGGAGGAGGGCCAGGCGGGCTTCGGCGGCTACGCCGGGGTCGGGATCCTCCATGAGGTGGCGCAGGACCGGTCCCAGGTCGACCAGGAGCGAATCGCCGATTTGCCGGGCGAGCTGATGGCGAATCGCGCGCTCGCTGTCTTCCGCGAGCTGAGGGGCAATGCGGATGAAGTCGGCGCGGGCCCGGCCGGCGGCGAGGGGCAGGGCGGCGGAGCGCACGCGCAGGTCTTCATCGATGAGCAGGCGGGCCCAGGTTTCCGCGGGCGGGCGCACCATGAGCTGAGGGTCGGCGGCGAGCATGTTGCGCCGCACCTGCACGTCCTCATCGGTGTAGGCCTGGATGATGAGGGTCTGCTGCCGCTCGCTCAGTCCGGAGGCGGTGGTCGAAAACTGCCGGTTGAGCATGGCAAAGTGCCGCAGGTGCGAAACGATGATGGGCAGGGAGAACGAAACAAGGCGACGGATCTCCGCATCTTCATCGCCCAGCGCCCCGACGAGGCCGATGGCTGCCGTGGGCGGGATGCGGGCGAGATCTTCGAGCAGGGCCGAGACGGCCGCGCGGCGCACGCGCACGGATTCGTCCAGCAAGGCGCTCTCCACGGCACCCTGGGCATCGGGCGTGCGGTATTTGCCCAACAGCATGACCGCGCCGGCGCGCACTTCCGGGTTCTCCGAGTCCAGATCGGGGAGGAGTTCCTGCACCGTGCGCTCGCGCGCGGCACTGTTTGAGCGGTCCGGCACCCCGGTGATGATGCGGAACGGCTCGGCTGCCACAACCGCGCTGCCGAGGCAAACGAGGGCCGCCAAAAAGATACCGGAAGGGCGAAGGCACATGGGCATATTGGACATCTTTCTGAACATGGGGTTCATTTTAGACCAAAGCGACGGCGGGTAAACCACTCGACCCCGAAAATGGCCGCGAGCGCGAGGAAGAAGGGCCAGGTGCGCGTCCAAAAAACGTTTTCCGTGACCAGGGGGATTTCGTCGGCCAGGGGCATGTCGACGATTTCGCGGGCCTCCGCGAGGGTGAAGTAGCGCCCGCCGGTGAGCCGGGCGAGGTCGCGCAGAGGCGCTTCGCGAAAACTGGTGTCGAGAAACTCCGCCCCACCGGGAACTGCGAAAAATTGCACGTCGCTCTCCAGGACTTCGCCATCCGTGAACTCCATGCGGTAGTCGACCTGATGCACCCCCGCTCCGGTTGCCTGTGCCCGGCCGCGGAACCGCCCGGCTTCCAAGGCGTCGGGTTGCAGGAGGACCTCTTCGCGGCTGCCGTCGGGGCGGGTGAGCACGGCGACCACGCGCGCTTCCCGTTCGGGCCGGAAGTCGCGTCCGCGCAGCCGGATGTCGAGGTCCACGGGCGCGTCGGCCGTTACCCGTGAACCCTGTAGCTCCGCCCGCACGCGGGGACGCGCCCCGGAGGAGAGCCAGAGGAGGGATTCCGTCCAAAAGAGGCGGTGCTGCTCGAACCCGCGGTCGCTCTCGAGGCGCCAGCGCCAGGTATCGTCGAGACCAAACCAGATGGCCCGCCCACCCCCGTAGGTGTGCAGGGCGAGCACGTTCCCGGCTCCCTCCGGACGGAAACTCCCGAGGGCGCGCGCGCCGCGTTTCAGCTCGCCTGTCCAGCCCGGTTGGTGCGCGGGCGCGGCGAGACCGGGCGGCTGGAAGAGGAGGCCCTGGGCGACTGCGTTGAAGACCGGGTCGGCTTCCAGTTGAAAGAAACGGTCTTCGCGGCTGCGGAAGGGTTCGCTGGAATTGACCGGGAGGAGCGCGCGGACGAGCGGGTTGTCCGGCACCGGACCAAAGGCGAAGAGACCGCCCGCGCGGTTGGCCACAAAGTCCTGCAAAGCCTCCAGGGCCGCCTCGGTGAGTTCGTCCATAGCCCGCAGATCGAGGAGGATGGCATCGAAGCGAAAGAAGAACGCGCCATCTTCCGGAAAGCCGCCCGGATCGGGAATGGCCCCACGCCGGTCCGGTTGATCGGGAGCACGCCAGTGGATGCTGTCCTCGCTCATGCGGATGAGGGCGTGCAGTTGCAGGCGCTCCTCGGTTTCCAGGGCATGGCGGAGGAAGCGGAACTCCGGGTGGAGACGTGAGCCGAGATAAAGCACGCGAAAACGCTCCGGGTCCTCTACTTCCACCGCTGCGAAATCCTCGTCCGTGAGCGGATTGCCCTCCGAGAGATCATGCACAAGTCGCACGCTGTAGGTCTCCATGCCTGTGACTGTCGCCGTGGCTTCGAAGGACACGGTCGTCTCGGAGTTGGGGTCCAACGTGATGCGCTGGCGGTCGATCACCCGATTGCCCTCCAACAGCTCTACCGTCGTCTCGACCGCCCGGTTAAAACCATTCCGCACGCGCACCTCCTGGGTGAACGGTTCCCCCGCACTCACGGTTTGGCGAGGGCGGGTGAAATTGACCGCCACGTCGCCGACGGGGAGCTGCGAACCCACGCCCACCGTGCTGATGGGGATGCCCCGCTCGCGAAAGCGCCGTCCGGCTTCGAGCATCGGCGTGTCGCCTGCGGTCTCGTTGCCATCTGAAAAGAGCACCACGCCCGCCAAGCGCCGACCGCTCGCCGCCGGGCGGTCCAGCAGGTCGAGAAGGGCGTCGCCGATCGCGGTGGAACCGGCGGCAGGTCCGGGAAGCTCGACGGCGGAGAGCGGGCGCACATCATCGGAAAAGGCGAAGGTGCGCACGGGTAGGCGGTTGGCGAGGAGGTTCACGGGGGCGCGCGTATCGGTCCAATCGAACACCGCCTGCACTCCCTCGATGCGGGTGCGGCCACCCGGCAAATCCCGTACTGCCATGCTCCCCGAGGCATCCGCGAGCAGCGCCACCTCCACGGCATCGGGATCCGGCGACCGGTCGCGCCAATAGGGCTGGAGCAAAAGCAGCCCCACTCCCAGCAGCCCGGCGGTTCGCAGACCCGCGAGCCACCGGTTCAGGTGCGCTGGCAAATGCGCCCAATGGCTCCGCGCCCCCAGGAAGAGTAACGCGGCCGCCAGGCCCAGGAGCCCCAGCAACCAAAGAATCGGAATGACCGGTTGAATCGACATCTCCCTATACCTTCAAAGCAAATTCTCCCCAGCGCAAATCAGACCTCCGCCCAATCCAACAATTTCCCCACGCTTCCCCACGCAAACACACTTTCTTCAATAATAATTAACCAGGTAATATAATTTGATACGTCACGGTAAACCTCAAAACTCTTTATCACGCAGCATCGAAATGAGTGAAACCATATAAAAGTCAAGATTATTTACCGGGATGCAAATATACTAAGTGGTAACTTCCACTGTAGGTTGACTCCCTTCGGGTTTTTGTCGTCGGGAGGTATTTGATTCATGTATGCCGATGTCAGTGGGGTTGCGGAGATCTGGGGGGAAGCAATAAAAAACTTCGCGGTAGCCTTTTTCTAAACTCCGGTGGACTTGCGTAGGTAGGATAGAAGTGTCTTGGTGGGCGGATGAAGGTTGGATTGGCGCAGATCAATACGGTGGTGGGGGATCTGGAGGGGAATGCCGCGAAGGTGGCGGAGACGTATGCACGGCTCGTCGCGGACGGGGCGGAGCTGGTGGTGTTTCCGGAACTGGTCATCACGGGCTACCCGCCGCGCGATTTGCTTTTCAAGCGGCGCTTTGTGGGGGATGCGCAGGCAGCGCTGGCAAGGGTGGCGGCGGAGACCGGGGATGTGCCCGCGCTCATCGGCTGCGTGGAGGTGAACGAAGCCCGCCAGGGGCGGCGTTTCTGGAATGCGGCTTTCTGGTGTGAGCGGGGGAGGGTGCGGGGGGTTGCGCGCAAATGCCTTCTCCCGACCTATGATGTTTTTGACGAGGACCGCTATTTTGAGTCGGCCGCCGACCCGGCGATCTTCACGCACGCGGGAAGGCGCATTGGCGTGACCATTTGCGAGGATATCTGGACGGGGCCGGTGGTTGAGACGAGCCGCCACTACCTGACCGATCCGGTGGGCCGTCTGGCGGAAGCAGGCGTGGACCTCGTGGTGAACCTTTCGGCGAGCCCCTGGCACTACGGGAAGGATTCCACGCGTCTGGCGATCGTGGGCGGGGCGGCGCAACGTGTCGGCTGTCCCCTCGTCTATGTGAATGCCATCGGGGGCAACGACGAACTCATTTTCGACGGGCACAGCATGGTGCTGGGGGCGGACGGCACGGTCTCCGCGGGGCTGGGCGGCTTTGCCGAGGCGACGGCGGTGGTGGATCCCTTTTCCGCGGGTGACCCGCAAACCCATCCGCGGTTTTTCGCCGACGAGCTGGCCGACATCCACGACGCCCTCGTTCTGGGCTTGCGCGACTATGCCCGGAAGAGCGGATTTCGCTCGGCGCTTGTGGGGCTGAGCGGCGGCATCGACTCGGCGCTCACGGCAGCTCTGGCAAAAGAGGCCCTCGGCGCGGAAAACGTGCTCGGGGTGAGCCTGCCATCGGCCATTTCCAGCCAGCACAGCCGGGATGACGCCGCCGCCCTCGCGCGCAATCTGGGGATTCGTTATGAGACGCTGCCCATTGCCGAGGTGGTCGCGGCGGCGGAGTCCACCCTGGCCCCGCTCTTTGTGGGCCGCCCCCGCGATGTGACGGAGGAGAACATCCAGGCGCGCGCGCGCGGGCTCCTGCTCATGGCGCTCTCCAACAAGACCGGTGCCCTCCTTCTCACCACCGGCAACAAGAGCGAGATCGCGGTGGGTTATTGCACGCTCTACGGTGACATGGCCGGCGGGCTCGCAGTGATCTCCGATTTGCCGAAAACAAAAGTTTTCGAGCTTTGCCGCTGGCTCAACCGCGACCGGGAAATCATTCCTTGGAACACCATCACGAAGCCCCCTTCGGCGGAGCTGCGGCCGGATCAGAAGGATGAGGACAGTCTTCCGCCTTATGACGTGCTCGATGCCATCCTGCATCTCTACGTGGAGCAGGGCGAGGGCACGGCGGACATCGTCGCGCGGGGCTTCAACGAGGCCGTGGTGCGGGATGTGGTGCGCAAGGTGGACCTGAATGAATACAAGCGGAAGCAGGCCGCGCCCGGGCTCAAGATCACCCCGCTGGCCTTCGGGGTTGGCCGCCGCATTCCCATTGTGCAAAAGTATGTGAGTTCGTGAGCGGCCGCCGATCGACGGCGGGATCGGTCAAATCCGCGCCGAATGCGCGGCCATCCGGTGACGGTTGACTTCGGGCGCGGATGTGGCTGCCTTTCTGCGCCATGGAAAGACAACAACCGGCTGATTCGGCGGGAGAGCGCATCCGTCTGGGTTTTGAGAAGATCGACCGCGATCTGCACTACCTCATGGGCACCTTTGCGGAGGTTCTGGAGGGCGTCGGGGACGGCGGGGTGGCGGAGGCGCTGCCGTGGCATGGCGAACCCTTTCCGGCGGAAGCCGCCGTGCCGGATAATTCCACCGCCCAGGCCTATTCGATTTCCTTCCAACTCCTCAACATGGTGGAGGAGAATGTGGCCAACCAGATGCGCCGATTCGGCGAACGCCAGACGGGCATGCTCACCGAACCCGGCCTCTGGGGTTTCTATTTGCGCCGCCTGAAGGAAGCCGGTTGGACGGCGGAGCAACTTGCCGCCGCCCTCCCTCACGTGCGCGTGGAGCCCGTCCTCACGGCCCACCCCACGGAGTCCAAGCGGGTCACGGTGCTTGAGCAGCATCGCGGGCTTTATCTTTCGCTCGTGCAGCGGGAAAACACCATGTGGACCCCCTCGGAGCAGCGCGAAATCGACCGGCAGGTGCGCAACGCCCTCGAACGCCTCTGGCGCACCGGGGAGACCCTCCTGGAGAAGCCCACCGTGGCCGCTGAACGGGCCGCTCTCCTGCACTACCTTGTCAACGTCTTTCCGGAGACGCTCCGCCGCACCGATGCGCACCTGCGCGCGGCCTGGGAAGCCGCCGGGTTCGATCCCGCGCTCCTTGCCGATCCGGCGGTCCTCCCGCGCCTGCGCTTTGGCACCTGGGTGGGGGGTGACCGCGACGGCCATCCCCTCGTGACCCCGGCCGTCACCCGCGAGACCCTCGCGGAGCTGCGCGGTCAGGCTCTCGCCCTTCAGCGCAATCTTCTTATGGAAGCGCGGGCCAAATTGAGCCTCAGCTCCCTTCTCCGCCCCGCTCCGGCCTCCCTCGAACGGAAAATCGAAGCCCTCGGGGCGCTTGTTGGCGCGGCGGCACTGGAAGAAGTGCGCACCCGCAATCCCAACGAACCCTGGCGGCAGGCGCTTTCCCTCATTCTCTTGCGTTTCCCTCCGGCGGACGAAGCGTCCGTGCGTGCGGCTCCCCTGAGCGAGCGCTTCTATCGCTACGCCTATCAATACACCCGCGACCTGCGGGAGGTGCGCGCCTGTCTCTGCGAAATCAACGCGGAACCCATTGCCCAGGCCGACATCGATCCGCTCCTGCGCGCGGCGGAAGTTTTTGGCTTTCACCTCGCCGCCCTCGATATTCGCCAGAACAGCGGTCTCCACGAGATCGCCATCGGTCAAATCCTGCGCACCGCCGGTTGGAAGGAAGCCGACTTTGCCTCCTGGGATGAGGCGCGGCGGGTCGCTTTTCTCAATGAGCAACTGAAGTCGGCCCAGCCCCTTCTCAACGTCGCCGAGCTGACCGACCGTGAAGCCTTGGCGGCGGTGGGTGCCCTGCGCGAGTTTACCATCCAGCGCGCCCATTATGGCGAAGAGGGCATCGGCACGATTATTCTCAGCATGACCCGTTCGCTCTCCGATTTGCTCGGGGTCTATTTCCTCGCGCGCGAAGCCGGGCTCTTTGCGCAAACCGATGAGGGCACCGTCTGCACGGTGCCGGTGGCTCCTTTGTTGGAGACCATCGACGACCTGGAGGCTGGTCCGGGCATCCTTGCCGAGTTTCTCGATCACCCGCTGACCCGCCGCTCCCTCGTGTGGTTCCGTCGCCGCCATGGAAAAATGGTGAAAAAGGGCCGCGACCTCCCCCCGAGCGCGGGCATGGAGCGCCTCGATGACTACTACCAGCAGGTCATGATCGGTTACAGCGACAGCAACAAAGACAGCGGTATCCTCGCCGCACAGTGGTCGCTCCTCAAAGCCCAGCGCGCCATCGCCGGCGTGGCGGCGGAGCGCGGCGTGCGCATCCGTTTCTTCCACGGGCGCGGGGGCACGGTGAGCCGCGGGGCGGGCCCCACGCACCGTTTCCTCGAAGCCCTCCCGGCCGAGTCGGCGGCCTTTGATCTGCGCCTCACCGAACAGGGTGAAGTCATTGCCCAAAAGTATGCCAACCTCCTCACGGCGAGCTACAACCTCGATCTGCTCGTCGCCGGCACCTTCTATTATTCCCTCGCCAATCTGGGGGCCGAGGCGCGCCCGCATCCGCTCGAAAGCGTTATGGAGGATCTCGCGCGGTCGAGCCGACGGGTCTACCGCGAACTTTTGGAGATGCCCGGCTTCATCGATTTTTTCCGCGAAGCCACGCCCATCGACGCCCTCGAAATGAGCCGCATCGGTTCGCGCCCCTCGCGCCGCACCGGGGCGCGCACCCTCGCCGACCTCCGCGCCATTCCCTGGGTCTTCAGCTGGTCGCAGAGCCGTTTCTTTTTGCCCGGTTGGTATGGGGTCGGCGGCGCCCTCGAAGCCCTGCGCGAAAACAACCCGCGCATCTGGGAGGAAATCGCGGCGGGCATCGAATCCTGGCCCTTCCTCCGCTACGTCCTCACGAATGTCGAAACCGCGCTGCTCAGTTCCGATGAAGAACTCATGCGCCGTTACGCGGCCCTTGTGCGCGATGCGGAGACCCGCGGCACCGTCCTCGACTGCATTCTCGAAGAACACGCCCGCGCCCGCCGGGCCGTGGGGGACCTTCTGGGCAACTCCCGCGCGCAGCGTCGCCCCCGCCTTGAGAAAACGCTCCAGCCGCGCGCCGAGGCCCTCCGCCCGCTCCACCTCCGGCAAATCGACCTTCTCTCGCGCTGGCGCGCCTGCGAGGACCCCGCCCGCAAAGAAGCCCTCCTGCAAGACACCCTCCTCACCATCAACGCCATCGCCGGCGGCCTGCGCACCACGGGGTAAGGGGCCCGCCCGGCTACGCGGTGGCGCGACCCCATTTGGGGTCAGCGCGTTGCGTCTGCGGCTTTTCGGGGCGATGCGGGAATCTCCGCGACCTCCGCTCTCCCAGCGCCGCAGAGCAGGGGGCCAACATGGCCACCCTGCTACGGAAGATGCCCTCCACGCAGCGAAATGATAAAACGCGTGGCGTATCGAGAAAGTGTCTAGATCGCTTCACCGAAGTGAGGAGTCCTGAGCCTGTAAAGAGGTGGCGTGATGGCTTGTCCAAACGCGATCAACCCCCTCAGAGAGGTCTGAGGGACGAAGACCCCTTGCTCCAAGGGTAGCTGGGTTGCCTTCAGCGCCCAGCTTGGGGCGGCGGGAAAGCAGCAAACGGGCGGGCATTTGCCGCGTCGCTGAAGGCTTTTGGATATCGCGCGCTGCTGGCCGTCGCGAAGTCGGGGGATGAATCTCGCCCGACTACTTTTTGCCCGTTCCGCGCGGCGAAGCGGTATCTTCAAATTTCCGCCAGCGGATAGGCGTGGAGCTGGGTCTCCATGTAGCGGAAAAAACTGTGCAACTGGGCGCGGTGGCCGTCGGTGATCTCGCCCGAGCGCAAAATTTCTTCCATTGTTTCATTGAAGCGGGCCAAACGCCGGGGCACCACAAAGAGGTAGCGGTCGACACGCTCGCAATAGGCGATGTTGGGCACTTGGCTTTCGATGTGCTTGAGGCGGGGCAGGATGCTGTTGCGCAGGGTATCGGAAAAGGCGCGGAAGAGCCGCTCCCGGCGGCGTTTTTCATTGAGCCCCACTCCCTCCATTTCTTTCAGGAGGTCGAGCAGGGTTTGCGAGCGGTAGGGTCCGTAAAAGCGCGCCTGGCCTACGCGAATCGGCACAATTTGCAGGACGGCGTTGATCTCATGAATGGTTTCAACCGGGCTGAGCACGTTTTGGAACACCCCCGTCTTCAAGGGAGCCACGCGGTTTGACCCCATTGTTCGCAGACGCGCTGATTCAATGCGCGGGTGTTCGCGGCGCAGCGCTTCCGCATCGAATCGGTCCCACGGCACGTCCATGAGCGGCCCCTCCGGGGTGACTTTAAGCCGCAGGCCGCCCGCGTGGGCCTCCGGAACGCCCGCGAAGGTTACCCGCTGGCCATTGTGCCCCGTCATTTCCAGGGCAAAGAGGTGACTGCCCGGAACGAAAAGAAAGAAAAGGACACCCCATCCGATTACTTTTGGAAACGATGTAAATTGCGGTTTCACGGCGGGAAAAACGCCGATTAACCGCCCCCCAATCCAATCAGCAAGCTCTATCGGCCCGGATCGTGGACCGGAAACCCCTCAACCCTTGTTTCAACCCTTCGTTCGCCGCAGGTTGGCCGCGCGGGTCCATTGTTTTTGGAAGAGCGGGAGAAGGTTGGCCTCAATGTGAGCGAAGGCGGCTTCGAGGCCCTCTTCGATGTAGACTCGCCCGATCGCGGCTTCCACGCGGGTGGGTTCGCCGATGCCGGAGAGGAATTGGTTGCAGGTCATGTGCGTGAACATCTTCACGCGGTCGGCGGTCGGCGCGTGGGCGAGGATATAGCGGCGGGCAAAGAGGGCGAGGATGGCATCGCCGATCCAGGCATCGTCTTTTTCGCGGTCGGTGGGTTTCATTTCAAAGAGGGGAGCTAGCCGGCCGGCGGCGAAGGCCTCGCCGGATCAGAAGGGCTCGAATCGGCTGGAGCGGTTGGCGCGGGAGAGGCGCGTCCAGTTATCCACCGGAAGGACGTCGAGGAAGGCGCGGCCATAGGCTTTGCGCAAGACCCGTGCATCGAGGATGACAATGGTCCCGCAATCGTTGCGCGTGCGGATGAGGCGCCCGATGCCCTGACGGAATTTCATGAGGGCGGCGGGCAGCATGAGTTCGGTGAAGGGAGAGCCGCCTTCGGCTTCGCAGCGCTCGGCTTTGGCCTGGGCGACGGGTTCCGAGGGGTTTTCGAAGGGCAGGCGGGTGATGATGACCTGCGAGAGCGCGGGGCCGCTTACGTCGATACCCGTCCAGAAGCTGTCTGTTCCGAAGAGGATGGTGTTGCCCTGTTGGCGCATGCGTTCGACGAGATCGGTGCGGCTGCCATCGCGGCCCTGCATCAGGAAGGGGCGCCCGGCGCGCGCGAAATCCTCTTCCACGAGGCCGCACACGCGGTTCATCTCCGCATAGCTGGTGAAGAGCACAAGAGACCCGCCGGCGCACGCCTTCGCGCAGAAGGTAATCATGTCGGCGAGGTAGGCGCTGTCGAGGCGGGCGGTGTCGCGCGTGGGCAAGGGGGCGTCTTCGGCCACATAGACGCGCATATTCCGTGCAAAATCGAAGGGCGAGGTGACGATTCTGCCCGGTGCCCCGGTTGCGCCCACGCTGGCCATGAAGGAATCGAGGTTTTTCCCGGCGGCAAGGGTGGCGCTGGTCAGCACCACCCCGGTTTGGCGGGCAAAGAGGGCATCGCGCAAGTGCGGCGCGACATCGATGGGAGCCGAGCGAAGGGTGACGATGTTTTTTTGGCGGCCGGTCCGCTCGAGCCAGTAAACCTCGTCCGGGTTTGCCAGCTCCACGCAGTTGCGGATGGACTGGAGGTAGGTTTTGAGGAGGTTGCGGGCGCCGGTGACTTCGTCGCAGGCCGCGCCCTCCTCCATTTGCTCAATGCGGGAACCGAGGCGGGTGATGAGTTCGGCGAGCGGCTCGTCGAGGAGGGGAGGGGCCCAGTTGCGTTCGTGCAGGCGGACCACGGTTTTGGTGTGCAGGAGCGCTTCGCGGATGTGGTCGAAGAACTGGTCGGCGGCGGCCTGGGCGCGTTGCACGAGGAGGCCATCGCGGTTCCAACCGTTGCGCACGATCAGCCCGCTCGGCTTCTTGCGCCGCGCATCCTGGTGGTAGAGGCGCTGGAGGGCCCGGCGGAGGCCGAAAGAACTGAGCCGCTCGCCAAAGTGGTCGGTTGCGACGGCGGGCACCGTGTGGGCTTCGTCGAGCACCGCGAAGTCGTTGGCGCGGAGAATGCCGGGCGTCTTGCCGCGGGGCTGGAGGCCTGCGGCGAGCAGGGAGAAAAGCAGGCTGTGGTTCACCACCACGACATGCGCCCGCTCCATCCGAATGCGCGCCCGGCGATAGAAGCAGGTATCCGGCTTGCAGTTGCGCGGATTGCAGGCCGGGCCATCGGCATTGACGGCGTCCCAGATCTCGCCCTCGGGCGGAAGGGGAAGTTCCTGCAGCAGGCCGGTTTCCGTCTCCATCGACCAATCGACGATGCGCTGGAGTTCGCGCTCGGCTGATTCCGAAAACAAATCCCGGCGCGACTCCATCGCGAGGGCCAGGCGGGTCCCGCAGAGGTAGTTGCTCCGGCCCACCATCAACGCCGTGCGAAAGTCGCGAAATGGCGCCAGCTCCGGAATGGTCTGAAAGAGGTGCCGGCAGATTTCCAAATCCTTCTTCAGGATCTGCTCCTGCAGGGCGATCGTGTGCGTGGACACAAGAAAGGGCCGCTCCTTCGCAACGGCCTCGAAGATGCCGGGAATGAGATAGGCCAGGCTCTTGCCCACGCCCGTGCCGGCTTCGAAGAAAAGGGGCGTGTTTTCGGCAAAAGCCTCCTGCACGGCGTCGGCCATTGCGGCCTGTTGGGGGCGGTGTTCGAGGCGCAGGGCATGCGCCAGCCAGCCGGACTCGCCAAAGACCGCCTCGGCGGGCGGAGGCTCAGGCAAGGCCGCCTCGGGGGGTTCCGACCCATACCCGTCCTGCAAGCCAATCATGGAAATGAGCGTTGAGGCTCTCGCCCCGCTAGACAATGGAAATTCACGGATTTTCCACAGCTTCCACTGCGCGCACGCGGAGATTGCGGTGGGCGTGGAGACCGCCCCAGTCGCCGCCCTTCAACGCATGGGCCGCGGAACGCCCGCTCGGGCTCAACCACCCCTTCACAAACGCCGCGCTCCCCAGCACCGCGCCATCCGTGAAGTAGCGCACCCGGCACCGCACCAGATCCGCCAAACCCAGCCGCTCCTTCACATCCCGGCCAATGCGGCCCCCGTGCGCCTTGGCCACACGCCCCTTCCCCAGCAACAACTCCCGGTAGAGCCCCTGCGCCTCCTTCCACGCACGCCCGTTCACCAGCGCCGCAATCCCCGCCCGCGCGGCCTTCCCCCCGCCCATGG
>JAFIGE010000187.1 GCA_020831585.1 Opitutales bacterium | reverse complement strand
AAAATCGCCCGCGGCCGACGCTTCCGCGAACGGGGTGTGATGTTTCGAAGCATCCCCTACCCCACCATATTCGGATCTCCATGCAAGATTTAATGACGTTGTTAATTAAAAAATGGTTCAAGTGGCATTTTGTATTTGGCCAGGTTTCAGGATGCTGCACCTTGGGAACGCTCAACGTAGCGACGGCGCAGACGACCGCTGATGAAGTCTAAGAGGGTCACCACTAGGAAGATACAGAGGAGCACGGTGGCAAAGCGCTCCCACTGATTGAACTCTTGATAACGGAGGAGTTGCAGCCCAAGTCCCCCCGCTCCGACATAGCCGACAATCGAGGCGGAGCGGATGTTGTATTCAAACATCCACAGAGAGTAACTCCAGATAATGGGGCGGGCAGTGGGCCATAGGCCATACTGAAAAGTCTGGAAGCGGCTCGCGCCGATCGCCCGCAGCCCTTTGGCCGCCTCCAAATCAACCGACTCGAAAGCCTCGCTAAAGAACTTTCCCAGATAGCCGATGCTGTAAAAAGTCAGGCCGACAACGCCAGCGAGGGGGTTGGCCCCCACGACTGCCACCGCGATGAGCGCCCAGATGAGGCTGGGTATGGTGCGGATGGCGTTGAGCGTGAGCCGGATGGGCACAACCACCCAACCGGGTGAAAGCGAGCGAGCCGCCAGTGCCGAAAACAAGATCGAAAAGGTGACCCCGAAGAAGGTGGCCAAGGCCGCCATCTGAAGGGTTTCCCAAAGAGCTGCCAGAGTCGGTTGCCAGATGGTCAGGTCCGGGGGCAGAAAGCCCCCGACGAAGCGCGTGAGGTTGCCCCACGTGTCGAGCGGCCGCCCGGAACCTTTCAGCAGCGGAAAGGCCGTGATGACAAAGATGAGGAAGAGAATCGCGGCAACGGAGGGTGCATCCAACCGACGCCACCCGGTCTCTTGCGGGGGGAGCGCCATACGGGCACGTTTCCGGGGAACGGTCGCTTCGATCAGCTTTTCGGGACGCCCCGCCTTCATGCCCCGGTTACTCCCGCTTCGACTGGCTCGAGGCGGAGGACTTCGTCCGCATAGCGCTCAATGAGGTCTTCATCATGTAAAACCACGATAACGGTGAGCCCGTCTTGCACTGCACGCTGGCGGAGACACATGAGGCAGCGCTGGGCATTGGCTTTGTCGAGACTGGCTACCGGTTCATCGGCCAAAATGACATCAGCATCCTGATGCAGGGCGCGCGCCACAGCCACACGCTGCCGCTCGCCACCGCTTAGTCGCGAAACCGGGGAATGCGCCTGGTGACAGAGCCCGAGGGCACACAACTCCGCATACGCTTCTTCGCGTTCACCGCGCGGAAATCCGAGCAAGGTGCGGAAAAACGGATGGCGTCCCAGCCGCCCAAAGCACACGTTGTCGATCGATGAGGCTGCACCTGTCAGGCGCAATGATTGGAAAACCATGCCGAGGCGCGCGCCCATGACCGCAGGGGTCAAAATAGTTCCGTCGGAAAGGCGGTAGGCGATCTGCCCGTGACTAGCCGGGAGCAAGCCGGCGAGACAACGCATGAGGGAGGTTTTGCCGACCCCGGAGGGCCCGGCAACAGCGAGCATACGCCCCCGGGGCAGGCGAAAGGAGACATCCCGAAAAATCCACGGGCCTGCCCCATAGCGCAGCGCAAGACCTTCCACCCGCACGTCCGCACCCGTCGGGAAAATGGTCTCTTTGGTCACCCGTCGGCGCACAAGAGAAGCCAACCGCACCGCCGTCGTCATAGGGGCATGCTCCGCAAGAGCGCGAGAATCTCCCTTGTGGGTGCGAGATGCGTTTCTTCGTCAACTTCGATCAACGGCCCCGTAAACATTCGGTCGCGCAGGTCGGCAGCCTGCTCGTTCAATGCGCGGAAGGCGGCTTCGAGGGCAATTCGGTCGGCCGGATGAAGAGACGTCCGAACGCAGAGCACATGCGTCGGCACGGGGCCTTGGGAGGCGAGGCGGCGTAAGCGCGACCTGTCCTCTGCCGAGAGGTGTTTATCCTTATCCAAAACGTAGTAACTCACAGCCGCTGCGGCGGCTTGACCGTTGAGAACCCGTTGTGCAGCAGAGACATAGCCGGTTCCGTAAAAGACATTACCCTCTCCAAAAAAAGCTTCCGGCCGATCCGTCGGCGCGAGCAATCCACGCCTTACCATGTCCCAGACCGGCACTTGCATACCTGAGGTGCTGGTGCGGCTGGAGAAGGCAATCGGACGACCACGCAAATCCTCAACGTTTCCATAGGGTGCTTCCCGCAAAGTAATCCAGTAACTTTCATAATATGGACGCCCGTTGATTTCCGTGGCCAGAAGAATTCCCCCTACTCCGGCATCTGCCGCGCGCACAGCCTCCGTCGCGCTGACAAAGGCCACATCGATTGTGCCGTTGGCCAGGCCCTCTTGGATGACTGCACCGCTCAGCGGAATAATGACCTCCACCGGCCGACCGGTCCGGTCACGCAAAAACCGCTCCAAGGCGACCTTCTCCTCCATCATCGCGTCCGGGTCGCGGTCAGGACGCAGGGCCACTACAAACCGCTCCACTTCGTCTCCGGGCGAACCGCTTCCGCAACCCGAAACAAATATGGCGACCATCAGCGCGATCAGCACCACTGGAAATCTACTCTTCATTGGAATCGTCCTTGGTTTATTGAGATTTAATCGCAAAACCATGGG
This sequence comes from Opitutales bacterium, assembly GCA_020831585.1. Taxonomy (GTDB): domain Bacteria; phylum Verrucomicrobiota; class Verrucomicrobiia; order Opitutales; family Oceanipulchritudinaceae; genus JAFIGE01. The sequence goes on along the minus strand of JAFIGE010000187.1, from coordinate 6,037 downwards.
AAGAACGGGAGGTGTGTCAAGGTGAAGCCCAAACGATGCGGCGCGTGGCTTGTATTTTTTTTCAGCCGCGTCTTGCATTGGGGGGATGAACTGGGTGGTGGGCATTGACGGCGGAGGGACACACACACGCGCCGCGCTGGCGCGGGCTGACTCGGGCATAATCGTAGGCCGGGGAAGCGGTGGCCCGGGCAACTTTCACTCGGGGACTCGGGAAACCCTTCTTTTTTCGGTCGAAGAAGCCGTGAATCAAGCCTTCGGCATGGCGGGACTCTTGCCGGAACCAGTTGCCCGAATTGTTGCGGGTCTAGCCGGAGCCGGGACAGCGTCCGCGCGTCGCGAAGCGGGTATCGCAATCGGCAGCCTGCCATGGGCACAGACAGCGCACATTGAGGTTATCTCAGACCTGGAGCTTGCTTTTTCCGCCGCTTTTGGGAGTCGCGCGGGGGTTCTTTTGGTCGCCGGAACGGGGTCCAGTTGCCTGGCTCGCGACAAGAGCGGAGATTTGCACCAGGTCGGGGGCTGGGGTGCGCTCCTCGACGACGATGGCAGTGCCTTTGATCTGAGCCGCCGCGCCCTCCGTGCCCTTGTATTTGCCTTTGATGGGCGGGGACCTTCCACCGCTTTGCGCGAAGCCATTTTTAACCAGTGGGGAATCTCCTGCCACAACGAATTTTTGCAGGCCCTTCGCGAACGCTCTACCCCCGGAGCCCTTGCAGGACTCGCCCGGTCTGTTTTGGACACGGCAGCGGCGGGCGATATCCCAGCAAAACAGGTCGTGGAAGAAGCCACCGATGGCCTGGTCACGATGGTCCAAACGGCTCTTCGAAAATGCGGCGATCCGCCGCCGCCCGTTTCGCTGCATGGCGGTCTTTTTGCAACGGATGCCTATCGTGAAGCCCTTGAGCGACGCATTCATTCCACCTTCCCCTCTGTAAAATTCTCCCGCTTACGGGCCGATTTAGCCGAAGCCGCGACCACTTACCAAGGATAGCTTACGGACTTCGCCGTTAATGGAGCCGGGAACCGGCGGGCCTGGCCTCAGGCAAAGTCCGCGAGGCTCTCCACGTAGGCGTGGCTACCGTCTCGCAGCCAACTGTCCAGCTGTGCGGGGTCCTTCAGTTGCTGGCCGCGCCAACGTGACACCTGCAAGAAGCGAACCGGAAAATCCGGCAGCGCCGAAATGTCACCCCAGAGCCGCTCGAACTGCATCACCGGAAAGACGTCCTCCTGCCCGCGTCCCCACCGTTTCTTCACATCCTTTATCGTGAGGTAAGTGGGCATGCGCGCCGCCGCTTCCCGCACCGCTGTGCGCACGGCCCCTTCATCCCCGAGGGAACCCCGGCCCAAGCCGAGGGAATCGAGGTAAGCATCGATATCCAGCCAGGTGGAAAGCGTGTTGTAAAAGCGTAGCTTGAACTCGTCGGCCTCGGTGGGCAGCGCAAGACCTTCGACCAGGCGCACGCGGCCATCAACCCGCGCCAAACCACCTCCGTGGTCCTCGACCCGGCGCGAAATTACTTCAAAAGTGGCCGCACTGCCACCGCCCAAATGATAGCCGAGGAACACGGGATCCACATCGGCTCCGAGTGTATCAATATTATGGATCAGGAGCGTGCGCAGGGAAGGCTGCTCCTGCAAAATGCGATGCAATGTCCCATTGAGGAGCATATTGGGCACCTCATACCAATGACCCACCGGATGCAGACACTGACCGGGCAGGTTGTCGCGATAGTCCGATGCCTCCCCCGCCGCCCGCGCCCACTCCAGGAGCGCCCGGCGCCCGCTCGCGCGCATTTTCTGCGCCTGCTCGTCGAGTTCCTCCTGAGGCATCTCCTCCCAGGCGAAACGCAAATCCCGCTCGGTTGGGACGAAGCGCAACCCGATGGAGCAACCCCGCGAGATCACCGGGCAAACGCTCTCATCAGCAATGACATCCCCGCGATCCAACCACCGGCGAATGGGTTCGCCCGTCAAATGGCTAACTGTAATGAAATGAGGAATACGCACGCCTGCCGCCCGCGCGCGTCGACGGCTCTTCCCCAAATGCACCTCGAGAAAATTCCGGTGCCGCCCGGCAAACTCGGCGAAGGGGTGCAGTGCCTTCACCACACCCGCGCCCTGCGTCCAGCGGGAGCCCGCACCGGCCGCCAGCGTGACGACGCCCACGGAGCCCTCGGCCAACGCCGCTTCGCCCAACCGCTTTGCCGCCGCCTCGCTCATCGGCGGGCGCAGATCCGCGTCGCTCACATCCTCGATGAGGGTTGTCGGCGGCAAGCGGTTTTGCGCAAGGCCGATCTTCCCTGCCCGCAAACGCCCGCGAATCGTTTCATGCTGCGCGGGATCAAACCCGTTTTCTTCGAGCAAACGCGCCAAAGAAACCGAGCCCCCATCATCCTTGCTCCCCGCGTCGCCCTCCGGCAGGAGCGCGGTCAAAATGGAGAGATCCGCCGCCTGCGGGAGAGCCTGCTGCCCGAAGCGCCGAGCGATGGCCCGAAGGTCGTCGGCTTCGTCCCGGCGCATCTGCGCGGCAGGCTTGCGCACAATACCGGGCAGGCGCAAGCGGTAGTAAGCCGAGGGCAGGCCGCCCGAAGAAACCCAATCGGCCGTGGATCCGTTCTCGTTGATGGAAAAATCGTAGATCACCGGGTCCATCGCGAAGGGCAAACTCTCCTGATAACGCTCCTTCGTTTGCAAAAGCAGACGCGCGATGATATCCTTCGACTGCTCGCGCGCAGAGGGTTCTACAATGAAACCCATGCCGCCCCCGGACATACCCCCGAGCATCCAAAAGCCCCAGAAAGCTTCGCCGAGGGCCTCCCTGACCGACTCCACGAGGCGCGCCGTGAAAGCATTGTTGGCCCAGGGAATGATCGTTTGCAGCGGACCGAAAAAATGAGCCGTGGTGAGCGCGCCGAGCCGCCGGATATCCCCCGCGCGCAGCGCCTCCAGAATATCAGATGTGGCCGCGAGCGAGGCACGGCGGGCCTGCCATTCGGCTTCCGCGCGGAGGAGGTATTTCTCCGTGACCATTTCGAGGATGGGGCCCACGTTTTGCGCCATCCCGCCATGCACAAGGACCAGGCTTTTTTCGAGAGCCTGCCGGGCGGTTGCCGGGACATCGGAGCGGTCAAGGACGGTGTGCCGGGGCAACAAACGACCGCGGCTGACCCCCCATTCGGGGTCGCCCTCCTGTGCCGTGCAGCCCTCGATCAACTTGATGCCCGGCCAGACGCCACCCGAGTCCTGCCAGCCCCCACCCGATCCCCCGAGCCATTCGCCAAGAATGGCGCGGGCCGCCACCAGACGACGCGACGGCTCATCAAGCGGCCCCTCCAGCAAGGGAGCCTGACCGCTCACGCGCATACACACGGCAATGAGCGAGGCGAGAAGATTGGTCGATACGGCGAGGCGCGATCCCTTGGGGATGTTATTGACGTTGCTGATCAGCTCAAAGCCCCAGCCCGGACCGAGAAAGCGTTCCAACACCTGCTCCAGCCCGATGGGTGCTCCCTCCAACCCCGGAGGCACGAGCCCGGAAGCGATCACAGCGGCCTTCAGGAGACCCAGATAATCCGCTCCGAAATCAAACAACTGCCCTAGCGAGCGCACCTCCGTCTCCGCCCCGAGGTCCACACTGACCAAGCGAATGACCGGACGGTCGATCAGGCGAAAATAAGCTTCCACCGGCGGCTTCGGCCTCTCCCCACTCCCGTGCAAGGCCAGGTTGATGGACACGTTGAGCACCCGCGCAAACTCGGGCCGGTCCATCGCCAAAAAGAAAATGTCGCTCCACGAGCTGTGGGAAAGGTCCATTCGCACGGCCGTCGACTCGCGCAAGACCGGTGTCTCGGCTCCGTCCGCAGGGCGCAGCTCCGGGCGCAGGCGCAAGGGATAATCATCCGCATGGCCCATGCGAAACATCCATTGGTTCCCCGGCACGGAACGCACCGATTGGCGCACCTGGTCGGCAAGGTATTGCAGACCCTGCCGCGCGTAAGACCGCGAGAGGCCGCTGGCCAGGGTATCATTGCGGCGGGCGTCGCCTTCGGCTTCGCGAAAGGCCCGGATGGCCTCACGAAACCGCCGACGCATCAGCGCGCCATGCGCCTCCGCCGGGATGCGGCCAAAACGCTCCGTAAGCCCCCGCGCAGGCAACACATAGCGGTGCAGCGCGGAAAGAAAAGTGAGCGCCCGCACCCGCTCGTAGAGATTGGGCGTATCCTGCCAGAAGCCCTCCAACGCCTCGCACCCGGCGAGGATGGCGTCGTCTGCCAGGTCCTGACAAAGCACAAAGAGCGAGCGGTCCCGCACCTCCGGGCACGTGGACACGATCAGCTCGACAAAGGGATGCGGGGGGGAAGTGGAGACAGCCATGGCTCTCAGGCTTTGGCCAAAAGGCGGACGAGGTGCTCGAGGATCTCCTCGCGGTGCCGACTGTTCAAGGCGAGCGCCAACTGGGCAAGGAGGAGACCATGGCGGGCTTCCAGATTATAGCGCCGCCCCTCGATCTCGAAGGCATGAAAGGTCTCCTCCTGGGCAAGGCGCTCGAGCGCGGGCGTCAGGCCGACCGGGCCGTTCCCGTCATCGGCGGCGTCCAGCAGATCAAAAATGCGCGCGGGCAAGACGTGCAGCCCGAAAAAGCAAAGATAGTGGCCGCTCCGCAGGCCCGGCACAAGCAGCTCCACCTCCGCCTGCGTCGGCGTGGGCTTCTCGACCATATGGCGAACCCGGAAAAGGCCCCGCTCGCGGTCCTCCAACACCCCTCCAATGGTTCCGTAGAGCCCAATTTCGCTCTCATGGGTAGCCTGCACCGCCGCCATCGCCGTCTCCGAAGCAGCGGCCCGCTCGAGCAATTGCCGCGCGCAATTTTTATCCGGATTCGTGCTGATAAAAAGATGATCCCCCACGGCCAGAAGGAAAGCCTCGCCATTGACAAAATCCCGCGCCCGGCGAACGGCATCGCCAAAGCCCCGGGCCTCCGGTTGCTCGATGAAATCGATCCGCGCCCCCAGCCCCGAAACGGCCTCGCGGAAAATAGGTGCCTGTCCCGGGGCGACCACGATCCCCACTCGTTCGATCCCCGCGTCGATTAACTCCCGCAACTGCAAAGCCAGCGCCGTTTGGGGGTAGCCCTCCCGGTCGATCATCGTTTGGAGCGGCAGGTGCGTATGGCCCCGCTTCGCCGCAGTGAGAACAGCGGTTCGGATTTTCATGGAAGCCGTCACCTTGCGAGCCTCGCCCCCTCGCTTCAACCGAAATGTGCAAGACCCATTTATCAGGGGTGATCATAAAGGCGGTCACCTTTTTCGGTGGCGTTTCCCCACGGTCGCGACCGTCGCGAAGTCAGCCCCACCCTCCGGCGCAACCGGTTGGGGCTTCCTTCCCCTCTTATAGCCCAGCCCACCATCGGCCGCACAAAAGCTTTCCACCCACGCAACCGACCCCACAACCCAGCTCTCGCTGAAAGCGCGGATCTTGGAGAGAAGCCCCGCCCCTTCGTGCACAACCGATCCCGGCATCTTTTCCTCTTTTATCGCACCGGTTGCCGCAGTCTTCTGATCTCCCCGGCGAGACCGCATTCCCGGACCCAGCCGGCTGCACAACCGCGCCTGGTAGTGCTCATGAGACCTTGTCGACCAAACCACTTGTCCCTCGATCCGGGCAATCCCGCGCCGTGCGGCGGAGCCACCCACGCACGCCTCCCCGAACCCACTGAAAGCATAGGCACCCGCGTCCTCCACCAGACCCGCCCGCACCGGGTTCAAATCGATATAAGCCGCCACCATCCTTTGCGCCGCCGTATCCGCCTCCACGATGACACTGCGGAAACGCTCCGCCCAGAAAGTCCCCACCGTCCCGCGCTCCCCGTTATACCACAGGGTAAAACGCGTCTTCACCTCCCGCATGAAGACGGAGACGTCGCCCATCCTCGCCTTCAAACGTCGACGGATGCCTTCAGCAGAGTCCCCGTTATGCCTCAGAATGACCTCCAAATCATCCGCATCCAACCCCAGCGACGCACAACGCGTCCCACCAT